>NYZD01000143.1 GCA_002685935.1 Planctomycetaceae bacterium | reverse complement strand
CCGATCAAATCACCGTCACGGCCAATACCGTAGCGCCATCCCCGTCACGCCACAACACCCCCAACGAGACTTTTGCCACGGGCTGATAGGGCGACGCCGACGGCCATCGCGGCGAAGATCCACACGGTCAGGTAGCGGTCGAAGAACGACAGTCGTTTGGCGGCGCGGTCGATCATGACGGTGGCTTTGGCGGACGGGCGCGGCGTGATGTCTGGATCAAGGCGGGGCATTTGTCGCTGACGCGGGGGTGGTGGTTCAACGGCATGTCGGGGAGCGTTTCACGGTCCGGGGGTTTGTGTGGACGGTCAGGCTGCGGCGTAGCATGCGGTCAGATCCTCTCGGGTCCTGACGCGGACGCGGATGAGCGTGCGCCTGTCGTTGGCGATCCTTTGATCGTCCTGGAGCGACTTGAGTGCCCACCGCAGCGCCTGCCGCACGGTCGGCGAGGCATCGCGACCGGCGAGTCGGTAGTAGTGCCAGCGGCCATCCTTGCGCCGCTCGATGAGCCCGGCGGCCTGCAGGATCGACATGTGTCTGGACACGGTCGACGGCGACAGGGCGACGACCTTGATGATCTGACAGACGCATAATTCACCATCGGCGAGGGTCATCAGGGCGCGGACCCTCGCCTCGTCGCTGAGGGCTTTGGTGATCGCCAGATATTGGCGCATGGGCCATCCTTTCATTGATACGATACTTCGTTATGTATCGAAGTATAGTCGGTCCGGGGGGTTGACGCGAGCGGGGGAGGCGGGACCGCTCCCTCACGGTCGCGGCTCGTTGGGCCATTGGTGATCGATGGTTGGCGGGCGTCAGGCGTCGAGGGCTTCGGCGTCGGATTCGTCGAAGTGTGCTTCGGGGGGGTGAGCGCCGGCGGGGACGCGGACGGATTCGACGAGTCGGCGGACCTTTTGGGGCGGGGCGGGGGTGAGTCGGGAGACGACGAGGGTGACGATGAGGTTGAGGGCCATGCCGACGGCGCCGATGCCGAGGGGGCTGATGCCGAAGCACCAGTGGCCGAACCAGGGCTCTTCGACGCCGGGCAGGATTTTGTGGGCGGTGTTGCCGAGGATGTAGACGGCGGTGAAAGCCAGGCCGACGATCATGCCGAGGACGGCGCCCTCGCGATTGGTGCGGGCGTCGAAGATGCCGAGCAGGATGATGGGGAAGAAGCTGGCGGCGGCAAGTCCGAAGGCAAAGGCGACGACCTCGCCGACGAACCCGGGTGGTCTGACACCGAAATAGCCGGCGATGATGAGCGCGCCGACGATGGCGATACGACCGACGAGCACGCGGCGGCGCTCGGAGGCGTTGGGTTCGACGAAGTGGATGTAGAGATCGTGGGCGATGGAGGAGCTGATGACGAGCAGGAGCCCGGCGGCGGTGGAGAGGGCGGCGGCGAGTCCGCCGGCGACGACGAGGGCGACGACCCAGGGCGCGAGTCGGGCGACCTCGGGGGTGGCGAGGACGATGATGTCGCGATCGATGGTGGCTTCGGCGAATTTGGCGGTGGGGTTGCCGTCGTCGTCGAGGACGGTGTTCATGGAGATACGGCCGTCGCCATCGGCATCGTTGAAGGTCATCAGGCCGGTGTCCTGCCAACTTGCGGCCCAGTCGATGGGTCTTCCGGCTGAATCGGTGAGATGCATGATCTGTCTGGTTGCGTCACCGGACTGTTTTTCCTCGACGTGGCTGATGGTGGCGCCGTTGAGCGAATCAAGCAGGTTGTATCGCGCGAAGATGGCGAGGGCGGGGGCGGTGGTGTAAAGGACGGCGATGAACAGCAAGGCCCAGCCGGCGCTGAATCGCGCGGCGCGGACGTTGGGGACGGTGTAGAAGCGGACGATGACGTGGGGCAGGCCGGCGGTGCCGAGCATGAGGGCGGCGGTGATGCAGAGGACGTTGAGCTTGTTCCATTGCCCGAACGGTTGGGTGTATTCGTTGAAGCCGAGCTGTTGCTGGATGCCGTTGAGTTTTTCGGCGATGTCGCTGAAGGTCATGGACAGCTGGGGCACGGGGTTGCCGGTGAGCATTTGGGCGATGGCGAAGGCGGGGACGAGGAAGGCGAAGATGAGGACGCCGTATTGGACGACCTGGGTCCAGGTGATGCCTTTCATGCCGCCGAGGACGGCGAAGAAGGCGACGATGACCATGCCGATGAACACACCCCACCAGATATCGACGCCGAGGAACTGGCTAAAGACGATACCGACGCCGCGCATTTGTCCGGCGACGTAGGTGAAGCTGACGAACAGGGCGCAGACGGCGGCGACGATGCGTGCGGTTTCGGAGTAGTAGCGTTCGCCGACGAAGTCGGGGACGGTGTACTTGCCGAACTTGCGGAGGTAGGGTGCGAGCAGGAGTGCGAGCAGGACGTAGCCACCGGTCCAGCCGATGAGGAAGACGCTGCCATCGGAGCCGGCGAAGCTGATGAGGCCGGCCATGGAGATGAACGAGGCGGCGGACATCCAGTCGGCGGCGGTGGCGGCGCCGTTGGCGATGGCGGGGACGCCCTGACCGGCGACGTAGAAGCCGCGGGTCTCGCGGACGCGGGAGCGCCAGCCGATGTAGAGGTAGGTCATGAAGGTGAGGAGGACGAAGACGAATGTCCAGACACGGGTGGTGTCGGTATCGGTGGTGGTGACGTGCGGGACGGCGTCGGCGGCGGCCTGGGCGAGGGCGACGATCATTCAATTGCCCCTGTGTCTGAGCCGGGGTTGTCGCGTGATTCATTGACGCCGAACCTGCGGTCGAGGCGGTCCATCCAGAATGCGTAGACGAAGATGAGGATGACGAAGACGTAGATGGCGCCCTGTTGGGCGATCCAGAATCCGAGGGGAAGTTTGCCGAGAGTGATGGTGTTGAGGTCTTCGATCAGGAGGATGGAGAGGACGATGGAGACGAGGAACCAGACGGCCAGGAGGAGGCCGATGACGCGGAGGTTGGCGTGCCAATATTGGCGGGCGCGGCCCCCGGCGGCCGGGACGTCGGGGGCCGCGGGCGCGGGAGGCGACGTGTCAAGGGAATCGGATTCGGCGGGGTTGGGCGCGTCGTTCATGATCGCTCCGAGTGGAAGTCGGCGGCACAGAAATGCGCGGACCGGCGGTTTGAGCGGGTCCGGGGTGCAGGCATGACAACGTAGAGGGGTTGGGGTGTCAAGCGGCGGGGGGCGGCAGGGAGGGGAGGGGATCTTGCACAAAGGACACAAAGAGGCGGAGCAGGGCACGAAGAAGAGAGAAAGCAGTCGGCGGAGGGGGACGGCGCAGCGGGGAATGAGCTGAGGTGCGGCGGTATTGTGGGGCAGCGGGGCGATGGGTGGGGTGTGGGTTTGGTAATCTGTAGCGGATGAGCGAGCGAAGCTATGCGGTGATCGGGACCGGGGCGCTGGGGGGGTTTTACGGTGCGCGGCTGAATCGGGCGGGGTGCGAGGTGCACTATTTGCTGCGGTCGGATTATGAGCATGTGCGGGCGCGGGGGCTGAAGTGTGAATCGAAGGACGGGGATTTTGAATTGCCGAAGGTGCATGCGTACCGGGACGTGCGGGACATGCCGCGGTGTGATGTGGTGTTGGTGGGGTTGAAGACGACGATGAATCATTTGTTGGGGGAGTTGCTGCCGGGGGTGGTGGCGGATGACGGGGTGGTGTTGATGATGCAGAACGGATTGGGGATGGAGGATGCGGCGGCGGCGGTGGTGGGGGCGGATCGGGTGATGGGGGGGATGGCGTTTTTGTGTTGTCACAAGGTTGGGCCGGGGCATGTGAGGCATTTGGATTTCGGGCCGATCGCGCTAGCGGAATACGACGCGGCGCATGAGGGGCGGGGGGTGACGGATCGTCTGCGCGCGGTGGGCGGGGATTTTGAGCGGGCGGGGATCTCGGTGACGCGGGAAGGGGATCTGGTGACGGCGCGGTGGAAAAAACTGGTGTGGAACGTGCCTTTTAATGGGTTGTCGGTGGTGATGGGGCTGACGACGGATCGGATCATGGCGGACGCGTCGGCGCGGGGGCTGGTGGAGGCACTGATGGGTGAGGTGGTGGCGGGTGCGGCGGGGCATGGTCGGACGGTGGAGCCGGCGTTCGTGGCGAAGATGTTGTCCTGGACGGAGCGGATGGTGGCGTACAAGCCGAGCATGATGCTGGACGCGGAGGCGGGCCGCGCGATGGAGGTGGAGACGTTGTTCGGGAACCCGGTGCGTGCGGCGCGGGCGGTGGGGGTGGAGATGGGTCGGGTGGAGATGTTGTATCAGCTGTTGAAGGTGCGGGAAGGGGTGGGGTGACGCGATCTTTTGTGGATGTCGCGGAACATTGGGGGATGGCTGGGCGTCTGGGTATTGGGTGACACTTGATTACAGGGGCATGCGATGCCATGGACACGGGCGGCGGCGGTGCTGGGTGTGACGGGTGTTGATTTCGGCGTGCGGCGTGTTGGGCGTCGGCGCGGGGTGTGGGGCGGGTGTGCGGTCATTGCGGTGCTGGCGTTGGGGGCTTTGTGCTCAGGGTTGGATGTGTTGGCGGACACGCCGGCGGTAATGTCGGGTGCGGTCCGCGCCACGATCACCGGTCGCGTGTTGGAGTCGCCGGGGGGTGAACCGGTCGCGGGGGCGGAGGTGAACGTTTGGTGGTCGACTGGACCGGCGGCGCGGACGAATGACGACGGGGTCTACACGATTACGGGCCTTGAGCCGGGCGAGTATTCCGTTCGGGTGGAAAGTGCGCCCGGCCGCCCCGAGGGGACGTGGTGCCCATCGGTTGTTGTGAATGTCGCGGATCGGCCGGTTCGAGCGGACGACCTGTGCCTGACGCTACCGCAGAGCCTTGGCGGGACGGTACGCGACACCGAGACGGGCAAGCCGGTGGCGGGGGCGCGGATCAATTTCTCGACGGGCCGAACGCGCAACCGCAACGGGATCCAGACCGACAGCAACGGACAATACCGCCTCTATGTCGATCCGCGGAAGGTGTCACTCTACAGCGTGGGGACACGCGATCGATGGATTCCCGTGGACTTTACCGCAAGACACGGGGATGAACGCGAAGTCCAGGTTGGACCGGGCCAACAGGTGCGCGACGTGGATTTCACAGTGCGCAGCGCGCCGCCGTATGAGGGTCGGGTGTTGATGCCCGATGGTCGGTCGGCGGCGGGGGCCGCGGTATCGATGACGATCTCCTGGCATGGCGACGGTCCCGGCGGATGGCGTGACGGTATGGGTTCTGGCAGGACCCATCGGCTGACCACGGATGCCGAGGGCCGATTTACGGGGTACCTGCGTCGGCCGATGTATGCAGATTGGGACGAGACGATCAAGGTTTGCGCGATCGCACGCACGGATGATGGCGCGCTTGCGGCAGTTGCCTTCGCGAACGCCTCGACGACTGATCCGAGGGTTGACGCGATGGAGCTGCGCCTGGTGCCGACGGGCGCGGCTGAGTTCAACGTTGTCGATACGGCCGGCACGCCGGTTTCAGGTGCGAAGGTCCGATTCAGGGGGCGACATGGCGCATCGGGGACGAGGTCCCGAGGCGGTTGGTTGGATTACAGTCGAGCGCCTTTGGGGCTTGAATCCCTTGGCGGGGGGCGCTACCGAGCGACGGGTCTGGTGTCCGGTTTCAAGTATGAGTTCGCCACGGGCGTTCGGAACGTTCAGTGGTCCAGGCCTTCGGTGCTGATCGCATCGGGCGAGACGTTGGACGCCGGGACGCTGACGGGGGATTGGTGTGATGAGCTGTCGGTTACGACGTTGATTGAGCAACTGCGAAGCGAAAAAGATGCTGAGCGCCGGTTGGCGTGTCGGGTGTTGCGGCATCGTGGGGCGGCGGCGGCTGATGCGGTGGGGGCGCTGATCGATCTGGTGCGCAGTCATCGGTCGGCTCCGCGTGCTTCGTTGGCGGCCGAGGCGCTGGGGGCTATGGGCGAGGCGGCGCGTCCGGCGGTTCCGGATCTGATTGGCAGGCTCGAGGACGGCGGGATTGAGATGCAGATTGAATCGGCCGAGGCGCTGGGGCTGATCGGTGATCCGTCGGCGCTGCCGGCGTTGCGCCGGGCTCGCGCGTCGGACGTGGGCGGGGATGCGAAGATCCGGGCCTATGGCGAAGGGGCGCGCAGGCATGTGGCCGAAGCCATCCGGAGGCTTGAGGCCGTAGCCGGACCGAACCGCGTGAACGCCCCCGAGGCGCTCGGCCGCCTCGATGACGAGCGCGCGGTGCGCGCCTCTGATGGCTTCGTTTACATCCGCTACGCCCGGGTTGGCACCGAAGCCGGTGGCCGCGGGCATCTTCAGATAGACGCCGCCGTGCTTGTCACGCTCTCGGAGGACGCACCGGCCGGTCTCGAGATAGAGGAGATCCCGCTCGAAGGACTCAACCATTCCGCCCACCCGATGGCAATCAGCGGTAAAACTTTGTATTTCACCTATTCCGGTGATCTGCTCGCGCTCGACCTCACCACTGGGCAACTCGCCCTGGCGGCGCAGGAAGCGCGCGACGCCGTCGCGCTCGGCGGTCGCATCTACTACGAATCTGCAAGCGGCTCGCTGGCGCTCGACACGCGCACGCGGACCCTCGCCCGTTCAATTGCCAGGCCCGTCCGCGGTCTGCGGGTCTCCCCTGATGGTAAGCATCTCGCCTGGACCGAACGGCATCAGATGGACCTGCACATGGCCAAAGTGATGGACGTGGCCACCACCGCGGTGATTACTTCCACGCCCATTGAATGGCGGGTTCCGGATATGTCAAACAACCTTGGCCAACATCCGCCGCTGATGTGGCTCGACGATGCCCGGTTGCTTACCCTCCGCACGGAACCCGAGCCCCAAAGGCCATTGTCCGAGGGCGACTACCTCGTGGTCATCGACACCGGGACCGGTGAGGGGGCGGATCTCGTCCGGATTCCCGGCGCCAAGGATCGTGTGACGTTGCACCATGTCCCGGGCACCGGGCCGGTGGTCATCGCCAGCCCGAGCACCACGGGCGTGATCAGCTACCGACTGGCAATCAAGCAGAGGGAACTTGTCGATGCACCGATACCCCTTGGACCTGCAGTGGCACATCATTTGTCGAGCGTGCTCGATGGCAACGTGATCATCGCGAAGGAACTTTCCTTCAGAAACGCTCACGTCGCAGATCATGCCGCCGTCGTTGTCGCGCCGGACGCCTCGCGCCTGGTCTATTGGACCCGCGGCTCGCGCGGCCTCGCCGACCTCTATTATCTCGACGAATCGACGAAGGCGCCGCGCCGCGTGGCCACGCTTGGCGGAGTCTCCGGCCTGATCTGGTTCACGCTTGACGATCTCAAGCCCGCCGTCAGATTAGCCAAACTTCCGGACGGCGCCACACCCCTGGAGCTGGAGCCGTACCCGAAACCACCTCCCGAAGCCGTAGTCAAACGCGCGGCGCTGCCCGATGTCTCGACCGGCCTTTTGCTCAGTGCGGCTACTGATCGTGAGGCCTATTCCCTCCACGAGCCCGTCGTGTTGACACTTGCGCTCAAGAATATCTCGGCGCAGGACCTGGAGGTGGCCGGCCTCAAGCTGATGCGCGGCAGTGTCACCGCCCATTACAACAGCGAGACCGGCCAATACAGTGGCGGCAAGCTGCTCGACAATTACGGTGTTGACAATGTCCCGCCCAAGGTCAATCTCGAGCCAGGTCAGTCGATCTCCGAAGCGTTCCCCCTGGAGCCCGGGAGACCCGGCAGGTATACCATCGACCACCTCGAGTACGGCGGCTATCCGACCGACCAGTTCTCCGGCAGATTCCTAGCAGTCCGTGGTGGAAGTCAGATTTCGCGTGACTGTCGTCATGCGGCCGTCGGCGGGGCCAGGCGCGCGAGCCTGCGGTCAACGCGT
>NYZD01000142.1 GCA_002685935.1 Planctomycetaceae bacterium | reverse complement strand
TCCGCCGGCCAGAACCGCGAACTGTCCGGCGTCAGCGCCTCGTCAATCAGAATCGGCGGCCCGTCACCTGCGGTCGGCAATCCGAACTCAAACTTCGTATCCGCGATGATGATCCCCCGCTCCGCCGCGTAATCCCGCGCCGCGGTGTAAATGTCAACGCTCAATTCCCGCAACTGCGTCATCAGCGATTCACCGGCGATCTCGCACGCCTCGTGGAACGAGATATTCTCATCATGACCGGACTCCGCCTTTGTCGCCGGCGTAAAAATCGGCGCCGCCAATTGATCGCACTGCTTCAGCCCCGCCGGCAGCTCAATCCCGCACACCGTCTGATTCTCCTGATATTCCTTCCAGCCCGATCCCGCCAGATAGCCACGCACGACGCACTCGATCGGCACCACCTTCGTCTTCCGCCCGATCGTCAAGCGCCCATTCAGTTGTTCGCGCTGCTCCGTGGTCAAGCTCGGCAGGTCTGCCGGGTCCGTCGACAGCACGTGGTTCTCCACGCGATCCGCGAAGTAATCAAACCAGAACTTGCTGATCTGCGTCAGCACCACGCCGCGGCCCGCGACGCCGTTCGCCATGATCACGTCGAACGCGCTGATCCGGTCGGTCGCCACAAGCACCAGCCGCGCGCCGCCGTTCGGTCCCGTTGTGTCATAAAGATCACGCACCTTGCCCGTGCGGTGATTGTCCAGTGGCAGATCGGTTTTCAGCACTTCGTGCGGCATTGTGGGGCCTCCTCGTCTTGTGAACACCGCTTGGGGAGTCTGTTTCGACCCAGTTTATCACTCTTCGCACCATCAGCAAAGTTGCGATCCAGCCGCCCTTGCATTCCTCCTGCGTTCAGCAAGAATGACCCGCAGCATCGGTGATGTCGATGCCCAATGACGCCGGACTAAGGCCGCATCACCGACCTGCCACAAGGACGGCCCCGGCCCGCATCGCCATGCTCAGATTCCTGGCTTACGAGAACGGACAGCCCGCCACCGAGTGGCCCGTGCGCCACGCCCACCTCCTCGGGCCCGATGACATCGGCATCCGCGCGTCAATCCAATACCTCGACGGCGCCGTCCAATGCGAAAAGCGCGCCATCGGGCCCGCCTCGCTCGCCCTGCAGATCAACCTGCCCGAAGCCGGCGAACTGATACTCCAGACCTGCCTCCTGCCCGATCGCGATGAGCCCTACTTGCTCATGCTAGAACTCGCTCGCCATCGCCTCATGAAGATCATCGCCAAGCAGGAAGAATGGATGATGTCCGATCTGCCCGACGACCACACCGTCTCCCGGCGCGTCGCCCTCAGCAAACAGCGATTCATTGACGCGCTGCTCCATCAGGATGATCCGCCCGCCGCCGACAAGCTCGCCAGGCAGTCCCTGATCCTCTCCATCGATGCCTCCGAAGAGTTGGCCATGGCCCACGCCGCGTCGTTGCTCGAACGCCGACGGCAGATCGGCCAGTCCGGCCGCAACATCTTCCTCGGCACCGGCATCGAACTCGACCACCACGTCGAAGAGATCCGCCAATCCCTGCAGGCCAACTTCGATTACCTGTCCCTGCCCATGCGCTGGCGACAGATCGAGCCCCGCGAAGGTGAATACATCTGGCAGGGACTCGACAGTTGGGCCGAATGGGCCTTCCGCAACCGCCTGCCCATCATGGCCGGGCCCCTCGTGTCATTCGACCCCGCCATCCTCCCCGACTGGACCTACATCTGGGAGCACGACTACGAACCCATCCGTGACCTCGTCTACGAGCACGTCGAACGCGTCGTCAGTCGATACCGCAACGTCGTCACCCTGTGGAATGTCGTCAGCGGCATCCACGTCAACGCTCAGTTCGATTTCAGCTTCGATCAACTCATGGACCTCACCCGCGCCGCGATCATGGTCGCCAAAAAGGTCCAACCCAATGCCCGGACGCTGATCGAAATCGCGCAGCCCTTCGGCGAGTATTACGCCGCCAACCAGCGCTCAATCCCCCCCGCGATGTACGCCGAACTCGCCATTCAATCGGGCATCCCGTTCGACGGCTTCGGCATCAAACTGATCATGGGTCACGACCGCGACGGGCGATCAACCCGCGATCTGATGCAGATCAGCTCCCTGTTCGATCAATTCAACGGTTTCGACAAGCCGCTGCACCTCACCGCCGTCGCCGTCCCATCCCATCCCGCTGACCAACGACCCGCGGTCGATGTCGCGCCGGACCCGCCCGCCGAGAACGCGGACGGCGGGCACTGGCGAAAGCACTGGTCCCCCAACGTCCAGGCCCATTGGCTCGAAGCGTTCTACAACATCGCCCTCAGTAAGCCGCAGGTCGAGTCGATCGCCTGGGCCGATCTCACCGACCACCCCGATGCCGAATTGCCCAACGGCGGACTGCTCACCCAGTCCCTGCAACCCAAGGATGCCATGCGCCGACTCGCCACCTTCCGACAGGATTTGCACGGCCCAACCTGATGTCACCCCGTCACGAAACCGCAAACCCGCAATCCGCCGATCCCGCGTCACTCACACCTCAACACCTGCATGACGCACTGGTCGTCTGGCGCGCGGTCCTGATTCTGACGCTTCTGTGTGCCGCCGGGCTCTGGGTCTCGACGGCTCACTTGATCGTCGCCACGCCGCCCGAGCCCGGCGACGTCGTCTGGCACATGAATATCAACACCGTCGACGCGCCTGCGCTCGAACTGCTGCCCGGTGTCGGTCCCGTCCTCGCCCGTCGGATCGTCGAAGATCGCACTCACGCCCCGTTCCGTTCCGTCGGCGATCTGCCGCGCGTCAAGGGGATCGCCGAATACACCGCCTCGCGCATCGCCAAGCACGTCGTCTTCGGTCCGTCGCCTTGATGTGCTTGTGATTCGGACCGCTCACCGACGCGCCGGATCGGTCATCGCGTCCGCGAACGACCGCAGCGTCTGCTCCAGCGTCTCAACGCTGTCCAACTCATCGATCTTCCACGCCGCTTGGATCCACGACAACATGGCCGGCCGTTTCACCAGCGCTTCAAAGAGGAAGTCACTCTCGGCCAGCAGCCGGATCCACAAACCCAACAGCGCCGGATCCTTCGCCAGTGATTCAAAATGGGCGTTGCGATCGGACAGTTCCTCGACATACCGCGCCCAGCGCGCCACCGCCAGATCCGGACTGGAGCACCCACGCAGCCCATCTGTCGCCATAATCAGCAATCGCGCCAACTCCTGCCGGGTCACGTCGTTGTCGCCCACCATCGTGCGCAGGTGCCGCAGTGTCTCGGCCGGTTCCGTCGAGCCAAGTTCCCCCAGCACACGGTCGCGCAACCCAACGCCCGCCTCTTCGGACAAAACCAGATCTGCCAGACTGCCCGCATCGGCGTTCGGCAGCATTCCTCGATCGAAATGACGGGCCACGAAGCACCGAATCAGTGCCCGATGCCATTCGAAATCCAACCGCAGACGATGAGCCGGGCCCAATCCCCGCTTCCGCGTATAACCCAGACGACGCGCCAGGAACATATAGTCGTCCGAATCTGTCTCCGGCAGCACCAGGTCGCGCGCCGAGCCGCGCAACATTCGCAAACCGTTAATCAGTTGACGCAAAAACGTATAAGATCCATCCAGTTCCCGACTCTCGTCCTCACTCAACACGCCCGTCTCACCCAGTCGCAGGATCGACTCATGTATCCGTGGCGTGCGCAAGTCAGGCCGCGTCCGGCCCAGTTCCACCTGAAGCAACTGCACCGCCTGTTCCAGATCCACCAACGTCCCCTGACTGAACTTTGCGTTCGGTCGTGACGTCCGCCGTTCCTCGTATTGCCGGTGGCGCGCCTCGCGCAACGCCTCACGGTCAATGCCCTGGTCCGTGTAGATCAACTGGTCTCGCAGAATACGAATGTGCTCACCGAATTCAGTGTCCCCCCCCACCGGACGCATCCGCACCAGCGCCAATCGCTCCAGCGCGTGGGCATCGCCGCCCGGACGGTAGTAATCGCTGAACGCCTCAAGCGTGCAGCACAACGGGCCCTCCCGGCCGTAAGGACGCAGCCGCAGATCGATGTGGAAAATACCCTCCTGCTTGGCTTCCACGATGTGCCCGATCTCCTGAACCATCCGCTCAAAAAACGCCGCGTTGGGAATCGGCTCGCCGCCGTCCGTCTGGCCCCCCTCGCTGTACACAAAAATCAGCTCGATGTCCGACGCGTATCCCAGCGCCATCCCACCCAGTTTGCCCAGGCCCAGCGCCGCATACGTCACCTCGCGCCCGTCTTGCGTGCGCGGATGACCGTGCCGGTCGGCCAGCGCCTCGTAGGCCGTGCGCGCGGCCCGGTCCACGACTAGCTCCGCCAACATCGTCAGTCGTTCACTCATCGTCCGGAACGTCGTCGCCTCGGACAAGATGTAATCCAGATCGATCCGAAAGATCTGATCATCCTTGAACCTGTTCAGAGCCTTGCGATGCTCGCCCGGACCCGGCGCTTCGGCCATCGCCTGATCCAGCTCCTCCTCCAGATCTTCCCGCGTCCGTGCGAATCGCTCGCCCGACACCAGTGGCTTGAGCACCGGCAGCAGCGCGTCAGCCTGGAACCGAATAAAGTCCTCCCACAGATAATCGCTCGCCCCCAGCACCCGCGCCAGATCCTGCATCGTCCGCGGATCGCTCAGGTCATCGATCCACTTCCCGCTCTCGGGCTGACTGAGCACCTGTCGCGATAAATGCTCGAATCGCGATAGAGCCGTGTACGGGTCCGGCGCTTGATCCAGAAAATACGTGAACTGCTTCGTCAACAGAACCGACAGCTTGATCTGATCCAACTGCTGCGCATCGGTGATCGCGCGACCGTCCTTGTCCGCCACGCAGATCTCATCCTCAATCCGTCCGCCCTGCGTGCGAATGCGCAGTCCCTCGATCGAAAGCCCGTGCAGCGACAGCGCCGTGCTCAACGCGTACAAAAACGCCGGCGTGTCCTGCGACACGACGCGAATCCACGTGCCTGCTTCGGTCTGTTCCGCCACGTCAATCTGCACCGGGTACAGCACTCGGTATGCCGACCGATCGATCCCGGCCAGTTGCTCGGTCACCATCTCGTTCACACGGTGCCGTGCCGCCGCCATCGACTTCTCATCGCCCTTCGCCGCCAGCGTCAGCACCTCTTTCAAACGCGCCACGATCCGACTCGAGGCCTCAGCCGTGCCGTGATCGCTCGCAATCCGACCTTCAAAATGATCGATGATCCGCCGCGGAGCCTGCGCCTTGGCTTTCCGACTGGATCGGCCCCGACGGCGGCGCGACTTCACCTGCGATACCGACGGCTCAACGCGCGAATAAGTGAAAATATCCCCCGATGTCACTCCGAATTCCGATCCTGCCAACACCCCCGCGATCAGAGAAAACACCGACGGAAAATCCGAGGATAGAATCGTACAGCGAATCTGGTGCGCTTCGGTCGAATCAAACAACACCCGGCACGGCTCGTCCGCCGTCAGTCCGCTCAAAGCATTCAGATGCGCCGCCACCACCGTCGGTGCGAACCGATCAAAATAACTCTCCCCCAGACGATTCAAATGATTTTCAATCGCCCGATCATCAACGTCAGGGCACAGCGTCCGCAACTGATCAGCCGTGGGTTTCATTCCTCTTCACGTTAATATCGACTCACGCGAACGACAAATGAACACTCCCCCGTCGCCCCCGCATTGGGCGGCCGCCTATCGGCCTCGTACAATCCCCCACCATGCCCGATCCCGCCGCAAGAACCGTGTTCCTCGAAACCTTCGGCTGCCAGATGAACGTGCTGGACAGCGAATTGGTCACCGCATCCCTCACCGGCCTCGGCTACCGGTTCGTCGACGACCGCACCCACGCTGATGTCGTCCTCTATAACACCTGCTCCGTCCGCCAGCACGCCGAAGACAAAGTCCACGGTCGACTCGGCGACGCCAAAAACCTCAAACGCGATAACCCCGACCTCGTGCTTGGCGTCATCGGCTGCATGGCCGAACGCCAGGGAGAATCCATCATCGATCAGTACCCCTACCTCGACCTGCTCTGCGGCCCTGGCGAACTTGACAAGATCCCCCTCCTGATCGACAACGTCGCCAAGACCCGAGTATCTCAGGTCGCCCTCCAAGGCAACACCACCCGTCGCTCCACCACCCTCGACGCCGCCCGCGACGATCTCGAACTCCTCGACCTCGGCCGATCCATCTCCGCCGACCGGCACCAGGGCGCCGCCTACGTCCGAATCACCCGCGGCTGCAACAAATTCTGCACCTACTGCGTCGTCCCCTTCACCCGCGGCGCCGAGGTCCACCGCCCCCCCGATCACATCGTCGAAGAATGCAAACAGCTTGCTGACGTCGGCGTTGTTGAGATCACCCTCCTCGGCCAGACCGTTAACCACTATCGATACGATCACGGTGCATCGACCCACGTCGACGGCGTCCAACGCGCCCAGGTCGGCCCCGGCCTCGCCGCCTTCACCCGATCCGACCACCGACACAACACCGGCCGCCGCGTCACCACCTTCGCCGACCTGCTCAATCGCATCCACGACGAAGTGCCCGCCATCCAGCGCCTCCGCTTCGTCACCAGCTTCCCCCGCGATTTCGGCGACGAAATTCTCCAGGTCATGGCCGACTCGCCCCGCATCTGCGATTACCTCCACGTCCCCGTGCAGCACGGCTCCAACCGTCTGCTCAAGATGATGAACCGCGACTACACCGTCGAAAGCTACGTCGACTTCCTCGATCGCGTCCGCGCCCATCTACCTCACGCGCAACTCGCCACCGACTTTATCGTCGGCTTCCCCACCGAAACCGAAGCTGACTTCCAGTCCTGCAAAGACCTCATTCGCCGCGGTCGATTCAAGAACAGCTTCATCTTTAAATACTCACCTCGCCCCGGGACCACCGCCATTGACCGCTACCCCGACGACGTCTCCGAAGCCGACAAGCGCCGCCGAAACAACGAACTGCTCGCCGTCCAGGCCGAAATCTCCCAGGAAATCCACACCGCGATCGTGGGCCAAACCGTCGACGTCCTCGTCGAATCCGTCAGTCGCTACGCTCAGAAGGGACGTACCCCTGCCCCCGGACGTGCTCACGCCGCCGCCGCCGATTCGACCAACGTCGAACTTCGTTGGGAATCCGCCCAGCCCCTCACCCAACTCACCGGCCGCACCCGTGGGGACCTCATCGTCATGTTCGACGGTGAAGAATCCCTCATCGGCCAAATCGTCAATGTCCAGATCCAATCCGCCCTCCCCCTGACCCTCTTCGGCCGACACGTCGAAAATCAATTGCTCGTGTGAACCTTCCACCCGCCTCGCGCCCTTTATCAGTGAACAGACGTTCGCTGCCGCAACGTCACTCCGCCGCTCACTCAAGGAGGCACACGCCATGCGCGATCGGTCCATCCACATCACCCTTGCCCTCGCCCTCATCACCATCCTCATCACCAACGGTTGCTCCAGCTACAGAGTCCCCGGCGGCCCCGCTGAAATGTCGCTCCTCGGCTTCAACGAACAGCAACGCGACCAACACACCGACGCCGGCATCCGCAACATACTCGACCGTAAACCCCTCGCCGCCTTCCCCACCGCCATCGCCGTCGCCCGCGTCCAGGCGTCCGGCTACTCCTCCTACACCGCCGAAAGCTGGGGACACGGCAACTACAGCATCATCACCGTCCGCGATGTCGAAACCGAAGACCAACTCCAGCGCATCGCCGACCTCGACGGCATCTCCCAGATCGGCCCCATTAATCGGCTGATGCTCCGTGAAAAACTCCAGGACGATTTCGAACTCCGCGAAGCCGCTGCCCGCATGCATGCCGACATGCTCCTCGTCTACACATTCGATACCACCTTCGATACCGACGATCACGCCGCACCCCTCACCCTCGTGACCCTCGGCCTGTTCCCCTCAAAAAACGTCCGCCTCGCCACCACCGCCTCCGCCGTCCTCATGGACACCCGTAGCGGCTATATCTACGGCGCCGCCGAGGCCTCCGCCAAACACAAACAGATCGCCAACGCATGGACCGACGACCTCGCCGTCGATCAATCCCGCCGCAAAACCGAAACAACCGCGTTCGAAAAACTGGTCGGCGAGTTCGAAGATCTCTGGCCCAAAGTCATGACCGAATACAGCAAGGCCGATTCGATCTCCGTCGTCAAATAGATTGCCAGGCCGTCGCAGAGCTACAGTGCGAATCACCTGATCGGCGCGCCCAGGCCCTGTGTCGTGATGCGTACGTTCCCCGACTGTGCCCCCGCCGCCAGCGTCGTGTCAGGCTCGTGGTGTCCCCACTTCACTATCGCCAGACCGACCGTCGTGTGCCCCCGCAACGGGGAAAACGTCGAACTCGTCACCGCCCCAATCGCCTGATTTGCATCCGACTCGGCAAACACCGGCGCGCCCGCCACCACCTCCGTGTCATCATCCGCACCGAACGCCACCAACAGCTTCGCCGGATGCCCCAACGATTCCATCCGCGCCACGATCTCCTGCCCCACGTAACAGCCCTTCGTGAACGACACCAGTTCCTTCACCATCCCCGTCTCGTGCGGCAGCGAATCCGTTCCAAAATCCACATTGAAGATCGGCATCCCCGCCTCGATCCGCGCCGTGTTGAACGCCAGCCACCCCACCGTGCGCAGCCCTTCACGCTCCTCCTGCGCCGCCAGCCGCCCGTAGACCTCCGCCACCAACCCCACCGACGACCACAGGTGCATCCCCACCTCCCCCGTTTCATCATGCCGATAAGCCGCCGACCGCGCCTCGCCCGTGAGCGTCACATGCTGATATGCCGCCGGCTCTCCGTCCCCGGCATCCGCCACCTCCCCCGCCAGCCGCGCCGCCTCCGGCCCATGCAACGAGACCCGATGCATCGCCGACGTCTCATCGCTCAACTGTACGTCATCCGCGAACAGGTAATGATCCAGCGCTTCCATCACCGGCTCGACCGTGTGCACATCCACGTCCAGCCACGTCTCCGCCTCTCGCTCCAACACAATCATGTCCGTCACAATCCGTCCCTTGCCATTCAACAGCAGCGCTCGCCTCCCCTCGCCCGGCTTTAGAGACCCGCAATCGTGACTGATCAGTCGCTGCAGAAACTCCAGCCGATCCCCGCCCTTCAACTGAATCAGCCCGCGCTGCGGGCAATCCAGAAGACCCGCCGTTTTCCGGATCGCCGCGTACTCCCGCTCAAGCGATCCAAAATCCGCCACGATCTCCACCTCGCCGAACGGTGTGAACAGCGCCTCAACGCGGTCATGGGACGCATGCAGGGGCGAGGGATGTGACATCACCCCAAGACTACGAACCCCAACTCACCCGGTCAACGCAACGCAGGTTCCGTCGCCATCCCGTCTGGTATCATGGTGGCGCCACGCCCCCCGCCGTTGCACCGGCCCGCGCCGCGCCCCAGCCTCAGGAGGCTTCCATCATGTCCAAGGTGACCATCCCCAAATCCGCCAAGCCCACCAAGGTCGGCAAGAAGCAAGTCCTCCTCCTCGCCAGCGGTGACCTGCGCCTGTCTGCCAACCAGATGTGCTGGCCCGCTCAGCGCGACATGGAAAAGGCACTCACCTCCGCCGTGGCCAACTGCGGCTACCAACTCATCCGCGCCCATCCCGTCAACGAATCAGAATCCCACGGCTTCATCGCCTCACAGAAACAGGGCATGCAGATCTTCGCCGGCATCGATCCCAACGCAAAACTCATCGTCGCCGAAGCCGTCTGGCAATACTCCCACCATGTCCTCGCCGGTCTCATCTCCCACAAAGGTCCCATCTGCACCATCGCCAACTGGTCCGGTCAGTGGTCCGGGCTCGTCGGCATGCTCAACCTCAACGGCTCGCTCACCAAGGCTGGCGTCAAATACTCCACCCTCTGGGCCGAGGATTTCGCCGACCCCGCTTTCACCAGGAAACTCCTCAAGTGGCTCAACACCGGCGCCGTCTCCCACAAGACCGACCACGTCACCAAACTTGACAAGATCAAGATCCCCGCCGCCGCAAAAAAACTCGGCCGCGCCCTCGCCGACGAACTCCGCCGCGACAAATCCATCATGGGCGTCTTCGATGAAGGGTGCATGGGCATGTTCAACGCCATCATCCCCGATCATTTGCTCAATCCCACCGGCGTCTTCAAGGAACGACTCAGTCAATCCGCCCTCTATCACGCCGCCAACCAAGTCCCCGACGATCAGGCCCGCGCCGTCTACCAGTGGTACCTCGACCGTGGCATGACCTTCGACTACGACACCAACCCCGATGATCCTCTCACCGAAGATCAGGTCCTCATGCAATGCAGGATGTACATCGCCGCCGTCCGACTCGCCGACGAGTTCGGCTGTGACACCATCGGTATCCAATACCAACAAGGCCTCAAAGACCTGCTCCCCGCGTCCGACCTCGTCGAAGGCACGCTCAACAACGCCGATCGCCCACCCGTCCGTTCCGCCGACGGATCACGAGAGCTCTACCCCGGCGCGCCCCTCCCGCACTTCAATGAAGTCGACGAATGTGCCGGCCTAGACGCCCTCATGACCCTCCGCGTCCATCACGCCCTCCACCAACCGCCCGAGAACACGCTCCACGACATTCGCTGGGGCGATTGGGATGCGTCCGGTTCCACCGATGAATACGTCTGGGTCTTCGAGATCAGCGGCGCCGCGCCCCCCGCCCACTTCATCGACGGTTGGGCCGGCGCCATCGGCCTCCGCCAACCCCCGATGTATTTCCAGCTGGGCGGCGCATCGCTCAAAGGCATTTCTCGACCCGGCGAAATCATCTGGTCCCGAATCTACGTCGCCCGCGATCGACTCAACATGGACCTCGGCCGCGCTAAAGTCATTCGGCTCCCCGATTCTGAAACCCAGCGCCGATGGGACGCCACCACCGTCCAGTGGCCCATCATGCACGCCGTCACCTACGGCGTCACCCGTGACCAACTCATGGCTCGGCATCAGGCCAACCACATCCACGTCGCCTACGCCAACTCCCCCGCCGATGCCGACCGCGCCCTCCTCGCCAAAGCCGCCATGGCCGACGCCATGGGCATCCGCACCTGCGTCTGCGGCACTCGCGCCGGCGGCAAACAGTGGGCAAAGCGATAGGTCGTTCGCACCGGCGGTCACCAGTTATCGAACCCACACCCCCTCGCACCGGGAATACACACCCCTCCCCCGGTCACTTCAGCCATACAATCAAGCGACATGCAGCTCAAACCGATTAATCACAGGCCCGTGACCGCATCTGAGCCGCCCCGTCCTCACGGCCGTATAATCACCCATTGAGGATGAAACGAGAAGGTCCACCCAATATGACACGCTGGCTTCCCCTCAGCCTGATTCTGATCCTGGCTCTGCTCACCACCGTCGCCCCCGGCGCCGAGCCCGAGAAGTCCATCTGGACGACCGACTACCCCAAAGCCCTCAAACGCGCCGCTAAGGAAGAGAAGCCGCTTCTGCTGCTGTTCACCGGGACCAATTGGTGCCCCAGTTGTCGCGAACTTGAACGAAGTGTCCTCAACACCGAATACTTCAAGACCAAAGGCCCCGAGAAATTTGTTCTCGTCTACCTCGATTTCCCCACTCAAACCGCGAATCCCAAGCCCACCAAGCTGTCGCGACAGAACGAGGCGCTCCAGGATAAGTTCCAAATCGGCCCTGGTCCCTTCCCCGTCCTGCTGCTTCTCGACCCCAAGGCCCGCGTGTACGGCAGGACCACCTACAAGCCGGTCGGGCCCAAGATCTATTTCAAGAACCTAGAAGCGTTCGACAATGTCATTGCCAAACGGGATTCGCTGTTCGCCAAGGCTGACAAATCCACCAAAGGACTCAAACGCGCCCAACTCCTCGATCAGGCCATTTCCGTCGTCGCCGATCACGCCGATCCCGTCGGCTACGAACCGCAGATTCAGCAGATCATCGACATCGACGCCGACAATGCCGCCGGCCTCAAAGCAAAGTATGACTCCCGCCGCCGAATCAAAACACTCGACGACCTCATGACCCTCAGAATGTGGGACAAGGTCATTGCCGGAATCGAGCAACTCGATAACGATTACCAGCTCGCCCCCGAGGATCGCCAAAGACTATTCCACCGCAAGGCGATCGCCCACCTGGAGGCCAAACAATACGCCCAAGTCGATAAGGCCTTGAGCACGTCCATCGATGCCGATCCCCTCAGTCGCACTGCCGACAAGCTGCGGTTTCAACTCGTTCAGCTCCGCCAATACATCCGGGAACTCCCCGCCGACCAGCGCAACCCCCCAACCACCCAGCCGGCAACCACGATCGCTCCGACCACCCAACCGGCGACCACTGACGCCGCGACCACCCAACCCGACGACGCCGAAGATGGCGCCGCTGCCGAATCTGACTGTGCTGACTGCACCGAAGACTGCGGGCCCAAGCAGGCCGATGGCGACAACGACGATGCCGAATCCGGGACCGCCGAAGAAGACTCAGCTGCCGAGTCCGCGGAATCCACCGAAACCGCCTCTGCAAAGTGAAATCTGATCGCCGCGTCCGCCGACGCTACAACGCCCCGCCCGGCACGTTCGCTCCCACCGCCGCCAGCAGATCGACCACCACCTTCTCCGACGGCATCAACTTCCCAACGTTCAGCCGCTCTGCCGGATCGAAAATCCCCTTCAACTTCGCGAACGTCCCCATCGTCGCCCCGTCGAACATATCCGTCATCAGCCCCAGCTTCTCCACCCCCACGCCGTGCTCGCCCGTCAGCGCACCGCCGATCGAGATGCAATACCGCAATAGCTCGTGACTCGCCTCCAGCGCCTTGCGCACCTCGTCCGGCTTCGCCTCATCAAACAGCAGGATCGGATGCACGTTCCCGTCCCCCGCGTGGAACACGTTCGTGATCGTGATGCCATACTTCTCGCCGATCTGACCGATGCGCTCGAGCACATCCGCCAACATCGATCGCGGCACGCACGCATCCTGCGTGCAGTAGCTCGGGCTGATCCGGCCGATCGCCCCGAACGCCCGCTTCCGCGCCGACCACAGTTCCGCTCGCCGCGCCGCGTCTGCCGAGCACTGCACATCCCGTCCATGATGTCGTTCGCAGATCTCTACGATCTGCCGCATCTGCTCGTCCAGCACCGATTCCAACCCGTCAATCTCGATCAACAACAGCGCCGCCGCATCCGCCGGAAATCCATACCCAAACGCATCCTCGATCACCTGCACCATCTTCCCGTCCATCATCTCCATCGCCGCCGGAATGATCCCCGCCCCGATCACCTCCGACACCGCGTCCCCCGCATCACGTGACGACGAGAAGATCCCCACGATCGTCCGAAACGCCCGTGCCGACGCTTCCAGCTTCACCCACACCCGCGTGATGATCCCGAACGTCCCCTCCGATCCACAGATCAACCCCGTCGTGTCCGGCCCGATCCGATCCCTCAACCCGCCCCCTGTCCACACCACCGACCCATCACCCATCACCATCTCGACGCCCAACACATGGTTCGACGTCACCCCATGCTTTAGCGTGTGAATCCCCCCCGCATTCGTCGCCGCGTTTCCCCCGATCGTCGACGCCGTCTGCGACGACGGGTCCGGCGAGAAATGCAGCCCCTCTCCGCCCGGCATCCCCTGTACATGCTTGCTCAACGCCGTGTTGTAAACCCCTGCCTGCACGCATGCCGTCCGGTTCGCCAGATCGACCTCCAACACCCGATTCATGCGGCTCGTGCAGATCGTCACCCCATCCCCGTACGCCGTGCATCCCCCCGCCAATCCCGTCCCACTGCCCCGCGGCACCACCTGCACATCATGCTCAGCCAACAACTTCACGATCGCCGCCACCTGCTCCGTTTCCGTCGGCAACACCACCGCCCGCCCCGTCGCCTTCGCCACCGAAAACGCGTCACTCTCGTAGGGGAGTAGTTCAACAGGATCGCTCAGCACGCCGTCGCCCCCGACGATCGCCCGCAGCCCGTCAATCAATGACACATCAACCATGCTTGCCCCATTGTGTCCGCCGCGCGATCACCGCGGCGTGTCCGTCTCCGCATCCGCAATCTGGTTCGGCACCCGCGCATACGGCTCGTGCGGCCACACAATCGCCCGTCGCTCCGGCGTCAACCGTTCCAACAACGCCGCCGACGGCCGATACCCATGTCGAAAGAATCCCCAGCTCGGACCATACCGCATCACGATGGCCCGCCGCTCACCCGCGTTCACCCGTCGCGCTGACCCGTGGCACAACGCGTCCGCGAAAATCAACGCATCGCCCGCCTTCGCGAACACCTCCATCGAGCCCTCACAGTCATCGCCGCTCGCCCCGCCTTCTTTCATCCGATGCGCTTCAAAATCCGGATGTGTGAAATTCTGCTTATGCGACGATGGAATCAAAACCGTCCCGCCGTCGCCCGGCCCAATATCCGTCAGCGCCAACAGCACGTTCACCTGCCCCACCATGAACCGCCCATCCCGAACCAGGTACTGATTGCGCTTGCACCCGCTGTCGCCTCCCGAGTGCAGCCCGATCGCCTCGCCCGGCCCCCGAAATCCCGCGAAAATCTCATCAATAAACAGTTCGCCGTGGTTATAGTCGAACGTCCCTTCCCCGCCGACAAAACACCGGATCCGATCAATCCACGACGGATGATCGATCAACTTCTCAAACGCCGCGCCAGCCTCATAGATCTGCTGATAGTTCAGCCCGTCATTCGTCCCATAGGTGTGCCCGTGCACATGCCCATACCACTCGCCCGGCTCAAGCCTTGGAATCGCATCCAACCCCGCGTTCAGCGCCTCGACCTCCGCGCCGCTCAACGCCCCCTCAACACGTAGATACCCTCGCAGATCGAAAAAATAAATGTCGCGTTCACTAACGATGGCGCCTCTCCTTGCAGTGATCGGCCAATCCGGCCCGCTCGCATTCTAGCCAATCCCCCAACCCCCATCGCCTGTCCGTCCTCACCTGCCCCTCATCTCCGATTCCGCTACAATGCTCGCCCGGAATTCCCCGATGCCGCCGACCCAACTACCCCACAGGAGCCCCCGCCTCATGAGCGTCGCCACCTTCCAGACCAGCAAGGGCACCATCCGCGTCGAGTTGTTCGACGACCAGGTCCCCAACACCGTTGCCAACTTCACCAAGCTCGCCGCCGACAACTTCTACGACGGCCTGCTCTTCCACCGCGTCATCGAAGATTTCATGATCCAGGGCGGTTGCCCCCAAGGCACCGGCACCGGCGACGCCGGCTATAAATTCGACGATGAATTCCACCCCGATCTCAAGCACGACAAGCCCGGTATCCTCTCCATGGCCAACGCCGGTCCCAACACCAATGGCTCCCAGTTCTTCATCACCCACGTCCCCACCCCCTGGCTCGACGGCAAGCATTCCGTATTCGGTCAGGTCCTCGACGGAATGGATGTCGTCAACGCCATTCAGCAGGGCGACACCATGGATTCGGTCGTCATTTCCGACCAATAACCCCATTCTTGACCCGCCGTTGTTTCCGACTAAAGTGATGGATTCGCTGTCCGATGAACAGCGTTAGACATCCGATCCTCGATAGCTCAATTGGTAGAGCGAGCGGCTGTTAACCGCTAGGTTGCTGGTTCGAGTCCAGCTCGAGGAGCTTGACGGGCCTTCTCGAAAGAGAAGGCCCGTTCCCGTTAACAGCCATGCCGAATTTCGCGTCTGCGCCGCTGTCGCTCTAAACCGTTGAAATCAAAGCGTTACGACGACGGGCCAAGTCCGGTCTGCGCTCTCGGTTCGTAGCCGTTGCGTTCGGGGTTCGATCCGAACCCCGGGGGTT
>NYZD01000141.1 GCA_002685935.1 Planctomycetaceae bacterium | reverse complement strand
GCGCTACGAGAAACTTGCCGAGAGCTATCTGACCATGGTCAAGCTCGCCATGATCCAGCGATGCAACCGCCTACTGCAGCCGTCAGACAGGACCTAGTTCATGCTGGACGGCTTTTTGTGTTGCGGCGACGACGGATGCGGACGGGGGGTTGGTCGGCGACGTTTCCCGCGCGGCGGCGATGGCGCGGTCGACTTGATCGGGTTGATGGTTGGCGTCGGAGGGGTTCATGGGTTGGCTGGGCCGACGGGCTCGGGGAGGTGACGGTCGAGGTTGGCGGCGAGTTTCGTGCGCGCCTTGTGGAGGAGGACGCCCACGGCGTTCTCGGTCAGGTCGAGCTGATCGGCGATCTCCTTGTAACTGAGTTCATCGAGACAACGCAGGCAGAAGACTTCGGCTTGACGGTCGGGCAACCGGGCGACGGCTTGGCGGAGGGCGGCGGCCAATTCGTGGGACTGAGATTCGCCGACGGGATCGGACTGCGCGCCGGGCAGGAGGTCGAGATCCTGGGCGGGGTCCACACGATCTCGATGGCGCACGCGGCGGAGTTGATCGAGGGCGCGGACGGTGGCGATGCGGCGCAGGAGTCCGGGCCAGTGTTGGATGGTTTGACGGCGTGACACGCGAACGGCCTCGACGAAGGTGTCCTGGAAACAGTCGGCGGCGTCGGCGTCGTTTCCGAGCAGCCGACAGGCGGTCGCCCACACGATCGGGCCATGGTCATGGATCAGGTTCGCAAAGTCGGTCATGTCCGAATCACCGGTTCCCGCATGGCCCGTCCAAAACAGTTAGTCGATGGGACCGATCTGAATCTTACCTGAGACCGGGGTGGCAATCGTGCGACGGATCGGCGGCGGGGTCGCATTATCGTGAATGATCGTTTTATCCGGGGTTCGCGGGCGGTTACGATGCTCGGACTATGGCTGATGAAACGGTACAGACGGGCGGGGATCAACAGGCGGACCGGCGGGTGAAGCTGGATCGGCTGCGCGATGAGTTCGGGATCGACCCGTTCGGGCGGCGGGTGGACGGGCTGGCGCCGATTGCTGAGGCGCGGGGACGGTACGACGCGGCGGCGGACGCGGCGGCGAAGGAGAATGCCGAGGACGACCGGCGGCCGGTGGTGAAGGTGGCGGGGCGGGTGATGCTGCATCGCGACATCGGGCGGCTGGTGTTCATGACGATCCGGGACGGGACGGGAGACCTGCAGATCGCGGTGAGCAAGAAGGCGGTGGCGGAGGAGGTATTCAAGCTGGCGAAGCTGACAGATCTGGGTGACATCGTGGTGGCGCGGGGTCCGCTGGGCACGACAAAGACGGGGGAGGTGACGATCTGGGCGGGGGATGGTGAGGATGCGGCGGGGTTCGGGATCGCGACGAAGTCGCTGGCGCCGCCGCCGGAGAAATGGCATGGATTGCAGGATGCGGAGCTGCGCTATCGGCGGCGGTACGTGGATCTGTACGTGAACCCGGAGGTGCGGGAGACGTTTGAACTGCGGAGTCGGATTGTGAAGCGGATTCGGGATTTTCTGACGGATCCGCCGGCGGGGTTGGGGCCGGGGTTCCTGGAGGTGGAGACGCCGATGATGCAGCCGCAGGCGGGGGGCGCGGCGGCGCGGCCGTTCGTGACGCATCACAATGCGCTGGACATGCAGTTGTATCTGCGGATCGCGCCGGAGCTGTATTTGAAGCGGCTGCTGGTGGGCGGCTTGCATCGCGTGTTCGAGATCAATCGCAATTTCCGCAATGAGGGGATCGACCGCAATCATCTTCCTGAGTTCACGATGCTGGAGTTGTATCAGGCGTTCGGGGATTACCATTCGATGATGGCGTTGTCTGAGCAGTTGATTCACACGCTGGCGATGGAGTTGGTGGGCTCGGCGATCGTGCGGTTTGATGAGCAGGACATTGATTGTTCACTGCCGTTTCGGCGCGCGCGGTATCACGAGTTGTTCGCGGAGCATGCGGGGTTCGGCAGCGACGACGTGGAGCGGGTGGCGGGGCTGGCGCGCGAGGCGGGGGTGGAGACGGAGGGGAAGGATCACGAATTGATTTTGAAGGATGTGTGGGAGCACGTGGTGGAGCCGCATCTGGTTCAGCCGACGTTCGTGATGGATTATCCGGCGGAGATGTGCCCGCTGACGAAGCGGAAGGCGGACGATCCGAGCGTGGCGGAGCGGGTGCAGCTTTATTTCGCGCACATGGAGTTGGTCAACGCGTATACGGAGCTGAACGATCCGGACGTGCAGGCGACGAATTTCAGTTCGCAGATCGGCGGATTGGATGACGAGGAGCAGACGTTCCGGGCGACGGACGAGGATTTCCTGGAGGCGCTGCGGGTGGGGATGCCGCCGGCGGGAGGATTGGGGATCGGGATCGATCGGCTGGTGATGTTGTTGACAGGACAGCGGTCGATTCGGGATGTGATTTTGTTTCCGTTGATGCGGGCGGGGGATGGGGAGTAGGGGGTGGGATTGAATGCGGTGGAGGCGCTGTCGCCAATTCACAGTGCGCAGGTTGTCACGCATTTGAGAACAATCGGTGAACGATTGGGGTTGTTGGTGAACTTCAATACGGGCATGGTTAAAGATGGCGTGAAGCGCGTTATACTCTGAGTCGCTTTTGTGTCCTTTGTGTCTTCGTGCAAGATCAGGGTCAGTGTACAAACTGTTGCTGACATTTCGGTATTTGCGTCGGAAGCTGATTCCGTGGTTCGCGCTGGCGGCGGTGACGCTTTGCACAGCGATGGTGATCATCGTGATGAGCGTGATGGGGGGATTCCTGGATCTGGTGCGGGATGCGGGGCAATCGCTGATCGGTGACGTGACGGTGCGGTCGTGGGCGGACATTCGGGGGTTCGGGCATTACGAGGTGTTGATCGAGAAGATTGAGAAGCTGCCGGAGGCGGCGGCGGCGACGCCGATCATTGAGGCGTACGGCGTGGTGAACGTGAGCGTGGGCGAGAGCAGCCGCACGGTGCCGGTGATGGTGAAGGGGATTGACGGGCCGGGCCAGCAGCGGGTGACGGGTTACGCGGACACGCTTTACTGGACGGATGAGCGGGTGGCGGAGAACGACGTGGGTTCCATCGTGCCGCCGGGGGAGAATCTTTACGAGGCGGGATCGAATTTGCGGAATCCGTGGGAGGCGATGCGGCCGGGGCCGGCGATCGTGCCGGGGATCGAGGTCAGTCCGTTTAATTACCGGCAGGATGACGGCACGTACGACATGGGGCGTTCGACGATGCTGGCGTCGCAATGGACGCTGACGGTGCAGCCGATCAGCGCGAAGGGGGCGATCGACACGATCGGGGCGGAGACGCGGATATTCACGCTGGTCAATGAGTTCAAGAGCGGGTTGTTCGAGGCGGACTCACGGCAGGTGTTTATTCCGTTTGAGATCGCCCAGCGGATGATGACGATGGACGCTGCGGAGATGGATGATCCGAACGACCCGAACGGGGATCCGATCCCGGTGCCCGCGCGGTGTACGGAGATTCAGGTCCGGGCGGCGGAGGGGGTGACGCCGGATGAACTTCAGGAAGCGGTGGCGAATTGTTATCTGAAATTGGCATTGGAGCGCCCGGAGCTGAAGCTGTCGCTGGACATGTTGGTTCTCACGTGGCTGGATCGTCAGAGCACGCTGATCACGGCGGTGGAGAATGAGAAGGGCTTGCTGACGATGTTGTTCGCGATCATTTCCGCGGTGGCGGTGGTGATGGTGGGCGTGATTTTTTACATGATCGTGCTGCAGAAGACGCGCGACATCGGGGTGCTGCGCGCGATCGGCGCGTCGCGGGCGGGGGTGGCTTCGATTTTTCTGGTGTACGGCGCGGCGATCGGGTTGATCGGGGCGGGGGTGGGTACGGGGATCGCGTATTTGTTCATGCGCAACATCAATCCGATTCACACGTGGCTGGGGGACGGGCTGGGGGCGTTCTGCTATTACTTTGGGCTGCCGCTCGGCGTGGGTGTGTTGTTCATGGTGATCGGGCTGATCTATGTGGGGGTGCAGACGTTGTACGATCAGGTGTGGTGGCGGAACTGGCTGGCGGTGGCGGTGGTCGGTTTCGTGCTGATTGGCGCGATCCGGGTGGCGGGGATCGGTTGGATTTATCTGTGGCACGAAAACTTCCCTGATTTCCATCGCGCAGCGGCGGAAAAAGGGCCGTTGGTGTGGTCCGGGATCATGTTGATCGACGTGGCATGGGGCGGTTTGTTGGGGGGCGTGGCGCTGGGGGCGATCGGTGGTCTTTACATGGTGGTGGCTCAGCACGTGCGGGCGGCGACGGGGGTGCGGCTGCTGATCGCCGGTGGGATCGGGTTGCTGGCGGCGGTGTTGGTTCGATTGGCGATCCTCAACACGAGCGCGCCGAAGTGGCTGAGCCCGATCGTGTGGAATGAGAAGATCAGCATTCAGATCTGGGATCGGCGGGTGTACTTCTTTGAAGAGATTCCCAGCCGCATCGACGGGCGGGAAGTGATCGCGGTGGTGATCGTGGCGGTGGCGGCGAGCATCGTCGGGGCGTTGATCCCGGCGATTTCCGCGGCCCGCGTGGACCCGGTGGAATCGCTGAGGTACGAGTAAGGATTGCCCATGCCGGCGGTTGATCTATTAACGACCGATGGTCTGCACAAGCATTACCGGATGGGTAGTGAAGACCTGCACGTGCTGCGCGGGGTGACGTTGAAGGTGAAGACGGGGGAATGGCTGGCGGTGCTGGGGGGTTCGGGTTCGGGCAAGAGCACGCTGCTGCATCTGCTGGGCGGACTGGATCAGCCGGACGAGGGGACGGTCCGGTTCAGGGGACATGATGTGTTTGAGCTGCGGGGCGGCGCGGCGGACCGGTTCCGCAATGAGAACGTGGGGTTCGTGTTTCAGTTTTATCATCTGCTGCCGGAGTTGAACGTGCTGGAGAACACGTTGATCAGCGCGATGGCGGGTCGGGGCATGCTGGGTTGGCCGGCGGTGCGGGGGAAGCTGCGTCAGCGCGCGCGGGCGCTGCTGGATCGGCTGGGGTTGTCGCCGCGGTTGAATCATCGGCCGAATCAGTTGTCGGGCGGAGAGCGACAGCGAGTGGCGATCGCGCGGGCGATGATCAACGAGCCGGAGATTCTGCTGGCGGACGAGCCGACGGGCAATCTGGATCGGCAGAACGGCAAGCAGATATTGGAGTTGTTCGCGCAGTTGCATCGGGAGGGTCAGACGACGGTGATGGTGTCGCACGACCTGCACGTCGCGGAGCAGGCGGATCGGGTGTTGACGCTGGAGAACGGTCGGCTGATTGAGAAGTGAGGTGGTGGAATGTCGGCGCCGCGATCCGATGCGGCGTGGGAACGGGAGGGTAGGCGGGTTTTTGACAGGGTTGGGGCGGGGCCTAGAATGTGCGGCTCGCGAAGCCAGAGGGTTGGATATGGCACAGTCATTTCAGTGCAGTCTGGTCACGCCTGAGGCGTCGGTGCTTGACGCGGCGGTGACGTACGCGGAGGTACCGGCTCACGATGGGCTGGTGGGCATCATGTATCAGCACGCACCGCTGTTGGTGAAGCTGGGTCCCGGCCGTCTGCGGCTGGTGATGGAAGATAACAGCGAGGTGGTGTACTTCATCGACGGTGGGTTCGCGCAGATGAGTGATAATCATCTGACGTTGCTGAGCGAGCGGGCGCTGCTGCCGGATGAGATCGATCGTGCGGAGGTCGAGACTTTGCGTGAACAGGCGGCGGGGATGGGTCATACGGACGATCAGCAGTTCGCGCGTCGTCAGCACGATCTGGCGGCGGCGCAGCAGATGGCGAAGATTGCGGGCGAGGCGGGCCGATGACGTGATGGATCGGACGATTCCGGTGTGATCTTCCCGGGGTTTTTTAGCCCATTGAGAAACGAAAACGACGCTCGAGATGAGCGTCGTTTTTGGTTTAATGATAGGGGGGTGGTATGGCTCAGCGATCCATGGCGCGGCCGATGAGGTAGCCAATGATGCCGATGACGAGGCTGCCGCCGATCATTGCGCCGCAGTAGATCATCAGGGACTCGCCGAACTTGGTGGTGAGTTGGGCGAGGGTATCCATGACGCCGGTGGTCAGGACGATGGCGGTGACGATGAGGGCGGCGGTCGCGCCGATGAGGAGGCCGATGATGAATCCATCGGCGGCGGGGCTGGATCCGTGGTCGGCGTAGCTGACATCGGTGAGTGGTGAATCGACGGCCATGGCGTCCTGGCCGAAGCCGGAGGCGGTGGCGGCGTCGACTTCGCCGACGGCGCCGAACATGCTGGTGCCGGCCATGGGGGAAACGGCGCCGGAGTCGTCGGCGGAATCGGCGGTCATGGTCACGTCGTCCATGATCTCGGCGCCGAGGGAGGTGTCGTCGGATTCCTTGGTGAGATCGAGCAGGCCTGATCCGCTGCCGACGGAATCGAGGGTGAGTTCCTCTTCCTCGGCGGACATGGGGCTGGCCATGACGGTTTCGGCGCCTTCATCGGCGGGCTGGACTTCGTCGGCGTCGAACACGGAGATGCCGGTGGCGGTTTTGGATTTGGGCGATTCGGTGAAGCCGGCGCTGGTTTCGTCTCGCAGGTCGACGGCGTCGGAATCGCTGCCGACGTCGAGGCCGACGCTGTCGTCGGCGAGCAGGGCGTCGGTCTCGTCATTAATGTCGACCTGGCCGAGGGTGGATTCGTCGGCGGAGAGTTGCAGCTCGTCGGCATCGTCTTCGGCGTCGCCGCCGAGTGATTCGACCTCGTCGCGTTTGAACATCAGCCGATCGCGATCGCGGTAGGGCTGGAGTTTGCCTTCTTCGGCGAGCGCCTTGATCTCATCCTCGTTGAGCCCCAGTCGCTCGGCGGTTTCCTCGAGCGTGTAAAAGATTTTGCCCATGGGTTGGCTCCTGGCATTGTGAGCGGGGTAAGGTAGGCAGCGGCGCCCCGCCATGGCGTATGATACTCAATCATTATAGGGTATTGACCCGACCGGCGAATCGCAATCGACCGTTTATGTGCCCATCGTCGCCTGAAATCCCGCGCCCGCTTGAGCCGGTCGAAGTGGCCCTGGCCGGTCTGCCGGCGTCGCTGGACGGGCTGACGGTGCTCCATTTGACGGATTTTCACACCCGCCGCGCCCGGCGGTGGCACGATCGACTGGTGGAGGCGGTGAGCGGGCTGAGCGTGGATCTTGTTGTGTGGACGGGGGATTACATCGACAGCAGTGGGGATGAGCGGGCGGCGTATCGGCTGATGAATCGGCTGATCGAGGCGAACCGGCCCAGGCTGGGGGCGGTGGGCGTGTATGGGAATCACGATTCGGTGGAGATGCGTCGGCTATTTGCGGACCTGCCGATCCGCTGGCTGACGAATGATGCGTGGGTGTGCGCGGGTGAGCCGATCACGGTGCTGGGGGTGAACTGCACGCACAGCCGATCGAATGAGGACATGGTGCGGACGCTGCGGGCGGAGCCGCGGGACGCGCTGGAGCAACCGCGGCTGCGCATGTTGCTGGCGCACTTGCCGGCGTGGCTGCCGACGGCGGCGGACGCGGGGATCGATCTGGTTTTCAGCGGTCACACGCACGGGGGTCAGATTCGTCTTCCGGGGCGGCGTTGTGTTTACAACGGTACGGATGGCTGGCCGCTGCACATGACCACGGGGTTGATCCGGCGCGGGCACACGATGGGTGTGGTGAGTCGGGGATTGGGTGAAGCGCGCCGCGAGGGGCTGCGGCTGTTTTGCCCGAGGCAGGCGCTGGTGGTGACGCTGAAGCGCGATGCGGACGCGGCGTTCGCGGAGCGGACGGTGTGCGTGGAGCGGTGGTGAGGGGGTTAATACAAAGTTTCCAGCTTGTAGGCGCGTTGGAGTTGTTCGATCTGGCGTTTGATGGCGCGGTTCTCGCCGGTGCGGAGCATTTCGCTGTAGAGGTGATGGAGTTTCCAGAAGGCCCAGTCGCGGGGCAGGGATTTATTGGCGGGCAGGGCGGTGTTGAAGGGGAGGGTGAAGGTGAAGTCCAACATCTGTTTGCCGCTGGCGCCGGTGAGGGTCATGGTGAGTTGGTCGGCGCGGTCGAAGCGTCCGAAGAGGCGCAGGGGCTGACTTTGGTAGAGGTCACGGGGGAGCCTGGGGAAGATGGTTTGGGGATCGACGCCGACGGCGCGGAAGGCGACGTCTTTCATGATGGGGCGGCGGATTTTGCCGACGGCATCGCGGATGGTGGCGGCGCCCTGGAGCCAATCGTCGGCGTAGGTGACGTGGCCTTTGTTGCGATAGGCGAGGAAGTCGAGCAATTCGCGGTTGATGTCGTCGCCGACGCCGATGCAGAAGATGCCGGCGACGAGATCGTTTTCACGGGTGATCAGGTTGATGATGCGGCGGGGGTCGAGGGCGCCGCGGGTGGGTTTGCCGTCGGAGATGAGGATGATTTGGGACAGGCGATCGGGGGTGTTGGCCCCGCCGAGCATGCGGGCGACAGCGCGGTTGACGTCGGTGTAGCCGCTGGGTTCTGCGCTGTTGAGCAGGGCGCGGGCCTGGGCGAAGGTGTCATCGTTGGCCGGGAGCATTCGATCGGGGCTGAGGACGCTGACGGTCTCCTTGAACATCGAGAGGTTGAATCGGTCGTCGGGGTTGAGGGTGGCGAGGGCTTCGCTGACGCCGGCCTTGATGGGGTTGATCCAGGTGACGCCGATGGATTCGGAGGTATCGATCACGAAGATGACGTCGCGTTTGAGGGTCTTGAGGCGATGCAGTGAACGGCGCGGGGTGATGCGGACCTCGAAGTAGCCGGGCTCACCGTCGATGGGGGGCAAGACGAACAGCTGATAGTCAAAGTCGTCGTCGAGATGGACGGGCTCGGGGGCGGTGGGGTCGGCGATGAGCAGCGGTGTTTCGATGATGACGGGGGGCGGGTCGGTCAGCAGGGCGTCGGGGATCACGGGGGGTGTGATGGGGTCGAGGCCGGCATCGGGCAGGGCGATGGTGTTGGTGCTGCCGCCTGGGATGGCGATCGGTCCGGTGAGGATGGGGCCTGCCTTGTAGGTGGAACCGATGGCGGCCAGTTCACTGGGTGACACGGCGGCGGCGGGATCGACGGTGAACCGCGGCGGGGCGAGGTCGATGCCATCGGTGGGGCTGACGAACACGGGCGGGGCGACGATGGGGTCGGCGAGGGCGAGCAGGCGGGCGGTGGTGTCGGCGTCGCGCTGGTCGGATGACGTGAATGTGGGGTCGGCGAGCGGGGTCAGCTCCATCGCGGGGAGTTGCGACGGGCTGAAGGGTGTGGTGTCGGGCGGGGGCGGGTCGTCGAGGGCGGCGAGGGGCGCTTCGAGATCGTTGAGCATCGGCTCGAGGACGTCGGTCAGATCGGGATCATCGGCATCGCGCGGACCGGTCGCGTTGGGATCATCGGCCAGGGCGGTGTCGTCGACGATCACGTCTTGGCCGCCTCGGATGATCTGGATGGCGGGGCGAGGCGTTTGGGGCTGCTCGAACAGCGTGCGGTCGCCGGCGCCGAACGGCAGGTTTCGGACCTCCAGGGCGACGGCGGTGTGCAGTGCGACACTGATGAGGATCGCCATGAGCCAGAGGATGTTGGGTTGGCGGATCATTCGATCGGCTCGCCGGCGATCGGTTCACCGGGGACGGCTTCGACTGGGATCGGTTCGCCAAGCTGGACGAGGCGCGTTCGGGCGTGATCGGCGGCGTCGGTGGCCTTGTTCTTGAAGATCTGTTGCAGTTGGTAGACGCCGTCGGCGCGCTGACCGTTGAGCAGGAACAGTTCGGCTCGGGCCACATCGCCCCATGGGTTTTGTTCGTTGCGGTTGATTAGTTCCTGATAGGTGATACGTGCCTGGGCGGGATCGTCGTTGGCTTGATACATTTCACCGAGCATGAGCGCGGCGAGCTGTGGGGTGGGCGTGAGTTGGGGGGACTGATGCAGGATCACGACGCGCTGCAGCCATTTGCGGGCCTCGACGCGGAGTTTGTGTGCTCGTTTGGTTTCGCCTGATGCTTCGAACTCATCGGCGAGTTGGCGCCGGAGGATGGCGCCTTCGTAGAGTGCGGTGGCGGCGACGTCACTGCCGGTCGCGCTGAGGAGGCGATCGTATTCGGCCATGGCGGTGTGGGGGCGGCCCATCGCGACGAGGGTTTGAGCCATGCCCAGTGACCCGCGCTCGCCGTAGAGTTTGCTGAACGTCGCGAGCATCGTGAAGCGTTTGACGGCTTCATCGTATTGCTTGAGCGACTGATAGCACTTGGCGGTGCGGTAGAGCGCCTCGGCGCGCCCGGCGCCGGCCAGCCCTTCGGCCTGCAGCAGCGGCTCGAGCCATTGGAGGGCGGCCTGGGGTTGATCGTGTTCCTGAAGGCGGGTGCCGATCCAGATTCGTGTGCCGAGGTCGAACTGGAACTTGGGCTGCTCGGTGTGGAGTTTTTGATAGGCGTCCAGGGCTTTGGGGATCTGGTTGGTCAGGCGATAGACCTTGGCGAGGATCTGCCAGGTCTGCGCGCGTTCGGCGTTGCCCAGCGGCCCTTTGAGCGCACGTGTCAGCGACGCGATGGCCTGGTTGAACATGGCCTGGCGCGGTTCGCCGACGAGGGGTTTGGCGCCGGGAGGCTGGTTCTCGTGATGGGCGCGCGAGGCGAGCAACAGGCCGCGGTAATAGTCGGCCAGGGCCTGCAAGTCGGGCGGCAGCTTGGCGTCGAGCAACGCTTGGAGCGTTGACAGGGCGTCGGTGTTTTGCTTGAGGCGAATCAGCGCGACGGCTTTTTTGAATCGAGCGGTTGCGAGGCCATCGGGTGTGACATCCTCGCGTTTGGCGGCGGCATCGGTGTAGGCGATCGCCTTTGGGTACTGCTGCAGCGAGAAGGCGATATCGACGGCGCGCAGCATGACGGCGGTGGTCTGGCGGTAATCGGGGTGGGCGGCGAGGACTTTTTCGTATTCGGCGAGGGCTTCGGCGAGGCGATTGGACTTGTCGTACATCGAGCCGCGCCAGGCAAAGGAGGAAGCGACGTAGGGCGATCCGTCGGTTTCGATCAGCGGGGTGAGCAGGGCGATGGCGTCATCGTAACGCTCCCGATTGATCGCCGACTGGGCGAGCAGCTGGCGCATGTCCCAGAGGCGTGATGAATTGGGGAAGGTTTTGAGGTAGCGGCGGGCGACGCCGTCGAAAGCGGTGTAGTTGGTGATGTTGAAATAGGCGGCGGCGAGCATCCACGTCATGTCGTCGGCGCGTTGATGGTTTGCGAAGTGCGCGTCGAACGTTTTGCAGGTTTGAATGGACTGGTCGAACGCGCGAGTGCGGAACTGGGCGAGGGCGAACAGGTACATCGCCTCGGCGCGGTAGGGCGGGGGCAGGAGTTTGGCGGCGTTGGGGTATTGCTGAATGACGTCGGCATCGCGGCCAGAGGCGGAGAGGACGGCGAGTTGTCCGAGGAGGGACGGGCCGAACGCGGGATCGGACTGATGGTGTTCGGCGATCTGTTTGTAGAGCTGTTGGGCGAGGTCGAACTGCTTGTGCTCGTAGGCGATGTTGGCGGCGATGAGGAGGGCGGGGCCGGCCTTCTGTGGGTTGGCCTCGGCGGATTCGCGCAGGGATTTGATGGCCTCGGCGGGTCGCTTGAGCATGACGTAAGTGCGGCCGAGGTCGAGCAGGGCGGTGGCGCGGTGGGGGGTGTCGAGGGCGGCGGCGGTTTCAAATTGTTTGGCGGCGGCGGCGAAATTCTTGAGTTGCCAATAGGTGCCGCCGGTCAGGTGGTGGAGTGTGGCGCGGGAACTATCGTTGGCGAGTGTGTTGGGGTCGATCGGCTCGAGTTGTGCGAGCGCCTCGGCGGGGCGCTTGGATTGCAGCAGCAGCTGGGCGCGCAGGATCTGTCGGACGACGGCGGAGATGTCGCGGGCGTCTTTGGCCTGGTCGAGCAGTTCCAGGGCTTTGGTGATGTCCTTGCGGTCGCGGGCGGCGAGGGCGAGGTAGTAGTGCACGTCTCCGCGGCGGGAGTCGTTGGGGTAGAGATGGAGGAAATCTTCGAAGGCGTCTTCGGCGAGGAGTTTTTCGCCGCGCTCGTAGAGGCGGACGGCGAAGGTGAACTGGTTGTCGGCCTCGGTGGGCGTGGCGTGGGCGGGGAACGCGGCGGCGAGTGTGATCGCGAACGCGGCGGCGGCGATGATGTTTCTGATTCGTGTGTCCATGGGGTTACGGCTCGAGGACAGCGGAGGCGGGTTTGACGGTGACTTCGACGAGGCGCTCGATGCCAACCATGTTCACGACGTCGCGCACGGTGACGATGGATTGGTAGGGCGCGCGGCCGTCGCCGCGGAGGACAACCTGGCCGATGCGGAGCAGGGCGTCATCCTCGGCGGTGAGTCGCTCGAGTTCGGCGCGGAGCGACCGGGCGTCGTGTTCCTTGTTGTAGATTTTGATCGTGCCGTCGGCGAGGACGTTGATGTCAAGTTTTGTGCCCCGCACGGGGGGCGGATCGGACATCTGGGCGCGGGGGAGCTGGACCTCGACGATGCGTTCGGATTCGCGCATCGACCCGGTGGCCACGAAGAAGATGAGCAGCAGGAACATGATGTCGAGCATCGGCGCCAGGGGGACGGCGGGTCGGCGGCGTTCTCTTAATTCAGCGAAGCTCATGGTCGTGCCTTTTGGCCGGGGGTGGGGCGGGCAGGACGGTTACTTGCCGGGCTCAACAGCGCGGTGCAGGTGATCGGCGACGGTGTGGCAGGCTTGTTCGGTGTCGGTCAGGACACGGGTGGCGCGGCCGCGGGCGATGACATAGAGGACGCCGGCGAGGATCGCGACGATCAAGCCGAAGAGTGTGGTGGCCATGGCGGTGGCGATGCCGTGGCTGAGACCGGCGGCGGCGAATCCGAGCGTGGGTTGGTTGAGGTCGAAGAACACGTGGATCATGCCGAGCACAGTGCCGAGCAGTCCGAGCATGGGGGCGATGTTGGCGATCTCACCGAGGTAGCCGATGCGATTCCAGATGACGTCGGCCTGTCGGCGTCCCTCGTGGGTGAGCAGGTCGAGCACGACGCCGGTCGGTTTGTCACGGTTCTCAATGCATCGTTGGATGACCGAAGCGCTGAACACGTTGCGCTGGTTGCGGCAGAGGGTGACGGCCTGATCGAAGTTGCGGCCGAGGACGAGTTTGGTGACGTCGTCGATGAATCGCGCGGGGGCGAAGGATTCGCGGGTGAGATTCAACAACATGAACACGAAGATCGCGACGGCGCCGATGGACATCAACAGGAGGACCATGTTGATCCAGGGGTTGGTTTTCCAGAACAGATCGACGGGGGTGGGCATGCCGGTTTCGACGACGACGGTGTTGTCGGTGGCGGCGGGCGGGGGCGCGGTGTCGGTCGGGTCGGAAGCGGTTTGGGCCCACGCGACGCTGACGACCAGGCCGATCACGGCGACGGCGATCCAGCGATGCCAATGTCGAAGCGGCGGACGATCGGAGAATCGGGGATTGGACATGGTGATTGATCTCCGGCGCGGGGGCGCGGGGGTTCGACGGGGCGGTGGGTTATGGGTGCATTGTATCGCTGATCGGAGGGCACGAACACGCGGCGCGGGGGGTGGGCGTGCTGGCCGATTCGGGGTCCATCTGTTACGCTTCGACGCTCCAACGCAAGGGCCGACCGGGCCTATCATACAGTCACCAAAATGGTTGCCACGCTGGAACAGATCGAATCGTGGGGTGTTGTCGGAGCCGGCGGCGCGGGCTTTCCCACGCACGTGAAGCTCAAAAGCAGCGCGGAGATCATGATTCTCAACGCGGCGGAGTGCGAGCCGCTGCTGCACAAGGACAAGGAATTGCTGCGGCGATACGGGGACGAGGTGCTGGCGGGGCTGGACGCGGCGCGGCAACTGGTGGGGGCGAGCGAAGCGGTGGTCGGGATCAAGGGCAAATACACGGATGTCATTGAAGCTCTGACGCCGAAGCTGCCGGCGGGGATGCGGATTCAGGCATTGACCGATACGTATCCGGCGGGGGATGAGTTTGTCTTGGTTTATGACGTGACGGGGCGGGTGATTCCGCCGGGCAAGATTCCGCTGGCGGTGGGTGCGGCGGTGATCAACGTCGAGACGGCGCTGAATATCGCGCAGTCGGCGCCGGTGACGACGAAATTCCTGACGATCGCGGGCGCGGTGCACAATCCGGTGACGATTCACGTGCCGGTGGGCATTACCTTTGGCGAGGCGGTGGAGCTGGCGGGCGGCGCGACGGTGGACGCGCCGGTGGCGCTGATCGGCGGGGCGATGATGGGGTCGTTCTGCGATGATTTCAGCGGGCCGATCACGAAGACGACGGGCGGGATGATCGTGCTGGGGCGGGATCATCCGCTGGTGCATCGGTACACGCTGCCGTGGTCGGCGATCAAGACGATCGGGGCGAGTGCTTGCGATCAATGTAATTTCTGCACGTATTACTGTCCGCGATATCTGTTGGGTCATCCGATCGAGCCTCACAAGGCGATGCGCTCGTTGGGTTTCAATGAAGTGGGCGAGCCAAACGTGCTGGGCACGCAGTTCTGCTGTGAGTGCAATTTGTGTTCGATGATGGCGTGTCCGGAGGATCTGGATCCGAAGAACGTGTGCACGGTGAACAAGCGGGAGTTGGCGTCGGAGGGGCGCAAATGGGAAGTGGAAGCGGATGAGGTGCGCGCGGACATGCATCTGTCGAATCGACGGGTGCCGATCCAGCGATTGATTTTGAAGCTGGGGTTGAAGCAGTTCACGAATGAGGGTCCGCTGCGGGAGAATGGTTATCAGCCGACTCAGGTGGTGCTGCCGCTGAAACAGCACGCCGGGGCGCCGGCGGTGGCGACGGTGGCGGTGGGCGATCCGGTGAAGGTTGGGGATGTGATCGCGCGGCCGGCGACGGGTGCGCTGGGCGCGGTGATTCACGCGAGCATGGACGGGCGGGTCACGGACGTTTCGGATTCTGTCACGATTGGGAACTGACCATGGCCAATTACGACGCCATCGGCATGATTGAAATGACCTCGATCGCGCACGGGCACGCGGCGCAGGACACGATGCTCAAGGCGGGCGACGTGCAGGTGATCTTGGCGCGGACGATCTGTTCGGGGAAATACATCACGATCGTGGGCGGGAACGTGGCGGCGGTGCAAGCGGCGGTGGACGCGGGGATCGCATCGGTTCCCGACGGGCTGATCGATCACATCATGATTCCGCAGGTGCATCGTGATGTGTTCGCGGCGCTGGGGGACATGGTGCAACTGGGTACGGATGCGGATGAGCCGAGCGATCCGGCGCTGGGGATTATCGAAACGTTCTCGGCGGCGAGTGCGATTGAAGCGGCGGACGTGGCGGCGAAGGCGGCGAACGTGAAGTTGTTTCGGTTGCACCTGGCGATGGCGCTGGGGGGCAAGGGGATGGTGATGATGGCGGGGAACGTGGCGGACTGTCGCGCGGCGGTGGAAGCGGCGCGGGCGGCGGTGGCGGCGAAGGGGTTGCTGGTGGCGTCGGTGGTGATTCCGCGGCCGAGCAAGGAATTGTTCGGGGAGCGGATCTGAGGCCGGCGGGGGCGCGGGGCGGGTTTGGATTTCAATTCGTTTCATCGGCGCTGGGCCGATTGATCAAGGAGATGCCGATGTCGGATGCGCTGGCCAAAGTCGGGGGGATGTCGCGCGATGAGATGTCTGTGATCGAGCGCATTCACGGCGGGGCGGGGTCGATCTGGTTTACGGAACTGTTTGGGGCAGATGATTTCGCGACGCCGTGGCGGTTCATTCACTACGCGATCCTGCCGCCGGGCGAGGGGATAGGGCATCACGGGCACGAGGATTCTGAGGAGGTGTTCGTGACGTTGGATAACGCGGCTCAGCTGACGCACAACGGGCGGACGACGGAGACTGTGGGCGGGACGACGGTGCCGCTGCGGGCCGGGGAGACACATGCGATTTACAACCATACGGATCGCGACACGCATTTTTTGAATTTTCATGTGGTGGACCCGAAGGGCGAGCCGCGCGTGGTTGAGTAGGAAGACGACCGGGTAGGGGCGGCGCTGGAATCAGCGGATCGATTGCCGATCGGGCGATTGGATCGCGGCCTCTTGAAGATGACAGCGGCACACGGGGGGCGGGGTGAGATTCGGGCGCGTGCGATCTGGGAATCGCGTGATTTCCGCACGAACTTCTGGGCGGTAGGGCACGCGGTGCTGGGGCCGGGGACATCAGTGGGGTATCACCGGCATGACACGATCGAGGAGTGTTACGCGATCATGGCGGGGCGGGGGCGAATGACGGTGGACGGTAGGACGTTTGTGGTGGAGCCACACGACGTGATTATGAATCGGCTGGGCGGCTGTCACGGGATCGTGAACGATGGGCCGAACGATCTGGAGTTGCTGACGGTGGCGGTGTCGATGGTGAAGGGCGAAGCGGATGAGGATGATCTGGGGGACGATTTGATGGGTAGCGGGTGATGGCAGCGCGTCAACCGAACTGTTGGGGGATGATGCCGCCGCCGGGGACGTCGGGCAGGTCGATCCAGCGGGCGTCGTAGAGTTCTTTTTCGGCGTCGAAGATGCGGCCGTCGGGCAGCATGTATTGATTGGGGGTGGAGGGTTTTTGGCCGGAGAGGAGTTGGGGGAGTCTTTCGCGGTCGGCGGCGAGTTGTTCGTGGACGTGTTGCCAACTGAATCCTTCAAAGAGCTGGGCGCGCATGGTGGCGCAGCGGTCGGCGTGTTGAGGGTCGGCGGCGCGGCTATCGAGTTCCTGGGGATCATTGACCATGTCGAACAGGAGGGGGTCGCCGCCTTCGATATCGACGTATTTCCAATCCCGGGTGCGGATGGCGCGCATGGCGCGGTAGGGTTCGGTTTCCAGTGGGCTGTTGGCGCCGCGGACGCGGACGCCGTATTGAAAGTATTCGGAGGGGGCGAAGGCGCGCGCGGGGGCGGCGTTGCGCGGGTCGCGGAGCAGGGCGCTGAAGTCGACGCCGTCGAGGTTGTCGGGGATGGGCAGGTCGCACAGGTCGGCGACGGTGGGGAACAGGTCCATGAGGGAGATGGGGTCGGCGACGCGGGCGTTTTGGGGTGCGATGCCGGGACCGGCGATGAGCAGTGGCACGCCGATGGACGGTTCAAAGTAGATGGCTTTACCCCACAGGCCGTGCTGTCCGATCATGTCGCCGTGGTCGGAGGTGTAGATGATGATGGTGTTGTCGAGCGCGCCGGCGTCGCTGAGACCATCGATCAGTTCGCCCATGCAGTCGTCAACGAAATCGACGGAGGCGTAGTAGGCTTCGCGGGCGCGCATGGTCTGCTCATCGGTGAGTTGGTCACCGGTCTCGCCGGGCTTGATGTGTCGAGCGTAGGGGTCGAGTCGATTATCGATGTCGGCCGGGACGTTGAGCGGTTCGAGTTTTCCGCGGTAGCGGCGGATGTATCGGCCGGGCGCGGTGTAGGGCGGGTGGGGGCGCTGGTAGGACGCGCAGACGAACCAGGGCTGATCGGGGGAGGCGTGGTGCAATTCAAGGATGTGGGCGAGGGACTCGCGGGTGACGACGACATCCTGCAGGAGGCTTTCGGGGATTTGGGTGGGACCGGCAGCGCCGGCTCCGGCGTGTGAGGGGAAATGTTCGATGGGATCGGGTTGATGGCCCAGACCGTGGCGGAGGTCACCGTAGGGCCGATGCCCGAAGCCCTGCATCTGGTCGCGGCCGCCGAAGTGCATCTTGCCGATGAGGGCGGTGTGGTACCCGTGGGCGGCCATGTGGCGAGGCCAGGTGACGTGCTCGGGGTGGATCACCCAGTGGTTGTTCCATGCGGCGCAGCGGTGCGGTTCGAGGGCGGTCATCATGGACATGCGCGAGGGGGTGCAGACGGGCGAGGCGCAGATGGCGGTGTCGAACTGCACGGCGCGATCGGCGAGGGCATCGAGGTGTTGGGTCCGCACGACCGGGTCGCCGGCGAAGCCGGCGACGCGCGGCGCGTGCTGATCGGTTAGCAGGAACAGGACATTGGGTGGACGGGTCATGATGATGGGCATCCTGCCGGGGCGTTGGTTGAGTGGCGCGGCCGCGGAGAGTGTAACGCCTGGCTGATCGGAAGCGGAGTTGGAAGGGTTGTGGCGTTGGGCTGATTGGTGATGATGTCCGGCTGAGTTGTTGAAGCATTTGATTCAAGGAGCGTGTCATGGCGAAGCGCAAGCCCATCACGGTGGCGGTGGTCGGCCTGGGTCGATCGGGTTGGGACATTCACGTGCGGCAAATTCAGGATGATCCGCGGTATCGGATCGTGGACGTGACGGACATGCAGGCGGACCGTCGACGTGAAGCGGAGCGGACGCTGGGGTGCGGATCGTTCGCGGAATTCGCGCCGATGCTGAAGAAGACTGAAGCGGAGCTGATCGTGGTCGCCTCACCGTCACACCTGCACGCGAAGCAGACGGTGGCGGCGTTGAAGTCCGGTCGGCACGTGGTGGTCGAGAAGCCGGCGGCCCAGACGATGCGCGATTTTGATCGGATGGTCGAGGCAGCGGATCAGGCGAAGAAACATCTGCTGGTGCATTTGAACTATCGATGGATGCGCACGTTCACATTCATGCAGGATGTGTTGAAATCAAAGAAGCTGGGGAAGGTGTTTCACATCGGCTGGTTGATTCATGGGTTCGGGCGGCGGAGCGACTGGCAATGTCTGCAGGCGCACGGCGGGGGTCTGCTGAACAATCACGGCTCACACATGCTGGATCAGATGCTGCGATTGATCGATTCGCCGATTGAAACCGTGATGGCGGACATGAAGCACATTAATGATGCGGGTGATGCGGAGGATCACATCAAGGTCGTGGTGCGCGGCGAGAACGGTATGACGGGGGATCTGGAGATTTCCACGGCGGCGGCGACGCGACTGGGGCATATCGAGTTTTTGGGCACGGCGGGATCGATGGTGATTCAGCAGGGCAAGGCGCACCTGAAGTATTTCGATCCGCGCAAGGTCAAACCGCTGAAGTTGAGTAAGAAACTGGTGGCGGCGAATCGGCAATACGCGAGCGATCGGAGCATGCCATGGATCGAAGAGCACCTGCCGGTGGAGGGGCGGGATGTTGGTGGGTTCTATGATTCGGTGGTCGACACGGTGCGGGGCGGGCGGAAGTTCCCGGTGAAGGCGGAGGAGAACCGGGAAATGATGCGGGTGATGGCATTGTGCCGGAAGCAGAATCCGAAGTTTCGGGGGCGGTAGGGCCCGGTAGGTCCACGGCGGCCACGGGGCGAGGATCCGGTGTGTGGCACAAGATGGGTAGGCTGCATGGTTGGGGGTGACCCTAAACGTGCAAGAGACGAGGTTATGCGGATTGTCGCGCACCTACAGGCGCTATTTGGTGACGTCCAGGCCGCGACAGTCACTGCGGAATCAGTAACG
>NYZD01000140.1 GCA_002685935.1 Planctomycetaceae bacterium | reverse complement strand
GAACTCACCCTCGCCGAACTGGAAAGAGTAGTCGGCGGCGCCGGCGCGCGGATCGTACGGTAGTTGACCGGACGCGCGTCTTGCCCGTCATCCGCGTTGGCGAAAAGAGACGTCCCGGCGCCGATGCTAATGAAGTGCTTCCGCAACCAATAGCCGCACGAGGCATCGTGCGGTCCGCTGCAGTCGGCCGCGTGGGAGAAGCGCAGCCATGCCCTTGGTCTGATCTGTCGAGTCTCTCCAGCGACACGGCCTCACACCCCGCGCCCACTCTCCCTACCGCGCCAACGCCGCCACGCGAATCACTTCGTCCATCGTCGTCTCACCCGCGGCCGCGCGGCGCACGCCGTCGGCCTGCATCGTCGTCATCCCCTCGCCGATCGCGACCCGCTGCAGTTCCTCGGTCGACGCGCCATTCACAATCGCCGTCCGCACCGCCCCGCTCCCGGTTAGCATCTCCGCGACCAGCGCCCGCCCCCGGTACCCGGTCTGCGCGCACGCCGCGCATCCCACCGCCCTGCGGAACTCCTTGCCAAGCACGTCCCAGTTCAATCCACCGGTGTTCGCCAGCTCGATCGCGTGCTGTGTCTGCGTCGCGCTCAGATCAGTCGGCTTGCTGCACTTCGGACACAGCTTGCGCACTAGTCGTTGCGCCACGATCAGCCGCAGCGACTCCGCCACCACAAACGGATCCGCCCCCATGTCAATCAAGCGCGTCACCCCGCTCGCCGCATCATTCGTGTGCATCGTCGTCATCACCAGGTGACCGGTCAGCGCTATCTGCAGGCTAAGCTGAAGCGTCACCGGGTCGCGAATCTCACCCACCATGATCACGTCCGGATCCGACCGGACAAACGAACGCAGCGCCCGCTCGTGCGTCAGCCCCGCCTCCGCGTCGACCTGCGTCTGAACAATGTGGTCGAACCGGTATTCGATCGGGTCCTCGATGGTCAGGACCTTCAGATGCGGTTGATTGACCATCTCGAGGCACGCGTAAAGCGTCGTCGTCTTGCCGCTGCCCGTCGGTCCCGTCACGATGATGACACCATTCGGCGCCGCCAGATGATCCTGCAGCGTCTGCTGATCATCAGGTGACAACGCCAGGCGGGCGAATTCAAAACTCACCTGTTTGGCGTTCAACAGACGAACGGTCGTCGTTTCAAACGGCTGACTCGGGACGAAGCACATCCGCAGGTCGAAAGATTGATCATCCAGCTCGATCATGCCGCGCCCCTCTTGCGGCCGATCGCTCACGCCCACGTCACACGCGCACAGGATCTTCCACTGGGCCATCAACGCCGGCAGCAGACGCAAATCAAACCGGACGACTTCATGCAGCACGCCGTCGATGCGATAGCGCAGCCACGCGTCGCCACCGCGACCGGCGTGAGGCCTGTCCGGCGCCAGATGAATGTCGCTCGCACGGTTGTGCATGCCCAGCTGAATCATCAGATGCACCGCCCGGCGCGGCGGCTCGACCTCGGCGTCCAGCACCGGCTCAACCCCCGCCTCACGCACGCGATCCGCCAGCGCCTCAATCAGCGGCGTCAGATCACCCGGCACCTCGATCCGAGGTTGCTCGCCACCGAGAAACCGCTCGATGTCCTCCGGTCTGAACCGCCACTGCCGACCCACCTTCATCCCTCGCACCTTGCCCGACCGCAGCCACCGGTAAAACGTCGGCCGCGACGTCTTGAGCATCCCGATCGCCTGATTCATGTCCAACAATTCATCCGCGCCGCCCGCGGTCGTCGCCGCCCCGCCCGCCGATCGCCCGGCGCGTCCCTTGCCCCGCCCCGTCGCCTTGCCCTTTCGTGAAGACGCCGGCCGCGATGACTTGCGATTCCTGGCCGATTTTCGTGTTGCCATGATGCACCTCCAACGTGGATATGATCACTATATAGTGTAATGGTTATGATAGTCAATGATAATATTCAATCAAGGAAGGCCATGCCCGTAGTGCCCTCGGTAAAGCTCTGTCAAACGTTGGTTTAGGATCTTCTCGCCCTCCCGGATTCCCATCACACCCCGCCGCCCTCAACCCCAGCACGCACCGCCGCCAACCGGAGATCCGCCGATTAATGGGACCCGCCGATTTCCCCTCAGTCGCTCAACAACGCATCGGCTCGAACACTCCGTCCCAGGCGAACAGTCCCCACTCCGGCGTCAGGCGCGTCGGCAGCGGCCCCACAACGCCTTCGTCCAGCAACGCCTGCGTGACGTTGAACAGGCTCAACGACAGCGCATGCGGCGGCCAGTCGTGACGGACAAAACCGAACCCCAGCTCCTCCAGCAGGCTGTACACATCAGCCGGGAATCGCGCGTAGGCCTCGGCCATGATCTCATCCACGATCGTGTCGATCGTGGCCTGAAGCGGCCCACCGTCCGCCTCGGCAAAGACCGGGATGCGCGGCACCACCAGATCCCCATCGAATCCCAGCATCCCGCGACCGTGCATGCGGTCGATCGTCTCCGGCGTGAACACGTCGCGCAGGCTGCTCGCCGCGATGGGTCGGCTCGCCAGTCGATGAATCACCTCCAATTCCACGTTCGCCGGGTGGATGATCGTCCGCTCGCCGGGATCCTTGTGCTTCTCAAATTGTTCGTACGTCATCGAATTCCAGTAATGAGCCCAGCCCCGCTCGCCCGGCCCAAAGTTGCAGCCTGTGTCGATCGGCCAACGCAAACCCACAAATCGCGGCAGCCAGTAATATTGCCCGCCGTCCGGTTTGCTCGGCGGATCCAGTGAAATCAAATCATCAATGCGCCGGCGAACGCCGCTGATATTCAACACCATCGTGCCCACCACCAGCCACCGAAGATAGCCCGTGTCAAACCCCTGCCGCGCGGGTGCCGTCGCGGACAGGCACGCATCCAGCGCCTCGACGTGACGGGCAATGATCGCCGCTATTTCGCGACCTCGTTCGCTCGCCGCGCGTCGCGCCGCTTTCAAATCCGCCTCATCAAAGAGCACGAAATTGGCCCGGTACTGCCCATCTGCCTCGGTGAGAATCTCACCTTCGGTAAGCCGACCCAGATGTTCTTCGACCAACCCAACGTCGGCCCCCACCTCATCTGAGATTGCTCTGGCCGTTTTCGCCTGCTTCCGAACCGCGATGAGAATCTGCTGCGCCAAAATCGAAGCGCACGCCTGAGTCGGCGAAAGGGGATCTGACGTCGGTCCATGCCCCCAGACGCAGTTCAGTTCCAGCAGTGGGTCGCTTTGGACCTGGTCTCGCAGGTCGTCGCTTACGTTTGACATGATCAATTCCTTTCGTGCTTGTTGACGCGCTCGGCTCAGACGCCACTTGATGGTCCCGACCGGCTTGCCCAGTTCCCGTGCGATTTCAGCCACGACCATCCCGCGCAGATAGTGCAGACTCAAGACCTCCCGGCTCTGCGGCGACAGACGCCCCAACACCGACCGGATCTCGGCCGCCAACTCGTTCGCCGCGACCGTCTGATCTGTGGTCATCGTCGCGCGCACCACGCCGTCGCCGCCCCCGTCGATCATTGCCGTGTCCATGCCCAGTTGGTGGACAACGGGCCTGCGGGCGCGTTTCCGCAGGACCGTCATCGCATGGTTCCGCGCGATCTGCAGCATCCACGGACGCAACCGATCGGCGTCCCGCAGTTGATCGCGCATCTGGTGAGCACGCAGCAGCACGTCTTGCGTCAGCTCCGACGCATCGACCTCATTCCCAACCAGGCGCACGATCACCCCGTGCACCTCCGCTCCGAACCGCTCTGGATTCAGGTCCGTCCCCGCTTGGTTCTCGTCGTGCATGTCACTCTGATCCATTCGATCGTCCGATCAACCGTGCGGGCCTGGCGCCCCGTACAACCAAAGTAGACGCGCCCTTGGCCGCCCGGGTTGGCGCCCCGCGCGAGAATAGTCGAAAAAGAATTGCTCATGGCGCTGCCGGCCCGCATGTTCCCACCCTGGACGCGCCGCTCTTCACCGTCAGAATCGTACACCGATCTCCGCTGCGCCTCAGCCATGCCGCGCTTCGACCAACGCGCTCCACCGTTCCGGTGTGAACTTCCACTCAATCTGCCCGCACACATCCCGCCACAGCGCATGGACTTCCTCCGCTTCGATGTGCGGCACGTACCCCGCCTTCAGATAGATCCGGATCGCCGCCGGGCGGTAATACTCGGTGCGCAGTTGAATCAATGAATAACCTGCGGCAAGAAAACGCGCCGTGACGTGCGCCGTCAGACACGCCCCCAACCCGCGCCCGCGATGGTCCGCGGCGCAGGCGAGCCACCCGAGCTCGCCGGTGAACGGTGTGGTGTCCTTGTAGTTGTGCAGGCACATCGCTGTGCCGCAGATTGCACCCGTGTGTTCCTCGACCGCGAAGAACCAGCCCTCCGGAATCACCTTGCCCATATTGAATTGCAACTTCGCCTCATCCCACGGATCGAAACCACCCTCAGCCATCAAACCAAGAAACGATTCCTCATCGCCCGGCCGATACGTCCGAATCACATGTCCGACAGGCGCGCTGGGCATCTCAACCCGCACGTCCCCGCCCGTCGGCCAGACCATCAACAGCTGCGGCCTTTTTTCGTGTGCCGGCATTGCCGCCCGAATCCTCATCAGTCCAAATTCGCCCTACACCGCTTCCAGTGCCCCCGCATCGAACCCCACCCCCACCTTCCTGGCCAGATCCGCAAAATCCCGCACCTCCGCCTCGGTGAAGATCAGACCGCCGTGCTGCTCCGATCGCACCGCCGCGTTGTACTCGATCTGACCCGGCAAAATGCATCGCCCCGTCTCGCGGTTGCCGTGCCCGAGCATGTCAACCAGCACCTCCTTGATGTTTTGCGATTGTGATCGGCCAAGCGAAAAATCCCCGCCGCTGAGCGCATCGGGATGGATCGCCTGAAAGAAGAAATTCGCAGACGTCTTCTCCCCCGCCTCGGCATCCTGCGGCCGCGATCGCACCGTCGGCAGTCCCGCTCCCGTGTACGCCGCGAACAGCTCGTTGATCAGCGACAGCCCGTACCCCTTGTGCGCCCCAAACGTCATCAGCGCCGCCACCTCATTCGGATCGCGCGTCTCGTTGCCGTCCGCATCCACCGCCGCCCCCGCCGGCAACTCCTTGCCCTCGCGCTTCAGCGCCTGGACCCCGCCCATCGAGATCACGCTCGTCGCCCAATCGATCACCAACGGGAACCCCACCGCGTCCACCGTCGGCAAACCATACGTGTGCGGGTTCGTGCCCAGCGTCGGCGTCCTCCCGCCGAACGGCACCACCTCCGCCAGCGCCGCCGTGCAATTCGTGTATGCGATGTACCCCTTCTTCGCCGCGTCGATCACATAGCCCCCGCCCCACAGATAGTGAAACGTCCGATCCACGCTCACGATCCCCACGCCGAACTCATCGGCCAGTCCCATGCACGTCTCAAACGCCTCAAACGCCACCGAAGGCCCGAACTTTTGATTCGCGTTCCACGTCTGCGCCGCCTTGAACCGTCCCGTCTGCTTCTCAATCGATGCCCCCGGCACGCACCCCGGCTTCACCTTGTTGCCCGTACCGAACAGATCATCCAAATGCAGCGCCTTGAGCGCATTGTGCGTGTGAATGCCGTGCCACGACGCCAGTTCACAAATCCGCACCGCGTCGCGGCACTCATCCGCCGTGTACCCGCGCTCCGCATACGCCGCCGCGACAATGTCGCGGTGCTGTTCAATCGGCATCACATAATCAGACACGTCTGTTCTCCATCGAATCGATCACGCATACCCCCCGCTCGACTGCACCACGCCGCGCGCCTTCCGCGCCGCGGTCCGTTCCTTCTTTGCTTTCTGCTCGTATCCGCCCTTGCGGTACGCCGCCAGCGGGTCGGCCGGCAGCCCACGCGCCCGCCTCCAACGCGCCAACGTCTTACGCACATCCGTCTCGTAAGCATCGATCAGCAGGTTCTCCGCCCCCGTCACGTCGCCGCGCTTCTGCGCCCGCGCCAGCGCCCGACGATCCACCAACTGCGTCTTGAGGAACTGCCGCTGCGCCATGTCCACCGTCGTGATCATCGCCTCCACCTTCGACTTCAGGTTGTGCGATTGATCCACCATGTACCCGATCTTCGGCGTCTTGCCCGTATCGAATTCAAACTGCCCAACCATGTTGAAGCAGCGGAACACCGCATACGGATCGATCGATCCCATCGTCAGATCGTCATCGGCATACTTGCGATCGTTGAAGTGGAACCCGCCCAGCATGTTCTCATCCAACAGGAACCCCACGATGTGCTCCACGTTCGTGCCCTGCAGATGATGGCCCGTGTCCACCAGCACCTTCGCCCGCGGCCCCGCGTGCTTGGCCAAGACGTACGCCATCCCCCAGTCCGCGATGTCCGTGTGATAGAACCCCGGCTCGAACGGTTTGTACTCCACCAGCATCGTCATGCTCCGCGGCATCTTGTCGTGTACCTTCTTCAAGCCCTTTTGAAAGTCACGCTTCCGCCGCACCAGGTTGTCCTGCCCCGGATAGTTCGTCCCATCGGCGAACCACAGACTCAGATACTTGCTGCCCACCGCCCTGCCGATGTTGACGCTGTCGATCATGTGATCGATCGCCTGCTGCTGCGCCTTGGGATCCGGATTGCCCAGCGAACCCAGCTTGTAAATCTGATCCTGAAACACGTTCGGATTCATCGCGCCCAGCTTGATTCCGTACTTCTTGGCCAGCCGCGCCACCGCTCGCGGATTCATGTCCGGATCGAAGTCCCACAACGTGTGCGTGGCCACCGACGGACACGCCCCGGTCAGCTTGTGACACAACCCCGCGTCCTCCAACTTCTCGTCCAGCGTCGACGCCGCCGCCGGCTGAAAGAACTTCCCGAACCGCGTGCCCGTGTCGGAAAAACCCCAACTTGGTAATTCGATTTCAAATCCATCCAGCGCGGTAAACAGTTTGCTTTCCGTGATCTTGGCCATGTCCACACCTCGAAAGAATATTCAACATCGCTACTCGGCCGTGGCATCCGCGCCGTCGGTCGCCGTAGCTGGTTCAGGATTCCCGGTCCAGCGCAGAGTGTACTCCCCGCAGCCCGTGTGTTCACAAATCGCCTCACCGGTGACCCGAAACCCCCGAGCCTGATAAAATGCGAACGCGCGGTGATTCTGCTTGTAAACGCTCGTATCCAACGGGTCCCGCATCGCCTTAACGTGATCCAGCAGTCGCGTGCCGATGCCCCGGGACTGATGGTCCGGCCCGACAAACAGCGCCCCCATGAAGTTCGCCCGATCCCCCGACCCCAGCGCCACAAACCCATCGATCGCGACCGCCGTCTCGTGCACGTACCCGTGAGCTGCCGGCAGAATCTCAGACACCATCGTCTTGTGGTCCGCCTGCCAGAACGACGCCGGCACAAAGTCGTGCGCCGCCAGCGACGCCGTCAACCACACCTGCCCCGCCGCCTCAACGTCCTCTTCCGCCATGCGTCGGATCATGCTTTCCTGCCCGAACAGATGAGTTGAATTTTGTACCGCGCGCATCGCACGACTACAATCCGCCGCTCCCTTCATTGCCCCGGTGCTCCCTCGTGACCGATCGCGAATCCTCGTCCAACGTCAACATCCCCGCCGAGGACACCGTCGATGCCGCCGTCGAACCCGCCCCGCCGCCGCGCCGACCCGCCGGCCTGCCCGCCCACTTGTCCCTGCCCCGTCAGGTCTTCGCCCTCGCCCTCTGGCCCTTCCTCGATGCCCTGATGGTCTTCCTCGTCGGCATGGTCGACACCGTCCTCGCCGGCCACGATACCCCCGCGACCATGAACGCCATCGGCGGCGCCGGCTACCTCATCTGGCTCATGGGACTGCTCCAGGGCGCCGTCGGCATCGGCGCCACCGCGCTCATCGCCCGGGCCTTCGGCGCCGGTCGCACCGATGAAGCCAACCACGCCGCCGGTCAGGCCGTCCTGCTCGCCCTGATCTGGGGCCTCATCAACGCCCTGTTGTTCTGGTACATCATCGCGCCCTACGCCGGACGACTGGTCAATCTCCAAGGTCAGGCGCTTGCCGATTGCGAAACCTACCTGCGCATCCTCGCCCTCGCTGCCCCCTGTCGGGCCGTGCTGTTCCTCTGCGCCGCCTCGCTCCGTGGCGCGGGCGATACCCGCAGCCCGTTCTTCGTCATGGTCGCCGTCAACTTTGTCAACATCGTCGTCAGCGTCGCGCTGGTCGTCCCGTGGTCACCCATCGGCGGCCACGGCATCGCCGGCATCGCCTGGGGCACCAATGCCGCCTGGGCCGTCGGCTGCGTCATCATCATCCTGCTGCTCATGGTCGGCCCCACGCGCATCCGCCTCACCTTTGCCGCCATGCGTCCCAACAAACCCATGCTCGGCCGACTCATCCGCATCGGCGGCCCGTCCCTGGCGGAAAACATCGGCCACTGGGGCGTCAACTACCTCGTCCTGCTCACCGTCGGCTATCTGGTCAGAATCCAAGGCAACCAGGATCTCGTCGGCGCTCACATGATCGCGATCCGTATCGAGGCCATCTGCTTCATGGCCTGTTACGCCATCGGCATCGCCGCCGCCACGCTCATCGGTCAATACCTCGGCGCCGGTGATCCCAGACGCGCCAAGCAGGCCGGCTGGATCTGCCTTGCCGGCGCGATCGCCATCAGCCTCTTCTTCAGTGTGATCTTCATCACCATTCCTGAAATTCTTGTCCGCATCGCGACCGACAAACCGGCGTTCCACGACATCGCCCCGCGTCTGTTGTTCATCATCGCCTGGTCACAGGTTGGATTCGCCGCCTACCTCGTACTCGGCGGTGCGCTGCGCGGGGCCGGCGATGTCCGTTGGAGTATGCTGATGGTGTTCGCCACCTCCATCCTCTGCCGCCTGCCCCTCGTCTGGCTGTTCGGCGTCACACTTGGCGGCGGCATCAACGGCATCTGGTTCGCCATGGCACTGGAATTGATTGTCCGCGGCATAGTCTTCGGCGCCCGCTTCATGCACGGCGGGTGGACCCGACAAAAGGTGTAACCATGTCCATGCGCATCATCAATGGCGTCTTCATCGCTGACACCGCGCGCCCGCTCGGCGAACTCACCCTCGGCGCCGATGTCAACCTCTGGTACGGCGTCGTCATCCGCGGCGACGTCGCCCCCATCACCATCGGCGATCGCACCAACATCCAGGACAACGCCGTCATCCACGCCGACCACGACTTCCCCCTCACCATCGGCCCCGACGTCTCCGTCGGTCACGGCGCCGTCGTCCACGGCATCTCCGTCGGCGAAGGCACGCTCATCGCCATGGGCGCCACCGTGCTCGGGCAATCCGTCATCGGCAAACGATGTCTCATCGCCGCCGGCGCCGTCGTCCCCCCCGGCATGGACGTGCCCGACGAATCGCTCGTTATGGGTGTCCCCGGCAAGATCGCCAGACCCATTTCCGACGCCGAACGCGAATACCTTGACTACATCCCCCGCGCCTACGTCGAACTCGCCCAGCAGCACGTCGCCGCCCCCGACGATCCGCGCATCCGCCCTTGGCCCGGGACCCTCACGCCTTAGTTACCTCACTCACGCCAGCGTCGAGCGCCATTCAAATTGTTCAAGATGTTGGCGCAACGCGCTCATCGTCGGGAATCGACTCAGAATCAATCCCCGCTTCAACCCCGCACAGATGTACCGCACCTCCGGCGGCTGCGCCGAATAGTGTTTCGCCCCGCCCAGGCAGTCGTAGAACACACGCACCGTGTCCAATATGTCCATCTGCTGCTTGTACCGCGTCATCCGTCCCCAGTCATAGAAATCAATCAGCTTCAACTCGAACCGCACGCCGATCGGCTGAATCAGAATGTTCTCCGTGTGCACGTCCGCGTGATATTCACGCAACGCATGGATCGCCTCGATCCCGCGCGCCAGGTGATACAGCACCATCAACGCGCGGAACGGCCGAATCCGCTTGCCCGTATGTTGCTTGATCCAATGCTCCAGCGGCATCCCGCTGCACAACTCCGAGATCAAACATCCCACGCGCTGCTTCTTGATCGTGATCTGCTCAAAATGATGAAACTGCAACACGATCGGGCAGTGCCGCAATGAATTGAGTTTCTGGGCATGGCGAATCGAGGAGCGATCCTTCGGATTGCGATGGGGGTAATACAGCTTCGCCGCCCGCCGAATTCCCGTGGGCACTTCGCGGATCTGATAGACCTCCCCCTCATACCCATAGCCCAGCAACCGCTCCACGACATACCGCGGCCCGATCTTTCGGCCGGGCTGCAAATCAATGTCGTCCAGTCTCTTGAGTCGGGTCGTGCCCCGCGCCATGGTCCCATGCTCCGCTGCGCCCCGCGTAACATACCAGCAACACGCCCTGCAATCGTACCGCAACGATCGCTCGCGGTCAGCCATTCACCGCCCACCGCCACGCCGCCGCACCACCAGGCGGTATAATCCCGCATTTCCCAGATGATTCCTCAATTGTGATATAATTCTGACGCGTGTGGGCCCGTAAAACAAGGGCTTTTCGCTCTTCCCGGCACATCGCATCAGG
>NYZD01000139.1 GCA_002685935.1 Planctomycetaceae bacterium | reverse complement strand
TCCGAACCGCCCCGCCGATGCCGCTTCGTGAACCGTCCGCAGCACCTTCAGGTACCGCTGCGGAAAAATCCCCCCAAGCGTGATCCCCGACCCATCCGCCACGGCGATCATCTCATCGACGCGTGCCGTCGTGATCTCCAGCGGCTTCTCACAAATCACATGAATCCCCCGCTCCGCGCACGCCCGCGTCGGCTCCAGGTGCAACCCGCTGGGCGTACAGATCGCCGCGACATCGGGCTTCTCCTTGTCCAGCATCTCCACATAGTCGGCGTAGTAATTCCCCCCCCACTGCTCACAAAACTTGCGTCCCTTCTGTTCCCCTCGGCACGATCCGCCCACGACCACCGCGTTATCCAGATCCGCAATGGCCTGCGCATGAAGGTTCGCAATGGCTCCCACGCCGATGACCGCCATCTTGTATTGCTTTGCCATTTCAATTGTCCCTTGTGTTCAGGAAAACCGCTCCGATTCCGATTGATCACTTGCCCGCCGCGGCAATCGTTTCCAACGCCTCATCACAAAACGTCTTGGCCCCGCTCATCAGCAGGCGCAGCGCGCCCGCATATCCAATCATCGAGAATCCCATCTCCAGCGCCGCGGCGATCTGATCCGGCCGCTCCACGTGACAGCCCGCCGGCTTACCCGCCGCCGCGCATGCCTTGGCGATCCGCGCCGCCGCCGCCATGGTCTCCGGGTGATCCAGACCGCCGTGATGCCCCATGTCCGCGCTCAAATCAGTCGGCCCGATGTACAACATGTCCACTCCATCCGTCGCCGCAATTGCTTCCACCTGACCCAGCGCGTCCACCGTTTCGATCTGTAGAATCGTCAGCAACGATGCGTTCGCCTCCGCGCAATACGCGGGCTTGTCCGTCGGCGGCAGGAAGTTCGTGTGCGGCCGCAGCATGTGCATCCCACGTCTGCCCAGCGGCGCATACTTCGATGCCTCCACCGCTTCGCGGACGTGATCCATCGTGCGAATCACCGGAAACAACAAACCACCCGCCCCGCTATCCAGCGCGTGCGTGATCTCCGATCGATGTGTCGTCGGCACCCGCACGATCGGGCAAATGCCCTCGCGCCCGCCCACGTCCATCATCGCTCTCACCGTTTCGGGGTTGTACCAGCCGTGCTCAGTATCAACCAGAAAGAAATCCATTCCCGCGTGGGCAAGCACGATCGGCACCGCCGGCGTCCTGAACTCCATCACGAACGAGCCCAGCACCACGCCGCTCGCCATCTTGTCACGCAGTTTCTGGCCCACTTGCATCATGGCCAATCTCACTTTCCAATGGGATCGGACATGATAACGATGTCCGCCGTGTTGAACAGGTGACCCAGACACCGAGGCGAGGAGTGCCGCAGGCATGATCAAGCAGGTCCAGCACATCGTCGTCGACGCCGACAGGGCCCGCTACGCCGGCCATCCCCGCCAGGGCGGGATCTTTGACTTCGGCGACGGTGAGATCGCCGTCCTCTACAATCGCGCCCCCTGCGCCTACCAGAAGCAAACCGATGTCCAGCATGATTTCCACGGCTACCACATGCGCAGCCAAGTGATCCTCGCCCGTAGTTTTGATAGCGGCGTCACCTGGGACCGGGCCAACGATGTGGTCGTGTTCGATCAGACCATGGCCGAGCCGGATCGCATTGCCTTCATCGAACAGGCCGCTAGTGGCCGCGAAATCGCGCGTGAATCCATCGACCTTAACGCCCCCGACGCCGCGATCTTCTTCGGTCGTACGTTCGTCTCCGATGGCACCGAGGATGGCTTCAACACCATCAGCTTCGCCCTCCGCTCCGCCGACAAGGGGCACACCTGGGAATCCGTCCCCACCAAGCTGCAACCGCGCATCTCCGGTGCCAGCGTCCACAAGGATGCCCACCCACTCGTGACCATGCCCGACGGCACACACCTGGGCGCGATGTCACACGGCGGCAGTCCCCCGCATGTCGATCCCGTCATCGGCGCGATCAGCCAAAACCCGAACGTCTCGCTCTACGGCTCCGACGACCATGGCCTGACCTGGGAACCCATCTCCATCATCTGCAACGACCCCACGGGCATCGGCCGTGCCACTTACGCCGCATTGATCCTCCTGCCCTCCAGTCGCCTGCAGTGTTACACGCTGAACATCGGTGGCCTGCGCGATGCGATTCAGATGTGCCACTCCGATGACGGCGGCTATTCCTGGTCCACGCCCGAACCCATCGTGCGCTGGGGCCGGTCCCCCTGGGCACGACGAGCCCGCCAACACGCCGTCACCGGACAAGGCGCGTTCGGCAAATTTCACCGCTCGCCCTGGCCGATCCGTCTGGCCGATGGTCGCATTGTCGTCCTGTTCGGCCGCCGCAAGCCCCCCTACGGCATGGGCTTGATCCTCTCGGAAGACGACGGCGACACCTGGTCCGATCAACAGATCATCCGCGACGATGCGTCCGGACCCGACCTCGCCTATCCCGTCGCACTCGAAACCGCGCCCGGCCGCATCTTCACCGCCTACTACTACATGCTCGACGACGGCAACGGCTTCGGCGGCACGCGCTTCATCGCCGGCTCGCACATCGATCTCTAGGGAATGATCGGCTCGTCCCGCGCCTGTGGCGTCAGCAACTCCGATCCGCGATCCGTCACCAGGAACGAATGCTCGCAATGCCACCCGCCGTATCCCGGCTGCACGATTCCGCACTCCAGATTGATCACCATGTCCTTCTCAATCGGCACGTCCGACGCCAGATCGATGCAGTCATCCGTAATCCGCAGCCCGTTGTCCGGCATGATGATCGGATAATCTCGCACCACCAATCCCAACCCATGCCCATGTGGCAACTGGATTGGATTGCCCGTGCGATTCAGTGAGTCATCCATCGCCTGCCGCACGTCCGACGCTTTCACGCCCGGCTTGAACGCCGCCCCGCCCTCCTGCACGGCCAGCCGCACGCCCTGATAGTAATCCGCCGCGCGACCCTGCGGCTCCTGCATCATCAGCGTGCACCCCGTATCTGAATAGTAGTGTTCCAGGATACAGCCCCAGTCCACCATCATCACTTCCGTTTTGTCGATCACACAGTGCGGCTCGGTCGCCAAGCCATACCCGCCGGTCGTGTAGCAGAAGTGCTCGAACGTCGCCCCCGCCACGCCGACGCGCGACCCAAACGCCGCGATCACATCCTGAATATCCACGCCCGGCTTCGCCAGCGTCCACACCTCGCCCGCCGCCCGCTCGGCAATCGCCGCTGCCTGACGCATCCGATCGATCTCGTCGGGGTGTTTGACCATCCGCAGCATCCGCAACACATTGCTGCAATCCTTCAACTTCGCGTCCGGTAGCGCCGCCTCGATCGCCGCACGTTGCGCCGGCGCCAGATCGTCGACCTCCAACCCGATCGTCGCATCGGCCAACCCCATCTCGCGCAACGCCGTGACCAGACCATCGACCGCCGTCGCCGCCTCCGCCGTCACACACTGGAAAGGCGCATCCGTGCTCGTATCGCGTTGAATCGATTCCAAGCCCGTCGGATCAGAATCACGCTGCCCGCTTCCGTAGCCCACCACGTGGTCCAGCGCGAGGCCCGCCGCGTTGGACGCCGTGCCCCCCCCGACGATCAACGCCGTCTCCGCGTTGCTCGCCGCCACCGCATACGTCGGCAACCGCTCCGCCGACGCGCCGGGCGTGACCATGTACTCGCGGAAGAACTCATCCAGCCACAGGTAATACCCCGTGAAGTAATACACATGCATCGGCGACGTGAGAATCACCGCATCGATCCCACCGCGCTCCAGCCATTGGCGCGCCCGATCATCCATGCGATTGATACGAGGTCGTGATTCCACAGGCATGCGCGTCTCCTGATAAAAGCGACACATCATACCAGTGGGATCACATCCGACGACCCCGAGCGCCCCGGCGCTTCATCCCAGCGCCGCTGCCGCGATCCGCCGCGCCTCATCCAGCGCCTCGCCGATCTTCGCCGGATCCTTACCCCCCGCCTGCGCCATGTCCGGCCGCCCCCCACCGCCGCCGCCGGCCACCTTCGCCACGTCGCGCACCCAGTCTCCCGCCTTCAACCCCTTCTTGATCAGTTCATCCGGCACCGCCGCGACAAACGCCACCTTGTCCCCCGTTGCCGAGCCCAGCATCACCGCCGCGTCCGGACATTTCTTGCGAATCACGTCCATCCCCGCCCGCAGCGCATGGCCATCCACTTCCTCAATCATCTCGACGATGAACGCGCCGTCCGCCTGGTCAGCGATCTTCTGCGCCGCACCCACCACATCCGCCGCCGCCGACTTCGACTGCTTCTTCTGCTGTTTCTTGACGATCTTCTGCAACGCAACCAACCGCTCGCGCAACTGATGCCGCGTCGCCAACGGAATCATCGCCTGATTGATCGCATCCTGAATCTCGTTCACGCGCTGCGGCAGGTCGTCGCCGGCATCGTCGCCCAGCCCATCCAGTTGGCCCAGCAGCGCCTGCCCATCTGCCTCAGCCTGTCGCGCCGCCTCGCCGGCAAGAGCCGTAATGCGTCGAATCCCCTTCGCCACCGCTTCCTCGGAGATGATCGCGAACCGCTCCGCCTCGCCCGTCTGCGCCAGATGCGTCCCGCCGCAAAACTCGATCGATCGCGTCGGCCATTCCGCGTTGTCCGGGTCGCCCAACAGCGTGTCCAACCCCACCCCCACCGACACCACGCGCACGCGCGGCGGGTACTTCTCGCCGAACACCGCCCGCAGTCCGTTGATCTTCACCGCATCTTCCTGCGCCCCGGATGCCGTGTACACCGCCAGATCCTGATCGATGATCGCATTCGTCAGCCGTTCGACCTCGACCACCTCCTCCACGCTCATCGCCTGGTTATGCGAGAAGTCGAATCGCAGCCGATCCGGCGCCACCAGCGATCCCCGCTGATGCACGTGGTCGCCGAGCACCTGCCGCTGCGCCCAGTTCATCAGATGCGTGCTCGTGTGATGCGCCATGATCCGCCGCCGCCGATCGGCGTCCACTTCCATCACCAGCGGATCACCCGATCCCAGCGCCCCGCCCCCCGCCGACTCGATCTCACCGAGATGGAAATACACCTCACCGACTTTGATCGTATCGGTCACCCGGTAGACGGTCCCGCCCGCCGCGCGAACCGATCCCGTGTCGCCAATCTGGCCCCCCGCCTCGGCGTAGAACGGCGTCCGGTCCGTCACCAGCGCCAGCACCTGACCCGCTTGCGGCGAGTCCGTCGCCTCAAAATGTCCCTCATCATCCTGCGCAAACACGCCGATCACGCGCGCATCATCGATCGACGTCGTCTCGTAACCCACGAACGCCGTCGCCTCAATATCTGACTTCTGCACAATATTGACCAGCGACTCCAGCGCATCCGCCTGTCCGCCCACGTCCCGGCTCCGCTGACGAGCGTCCTCCATCAACCCCTCAAATCCCTCAACATCAACCGCCATCCCCCGCTCTTCGGCCATCAGTGTGGTCAGATCAATCGGAAAGCCGTACGTGTCATACAGTCGAAACGCATCCTCCGCGTCAATCGACTCGCCGCCCCGTCCCGCCGCTTCCTCAAATAGCTCAATCCCCCGATCCAGCGTTCGGCTGAATGACTGCTCCTCCTCATGGATTTCATCGATCACCGCCTGTGGATTCGTCGTCAGTTCCGGGAACACGTCGCCCATCGTCTCGACGACCACCGGCACCAGGTGATGCAGGAACGGATCGTGCATCTCAAACGTCTGCCGCCCATACCGCACCGCCCGCCGAAGAATCCGCCGCAATACGTAGTTCCGACCGTCATTGCCGCAGTGCGCCCCGTCGGTCAGCGCGAACGTCAGCGCCCGCACGTGATCCGCGATCACCCGGTACGCCACGTCGATCGGATCCTCCAACACCGAACCGTACGGACGCGTCTTCGTCACGTCACGAATCGCATCGAACAGCGGCGTGAACACATCGGTGTCGTAATTGCTGCTCTTGCCCTGCAACACAGCGCACGTCCGTTCAAAGCCCAACCCCGTGTCCACGTGCTTCGCCGGCAGCGATTCCAATGACGCGTCCGCCGTTCGATTGAACTGAATAAACACCAGATTCCACAGCTCAATCACCCGCGGGTCGTCCGCGTTGACCAACGGCGCGCCCGACTTGTCCGGCGTCAGATCGATATGGATCTCACTGCACGGCCCACACGGCCCCGTGTCGCCCATCTCCCAGAAGTTGTCTTTTTTTGACCACCGGCTGATCCGTTCCGCCGGCAGATAGTTCGACCAGATCTCCGCCGCCTCGTCGTCCGCCGGCACGCCGTCCGCGTCATCGCCCTCAAACACCGTCGCGTGCAGCCGATCCGCCGGCAGCCCCCATACCTCGGTCATCAGCTTCCAGCCCCAGTCGATTGCCTCCGACTTGAAATAATCCCCCAACGACCAATTGCCCAGCATCTCAAAGAACGTGTGGTGATACGTATCCTTACCCACATCCGCCAGATCATTGTGTTTGCCCCCCGCGCGAATGCACTTTTGCGTGTTGACCGCCCGGTTGTATTCACGCGTGCCCAGCCCCAGAAACACATCCTTGAACTGATTCATCCCCGCATTGGCGAACAGCAGCGTCGGATCCCCGTGGGGCACCACCGGCGACGACGGCACGTAGCTGTGCCCATGTCCCTTCACAAAGAAATCAATGTATTGCTGTCGGATTTCACGGCTGGTCAACATACGCAGGCACCCATCTGCCAGGAGGTCTTGAGTCACTCGAATCCGCTATTCTAATCGCGCTCCGCCAAATCAGCCACGCCCCCGCCGCTGAGCCTTATTCTCGATGCCATCGGATGATCGTGCAGAAATCATCACGTGTATCCCGATATAATCCATTGAACATGGCTGAGCGTCGAATCTCTTGGACACGCATGACCACCCGGCAGGACGAAGCCCGCCTGACGGACTTGGGTATCGCTCGGATGAGCGTCTCTGAGCGAGCGATTGGACCTTTGCTGGGAACTGACCCGACAAGCGTGGACCAGCGCCGGTAGAGATGTTCAACCAACATTTCAAAGACATGTTGAGCGCCTTACTCGACGCCGACGCCCTTGAGCGGCTCGACGATCTCGATCCGCCCAATTGAGCCGCTTTCCACACGCTGCCGTTCCGCTATACTGCGGGATTCCACACGTCCGACAGTTTGATCAAGCTTGGAGCCTACCCCATGGCGGATCGCAAGCCGTTCATCGGCGGCAATTGGAAAATGAACCTGCACGCCGACGAGGCCGCAGCCCTCGCCCGTGCGCTCGTTGACGGCCTGACCGACGCACCCGCCGAAGTCGCCATCTGCCCCGCATTCCCCTATCTCCATCAGGTCGGCGAGATCCTCAGCCAGGCACAAAGCAAGATCCAACTCGGTGCTCAGGACGTCCACACCGATCCCAACGGGGCATTCACCGGCGAAGTCAGTTGCTCTATGCTCCGGGATGTCGGCGCCACCGTGGTCATCGTCGGCCACAGCGAACGCCGCCATGTGCTCGCCGAATCCGATGTTCTGATCAACGCCAAGGTCCGAGCCGCCCTCGACGCCGGTCTCGACGTCATCTTTTGCATCGGCGAAACGCTCCAGCAGCGCGAAGCCGGCATGACCGACGCCGTGAACTGGGGCCAGATCGGCTACGGCCTCGCCGGTGTCTCCAGCGATCACATGGCCCGCGTCACCATCGCCTACGAACCGGTCTGGGCTATCGGCACCGGCATGACCGCCACCCCCGACGACGCCCAGGCCGCCCATCAGGCCATCCGTGCATTTATCCGTTGCGGCATGTTCAATGATGCGGTCGCCGACCGAGTCCGTATCCAATATGGCGGGTCGGTCAAACCTGACAATGCCGCCCAACTTTTCGCCCAACCCGATATTGATGGTGGGCTCATCGGCGGCGCCGCGTTGAAAGCAGACGACTTCCTGGCGATCATCGCCGCGACGCAGACCGTCGCGGCGAGCGCCGGCTAGATTAGAGGATCCACCCGAAATGATGGTTCTTGCAAATTGGTATGTGCCCGTATTCGCCGTGGCGTTCGCGCTCGTGGCCGTCCTGCTGATCCTGTTCATCCTCATCCAGAAGCCCAAGGGCGGCGGACTCGCCGGCGCCTTCGGCGGAGGAGGGGGCGGCGGCACGCAGGCTTTTGGCGCCAAGACCGGCGACGTGCTCACCGTCATCACCATCGTCCTGTTCGTCCTGTTCATCCTCCTGGGCATGATCATGGTCTGGTCCATGCCCAGCGGCAAACAGGAAGCCGCCCAGGAGAAACTACCGAATACCGTAGTGTCACCCCCGGCTGATGACGAAGAACGGGGAGTGCCATTCGACGATGTATTCGAAACGGATGAGCCCAACGCCCCCGCCGACGATTCAGCCGCCCCACCCACCGACACTGTCGTTCCCGATGATGATGACGGCACAACGCAGGACAGTGATGCCTTGACCAACGATACCGACGACGCGGATAGCACAGAGTAATCACCCCATACTTGACCGAACCTGCCGCCGGCGCCTTGCGCCCGCCGGGAGCCCCCTGTTGATCCGATCTATGACCGGTTTCGGCGACGCGGCCTGCCAGGACAACGGCGTCCATTACGCCGTCGAGGTCCGCAGCGTCAACAACAAATACTTCAAAGCATCCTTCCGGATGCCCGACGAAATCGCCGGTCTTGAGCCGGAACTCGAAGTTTACTTGCGCAAACGACTCACCCGAGGCTCCGTCACCCTCACCGTCGACTTCCGCGATAAGTCGGCCCGCGCCGCCTACGAACTTAACGAACCCGCCCTCGGACGTTACCTCTCGCACCTGAGGCATATTGAACAACAGACCGACCCCGAGGGCGCCGGACGCACGACCATCGATCTGGCGTCCATGCTGGTTCTGCCCGGCGTCATCCAGCCGCCGTCCATGTCCGAACTCGTCGAACGCTGCCGTCCCGTGGTCATGAAGCTCCTCGACGAGGCCTGCGACAAATGCCTCGCCATGCGCCAACGCGAGGGCGCCGGACTCCTCGAAGATCTGATGATCCATCGAAGGCTCATCGCCGAACGGCTTGAGCAGGTCCGGCAACGCGTCCCCGATGTCCTCGAAGAATACCACCAACGCCTGCGCACCCGAATTGATGAACTTATGGCCCGCGCCGAAATGGTCGTCGAGAACGTCGATCTCGTCCGCGAAGTCGCGATCTTCGCTGACCGTTGCGACGTCGCTGAAGAGGTCCAGCGACTTGATGCGCACCTCGATCAGTTCGAACAGATCATTCATCACGACACGACCGAACCCGCCGGCCGCACGCTGGATTTCCTGACCCAGGAGATGCTGCGCGAGGCCAATACCATCGCCAGCAAATCCAATGATGCGCAGATCGCCCGGATCGTCGTGGAAGTCAAGGGATCCATCGATCGCATCAAAGAGCAGGTACAAAACGTGGAGTAGTCGTTTCCGCCGCGGGACCGACTCATGGCGATGGCACACGATAGCGCATCCCAACACGGATCACCGAATCCAGAGCGATCCGCCCGGATCGACAACAGCGATCGCGCCACCTTCACCTCCGAAGAACTGGCCACCGTGCTCAGCCATTACGACTTGGGCGTGATCGATTCAATGCAGGCGTTCCCCCGAGGTTCGCGCCGCGCCCCCAAGCTCGTGCTCAAGACCGATCGCGGCACCTATCTACTCAAACGCCGCGCCAAGGGCCGCGACAACCCCTTCAAAGTCGCCTTCGCCCACGCCATGCAGTTGTACTTGACCACCAAAGAGTTCCCACTGCCCAACCTGATCGGCACGCGGCGCGACAACAACTCGATGCTCCAACTCCGCGGCAATATCTACGAAGTATTCGAATACGCCGCCGGCACTGGGTACGACAACGGATTGGATAGCACCCACGACGCCGGCAAGACCCTCGGCCGACTGCACCAGTTACTGCGCGACTACGAGGCCGAATACGACCCGCCCCAAGGCTCCTATCACGCGGCGCGCGGCGTCCAGGAATCCATGCGCAACATCCCCGCCACGCTGCGCGACGACCCCGCCGTCAATGAACAGCCCGACCGCGTGCGCGAAATCATCCAGTTCCTGCACGGCAATTACAACGAAGCCGCGCTTCGCGTCAATGAAATGGGCCTCACAGAATGGCCCATGCAGATCATTCACAGCGATTGGCATCCCGGCAATATGCTCTTCCGAGGCCCACGGGTCGTTGCCGTGATCGATTACGACGCTGCCCGAATCCAGCAACGCGTGATCGACGTCGCCAACGGCGCGCTCCAATTCTCAATCATCGGCGGAGGCGACGACGCGGCCCATTGGCCGGAGTACCTCGATGAAAGCCGTTTCAAACGATTCATGCGCGGTTACGAATCCGTCAGCGCCCTATCCGAGGCCGAGCGCCACACAATCCCCCCGTTGATGGTCGAGGCGCTCATCGCCGAGAGCGTCATTCCCATCGCCGCGACCGGCTCCTTCGCTCGCATGGAAGGCTTCGGATTCCTGCTGATGATTCAGCGCAAAGTCACTTGGCTCAAAAAGCACGCCGACCGTCTGTGCGCCATGCTGGACGCCTGATACGATAGCCGCCCCCATGCCGCTGCTACACCCATTTCACGCGATACGATACGCCACGCCCGACGGGGATCTATCCGCCCGCATCGCGCCGCCCTACGACGTCCTGGACGAAGGTCCAAAGCGCGATCTGCTCGCACAGGACCCGTACAACATCGTCGAGATTGACCTGCCCGTCACGCCCCCCAAGACCGTCGGCCCCGACGAAGCCTACCGGCGAGCCGGCCAAACCATGCAAAACTGGATCCAGCAGGGCGTCCTTCAGCGCGATCCCGAACCCGCCCTGTACGGCTATGAACAGCAATTCACCCACGCCGGCAAAGCCTTCAAACGCCGCGGCGTCTTTGCGACCATGGACATCGAGGATTTTGGACGGCACCCCGGCGGCATCCATCGCCACGAATTGACGATCGAGGGCGGCCTCAACGATCGATACAAACTCATGGCGGCCGCCCGGGCCCAGCTTTCGCCGATATTCTGCGTGTTCCGTGATCCCGGCAACACCGTCGCCGCCTGCCTCGACCCCGTATTCGACCAGCGTGATCCCGATTTCCACGGCCGAACCCGCGATAAGGTCCGCCACCTTTGCTGGCGCATCACCGACCCCTCGATCGCCCATCAACTCCGCGATTTCTTCGCCCCGACCGACGTGTTCATCGCCGATGGCCACCATCGATACATCACCGCCCGGAACTTTGCCCGCGATCACGCCGATCTGCCCGACGCCCGGCGGGTCCTGGTCATGCTCGTCGCGGCCGAGAACCCCGGCATGGTCGTTCTGTCCACGCACCGCATCCTCGAGGGCCTCGGCGACCAGCCTCTGACGCAACTGCTCGCCACCGCGGCCGACGATCCGCGCATCACCATCACCCCCACCGACCACACGACCGCCCTGCGCGATCTCGCCGCCGCCTTGCCGACTGCCGGCCCCCACGCGATGGGCCTGTTCGAGGGCCATTCCCAGAAGACCGCCCTGCTCACGACCACCGCCGACCCCCTTGAATCCACACTGCCCGACAAGCCCCCCGTGTGGCGACAGCTCGATGTCGCTATCCTCCAGCATCTCGTCATCGATGGCCTGATCCAGCCTCACCGCGCCAACCCGATCACCCAGCAATACACCGCATCGCTTGATCATCTGCCCGCCATGACCACTGCCGCCCCCGGCCAACTCGCCGTGATCATGCAACCCACACCGCTGGACTCGGTGTGCGCCGTATCATTAGCCGGGCAGGTCATGCCCGCCAAGAGCACCTTCTTCTACCCCAAGCTCGCCACGGGTTTGGTCATTCACCCTCTCACTGCGTGAGCGTCTCACCATGAAGCCCGATACCGCGCCGACACTCGAGTCGCTGTCCCTCAAAATCGACCGCCTGTTTGAACTGGCCGGGCCGAAGATCCTCGACCTTGAGAGATCCTGGGATTCAGCCCAAGGCACGCCCGTGTTCACCGTCGACGGCCGCTACACCACACGCGGCTGGACCGAATGGACCCAGGGCTTCCAATTCGGCTGTCAGATTCTCCAGTTCGACGCCACCGACGACCAGCAGTTTCTCGACATCGGTCGACGCAACACCCTCCAGCGCATGGCCCCGCACGTCTCCCACGTCGGCGTCCACGACCACGGCTTCAATCAGATTTCAACCTATGGCAACCTTCGGCGCCTCGCCATGGAGGGACGCATCGACGCGCACCAGCACGAGATCGACTTCCACGAGCTCGCCCTCAAGGTCTCCGGAGCCGTCCAGGCTGCCCGCTGGACCACAACGCTCGACGACCACGGCCATCGCACCCGCGGCTTCGTCCATTCCTTCAACGGCCCACACTCCCTGTTCAGCGACACCATCCGCTCCATGCGCGCCCTCGGCCTGAGCTGGCAACTCGGCCACGTCCTGATGGGCGAGAATGATCAGCCCATCTCGCTGCTGCAGCGCCTCATCCAGCACGCCGCCGCCACCGCCAAATACAACGTGTATTACGGCCAAGGCCGCGACATCTACGACACCCCCGCGGAAGCCGGTCGCGTCGTCCACGAGTCCATCTTCAATACCACCGACGGCCGCTATCGCTGCCCCTCCACGCAGCAGGGCTATTCCGCGTTCAGTACCTGGACCCGCGGGCTGGCCTGGATCGTTTGCGGCTACGCCGAGCAGCTCGAGTTCTTCGACACCCTCAGCGATGCAGTGCTGGAACCCCCCGGAAGCAAATCCACCCTAATGTCCATGTGCCACCGTGCCGCCGCCGCCGCCGCCGATTGGTACATCACCCACAGCTTCACCGACGGCATGGTTTACTGGGACAGCGGCGCCCCCCGCATCCCCCGCGACATGGATTACAGCGCCGCCCCCAGCAATCCCCACAACGACCACGAACCCATCGATTCGTCGGCCGCCGCCATCGCCGCACAGGGCCTGCTACGCCTCGGCAACTTCCTGGAAACCAAGGGGGAAATCGCCAATGCCCTGCGGTACCATCGCGCAGCCTGTGTCATCGCCGATACGCTCTTCACCGAACCCTACCTCTCGACCGACCCCAATCACCAAGGCTTGATCCTTCATTCGATCTATCACCGTCCCAACGGATGGGATCACACGCCGCCCGGCCGCCAAATCCCTTGCGGTGAATCAAGCCTCTGGGGCGACTACCACGCGATGGAATTGGCCCTGCTGCTGAAGCGCCGCATCGCCGACGACCCATATATCACGTTCTTTGACCGCGAGAATTCGGCCCAAACCAGTTGACCATTGTCCGGTCTCGTGCGAAACTGACCGCTCACGGCAAGCGCCGTGTTTCAGCCGACGTAGCTCAGCTGGTTAGAGCGAGGGATTCATAAGCCCTAGGTCGGTGGTTCGAATCCACCCGTCGGCATTTCCGGCCATCCGATCATGGATCACGCAACCCCACAGACCACCCAGATTAACGACACACCAGCCAAACTCTCCGGTTGTGCCATTTCCGCTGGGCTGGAGTTGAGCGGTCAACCAGATCCTCAGACCAAGAGCTTTCCCATGCCATCTGGCGCGTAAACATATAAATAGCAGCAGCTTAATGCATGCCACCGTGTCAAAAACCTGCCCAACGTCAATCCGCCGTGATTCGATAAGTTTTTTTCGGACTTTCAAAGTTTATCCTTGACCTACCCCCCTCACGTGGGTCTAATTAGAAGTGTTCAAAAGGACGGCCCTCCGTTGTAGGGCCTGATGGCGAGAAAGATGATGATTTACCTGTGGAAGGGATGGAAAAGATGATGTTGATCCAGGCAGGGGAAGGTCCGTACCCCAAGCGGACCGGTGTAAGATGTAACCGCTTTGCTCATGCGCTTCGGCTTGGCACGTTTATCAGCGTGGCATGCGCGATGCTCCTGGCCACATCACCCGCGGCGTCCGGCTCAACGGTGGTCAGCCTATCCGACAACAACTCCACCGCGCTGATCGATCTCTCGCCCAACCAGGGCCCACCCGATCCCAATGCGCTGGGCGGTCAATACTCTTGGGTCGTTGATGACATCGAACACGTCTACCAACAGTGGTTCTGGTATCGCATCGGGAGCACCGGCCCTGAAGCACCCCTCGACGATCTTGGCCTGGCCGATCACCGTGTGCTCGATCGCGACGGCGAGGCCGGCAACGAGAAAGTCATCGCCCTTTACACCGACGAGGACATCGAAGTCGTCCTGTCATTCGTCCTCAGCGGCGGCGCCACCGGCAGCCGTAGCTCCGACATCCTTGAAGTGATCGAGATCACCAATCAGACCACCTCTGCGATCGACATGTCGTTCTTCCAATATGTCGACTTCGACCTCGGCGGCACTTCGAACGATGCCTCCGTGGAAATCCAGGGCGGCAATACCGCGATACACGAAGACTTCAATCTTCGAGTTGCCGAGACCGCTGTTGTCCCCGTGCCCAGTCATTACGAAGCCGGTTTCGCGGCCCCGATCCTAGGTGCTCTGACTGATGCGGACGCCGACACGCTCGCCGACAATGCCGGACCGGTCGGCCCCGGCGACCTGGCTTGGGCCTTTCAGTGGGATCTGCACATCAACCCCGGTCAGACCCATGTGATCGCGAAGAACAAAACGTTCCATTCGGATGCTGATCCGACCAACGAGGAGATCCCCGCCCCGGCCGCAGTCGGTGGTGGACTGATGCTGATGCTCGGCGTGATCAAACGCCGTCGGCATGGGCATTGAGAAAGAGATGATGATGCGCCTTTGTGGCGCGAGGAATGAAAAGGGCTGACAAGATCGGTGGACTTGAGCCGCCGCGTGCAGATCCGAGGGCCGGCCCGGGAGTGTTGTTAAAGGAGTATCGATTGATGATGCGCTGTAAACCCGCCCTGCTCAGTGGTGTCGCGATCGCATTTATGTGCCTCGCGTCAAATCCATGGCTGAGTCCTGCCGAAGCGACCACGATCAATCTCGTGGACAAGAACGCCGCCGTTACCATTGATCCCAATGCCGGCATGACTTCCTGGACCGTCGACGGTGTCGAACAACTCGAGAACCAGTGGTTCTGGTTCCGCATCGGTACCATCGGACCCGAATCCCCCATCCACGCGGTGCCCCTGGTCAGCCAGTCCAGTTCCGATGATGATTTCGACGCGGGTGACGAGTTCGCCCAGCTCACCTACACCGACCCCAACAACTTCACTTTCCAGGTGCAGTTCGAATTGACCGGCACCGGCGGCGGGCAGGCCAACGTCAGTGAAGTCGTCACATTCACTAATCTATCGACGACCGCTCCGCTGGATCTTCACTTGTTCCAATACGCGAACTTCGACTTCGGCGGCGATGCGACCGACACCTCCATCAGCATCCTGAATCCCAACAACACCGTCCAGCAGAACGATTTGCTCGGCGCGCTCATCGAAGAAATGGAAACTGCGGCCGTCCCGATCCCCACCGGTTATGACGTTGGCCCGCCATCGTTGTTCGTCGGCGGCGGTCTCGGACTGCTGGACGACGCTAACGCCGACAACCTCGGCAACAACAACGGTCCTGTGGGCCCCGGTGACCTCGCCTCCGCGTTCCAGTGGGACGTCACCCTCGACCCCGGCGGCTCCCTGCTCCTGAGCATCAACAAGTTGATCCTCACCCGCCCCATCGAGATCCCCGCGCCCGCCGCCGCACCCGTCGGCCTCTGGATGATCTGCATGATCGCCGGCCGGCGCAGGCGCTAACACCCCCGGCAGCAAGCGAATCCAGTCATGCCCGCGAGGAGTGGACCACACCCGCTTTTCGCACGCGCATTGATGGGCACCGCGCGAATCCCACTCCCAGCAAAAGCAGCAGAGCCGGCATTGCCGCGGGCACCGGGATGGGGTTGTGGCCCGTCACCGTGAAGTTGTCGACGAACAGCTCGGGGTCCCCCTCATTACTCAGTGTCAGCGACAAGCTGTTGGGGCCGGCCGTCAGACCGTAGTCAGCCAACACATACGTCCGCGAGAAGGTCGTGAAAGCGTCATGCCCCGCGCCGAAATCTGTAGCGTGAATGGTGTCGATCGCGATGTCGCTGACGGTGACCACCACCCTTCCGTCAGTGTTGAAGCGATAGTCGAATTCCAGATGGAACTGCTCGGGAAGGTCCACTTGCTTGGTCACTGTTGCCGGAGGTTGCCGGAGTGCCGATCTGATCGAGCATGCGCAGCAGACCGTTGGCCGGATTCTGAGCCTCCGCGACGATGTCGACCGCTCCCGTGGCGGGGTCGGTCACGATGGTGTACTCCAGATCGCCTTCAATGTCTTGGCCGATGTCAAACAAGTCGCTGAACAGGGTCACCGGTAACGTCGGCGGTGTCACAAATAGGAACTGCGCCACGTTGTCTTTTGCCCCATCGGTGGCCGCCACCTGACCGTGCACGCTGGTTGTGCTGCCGAAGGGGGCCACGATGTACGCCAGGTCCCAAATATTGCCAACCGTCCC
>NYZD01000138.1 GCA_002685935.1 Planctomycetaceae bacterium | reverse complement strand
TCGTTTCCCTGGTTGATGAACACGCGGATCGCATGGCGGAATTGATCGGAGGGGGCGGTTTCGAAGTGCTTGCCGGCGACCAGGTCAAGTTTGCCGTCGTTGTTCAGGTCACCGGCGGCGGCGCCGACGGGCCAGTCGCCGTAGAAATTGACGTTGGCGATATCCCATTCGGCAGCCACATTGAAGAATGCGTTGTTGCCGTACTCAGTGAATGTTCCGTCGCCGTCGTTAAGGAACATTCGGTTGTTGGGAGTGCTGTAAGCGGGAGCGCGATACGTGGGGCTGGGGAAGTAGAAGTCGGGGTCGCCGTCGGCATCGAAGTCGCCAACCGCGCCGCCGAGTCCCTGGAGTCCTTCACCAGAGGGGCTGGTGTAACCACCCCACGGGGTTTGTTGGGTGAAGACAAAGTTGCCGTCGTTGCGCATGAGGTGCGACTGGTACGCAGTGCCGTTGTAGACATCGTGCTGGAGGAGGACGTCGAGGTCGCCGTCGCCGTCGGCGTCGAAGGTGAAGGGGGTGCGGGAGGGGGCATTGAGGATGGCGTCGAAGCCGGAGCCAATGGTGCGATCGGTGAAGTTGCCGCTGCCGTCGTTTTCGTAGATGCGCGAGAAGGCGTTGGCGGTGCTGTTGTTGAAGCTGCCGACGATGAGATCGACATCATTATCGTTGTCGAAATCGGCGAAGGCTGCGCCGGAGGAGGCCATGCCGCTGACGTTGAGCGCGGCCTGGACGGATTCGCTGAAGGTGCCGTCGGTGTTGTTGATCAGGAGGCGATGGGGGCCGTAGTCGGGGTAGCCGAACCCGTTGAACTTGGGGGCGAAGAGGTCGGGGTAGCCATCGTTGTTGACGTCGCCCCAGGCCGAGGCGTGGAGGTATTCGCCATTGAGGATGTCGTAGAAATTGGAGGCGGGGGTGTTGGGGTCGCCGGTGACGTCGTCAAAGGTGATGTCGGCGACGGCGATCGAGGCGCTGACGAGGATTGTGACGCTGAGGGTGATGCTGCGAGGCACGAATTGGCAGAACATCGATCTCTTCCTTTCCCAGTTGCGTACGGCAGAGGTCCGTCGGGGGCACGTCAATTCATGCTATGATTATATCCAATATTTGGACGTATTACAAGGGATTTGCTGTCGTGACGGGACTTTTCGGGGGACCGGTCCGGTCGTGGGGCGGGCCCGGCTGGGGGCTTGAAACTCAGTGTTTTTCCGGGCTCGACACACACACGCTTGCGGCGCGGTTGGGGGTCGCGACGATGGGCGACAAAGGAATGTGGCATGACATCGAAGCAACGGATGCTCGCGGCGATCTCACGGGAGGATACCGACCATATCCCATGTTCGTTCATGTTGTTTTTCAACCTTTCAAAGAAGTGCGGCACGGTGCGACAGTTCGCGGAGGAACAGCTCAAGCTAGGGTTGGATCCCTACGTGCACGTGGGGCATCTGAGTCACGCGCTGCACCGGGAGGCGCGGCAGACGGTCACGGTTGAGCAGGCCGACGGGGAGACGATTTTTCATCGGCGGATCGACACGCCGGCAGGCCCGCTGGAAACGCGGGTGCGTCAGATGGAAGGCTGGCCCAGGGAAGATCATTTTGATCTGTTCGACGACTGGCTGGTGCCGCGCACGACGGATGTGCTTGTCGATCCGTCGCGTGATCTGGACCGGCTGCCGTATCTGCTCGGCGACCCGACGGATGAGGCGATCACGGAGCTGCGGGAGTTGGCGGATCGGTCCCGGGCGGTCGCGGATGAACACCAATTGCTGCAGGTGGGCGGATGGGGCAGTCAGAGCGGTCAGAATGTGCTCGGCGACGGCGGCGTGATGGGGGCGGACGCGATGGCGTGGTTGAGCGGATACGAACAGGTGATGGCGATGTCCATTACCGATCCACCGATCATTGAGCGGTATGCGCAGATCATTCACGCGTGGAATCTCAAACAGATCGAGGTGTATCTGGAGGTGACGGACTGCGACGTGGTGGTGCGACGGGGCTGGTATGAGACGACGGAGTTCTGGACGCCGGAGGCGTACGGTCGGATCATCGCGCCGACGATTCGGGCCGAGGCGGATCTGGTGCATCAGGCAGGACGCAAATACGGGTACATTGTGACCAGCGCGTTCCTGCCGATTCTCGACCAGATGCTGGATGCCGGGGTTGACGTGCTGATCGGGCTGGACCCGGAGGAAGGGAAGGGCACCGATCTGCGGGCGGTGCAACGGATGTGCGCTGAAGGCGGGGCGGCGTTGTGGGGCGGGGTCAGTGGCGCGGTGACGGTCGAGCAGGGCACGGCGGAACAGACGCAGCAGGCGACGCGCGACGCGCTGGATATCCTCGGTAGAGACGGCGGATTCATCCTCTCGCCGGTGGACAACGTGCGCGAGGACACGGATCAGGCGTGGGCGAACACGCAGCATCTGATCGACGCGTGGCAAGCGCACACGGGTCAGTCGCGATAGGCACTGGCCACGGAGAAATACACATGAAGGTTGGAACGCAAGCGCGGGATGTGGTTTTGCGGGCGATGCGGTTCGAGCAGACCGAGACGTGTCCTTATTACATCTGGGTGGACGCGGACATGGTCGATGCGCTGGACGAGATCTACGGGCGGGATCGGTTTCTGGGTCCGGCGGGCGGCACGCACACCTTTGACGGCAGCTATACGGCGATGATGGACCTGCATGCGCTGCCGATCTCGGAGGAGGGGGAGTATTTTGAGGATGAGTACGGGACGAAGCTGCGCCGCGGCTCGATCCTGCACCTGGAGGCGCCTGCGCTGGCCGGGCCGAGCCTGGCGGGATACACGTTTCCGGATCTTGCGACGGATGTTCACCTGGCCGGTCTGGACTCATGGGCCCAGACGCATGCGGCGCGCTTCCGGATTTTCCAGTTGGGCATGCTGTTCTGGGAGCGCACGTGGTTCATGCGCGGCATGGAGGAGATCATGGTGGACTTCCACGAGCACCCGGGATTCGTGGAAGAGCTGCTCGATGGTCTGGCGGAGGTGTGCCTGCGCGTGATCGATCGATTGCTTGGCGAGCATGGCGATCGGATCGACGCGATCGGGTTCAGCGAGGACTACGGCACGGAGACGTCGATGCTGATGAGTCCGGAGACGTGGCGGCATTTCATCAAGCCACGGCTGGCGCGGATGTGCGAGCGGATCAAGCAGGGCGGTAAGTATGTGTATCTGCATTCGTGCGGCCACGTGCGGCCGATCATCGGCGACCTGGTGGAGGTGGGGGTCGATATTCTTCAGCCGATCCAGCCTGAGGCGATGGATATTTTTGAGATCAAGCGGACGTTTGGGCGCGAGCTTTGTTTGATGGGCGGGATCAGCACGCAGCAGACGTTGCCGGACGGGACACCGGAGCAAGTACAGCGTGAGGTGGCGGCGTGCCTTGAGCACATGGCGGCGGGGGGCGGCTACATCATGGCGCCGGCGAAGCCGATCATGGCGTGCGTGCCGATGACGAACGCCCGGGCGTTGATTGATGCGTTCCTGGCGCAGGACGGTGGAGTGTGGCAGGAATGACGTGAGAGTATGGCGCGGGATCGGGCTGGAGGCGTCATGACGAGCCTCGCGCACCCGGCGCCGGTATCGGGGACGGTGGCGTCGATTTCGATTGGCACGATTGAACCAGCCCGTCGTCGATGGCTTAGAATGCGTTGAGGCGAATGGAATGCGCAAGTTGCTTGCTATTTGCATTGCGTGCTTCGTGGCGGCCGCATGTGCGTGGTGGTACGGCGGGCCTGAACCTCCTCCCCGCGACCCTTCGGCGTCGTATTTCTACGACACGGTTACAGGTGAAGTCTTTGTGGCATCCGCCCTCGAGATACCGCCGATCCCGAACCCCAATAGTCCTGATGGCAACGAATCGGTCCGTGTTGTGTTCTATAGTTGTGGGACGTGTGATGAAGATACGTTGTTCGTTGGGTACTACGAGAAGTTCACTGAAGCGGCGAAGGCAGAGAAGCTCGAGCAGTGGCGGAAGATTGCTGCCGGTGAGATGTGGACTGACACATCCGGTCCGGACCAGCGCCGCGGGCAGCTTATCTCCAGGAACGGTAGCGATTGGGTCGAGCTTTACAGTTCGGAAGGCGAAGCGATTCGCTTTCGATCGGAGATGATGGGTTGTCCTGATGGGGACGGGTATGGTTCGCCGGGCGAGTGCCCACCGTTGTTTGACGAGATCGACTCGAAGAATTGATAAACAAGACAATCGTTACGCGTCGTGATGTTGTGGGATGTCGATGACGCGGCGCTGCTGGGCGGAGAGGTAGGCGGCCTCGGTGAGGGCGACGGTCCAGTAGCAGTCGTCGGCGGGGGCGGGGTTGGGTCCGTCGGCTGCGATCAGGTCGATGAACATTTGGGTGGCGCCGGTGTCTTTGGCGTTGGCGGTGACTTGCTGTTCGATGCCGCTGACGACGATGCGCAGGCCGCTTCGATCGGAGAAGAGTCCGCCTTCATCGGTGAACAGGACGCCTTCGTCGCCGATGACGGTGAGTGACGCGGCGGAACCGAAACCGTTGGCGGGTTTGGCTCTGACTCCGTCAGTGAAGGTGATGGTGAGCAAGACGCCGTTGCTGAGGACGGCGTGGGCGGACATGGTGCCATCGGGCGAGGCGGAGTTCGAGCCACTGAAGCATGAGACACTGGTGGGCGCGGCTTGCCCGAGCCAGAGCATGGTGTCGATGTAGTGCGTGGCCATGCCGACGAAGAAACCGCCACCGGCCTGGTCGGCGTCGCTGTACCAGTTTCCCGGTTTGATGATGTCGTGGAAGAACTCGGGATTCTCGAGCTTGCCGAACATGGCGGTGCGTGCGGCGGCATTGGCATCCCAGACCACGCCGAAGTCGGCGAATGCGACCATGCTGATCTGGCGGACGGCGCCGATGCGCCCGTCGCTGACCATTTTCTGCGCCAGCTGCCAATCGGGGCTGGATCGTCTGCTGTAGGCGACCATGAGCTTGCCGGTGGAGGCGTGGGCGGCGTTGACCATTTGCTTTGCGTCGTGAGCGGTCAGGGCGAGCGGTTTTTCGACGAGGACGTCGAGGCCCCGTTGCAGCGATTCGATGACGGGGTCTTTGTGCAGATGGTGCGGGGTGCTGACGATGACGGCATCGACGTCTCCGGCGTCGAGGAGTTTGCGCCAGTCGGTATAGGCGTTGGCTGCACCGGTCGCTGCTTTGGCGGCGTTGAGGAGCTGCGGGTTCCGACGGCAAACGGCGGTGACGGCGACGCGGTGGTCATCGCGGATTCGAGGCCAGTGGCCGTTCACGGCGATGTTGCCGGCGCCGATGATGCCGATGCGGATCGGCTTTTTGCGTTTTGGGGATTCGGTTGCCGCAGCGCCGGGCATGGGTTGCTCCAAGATCTAAAGTGAGCCAGGACCGCGCGACGGCAGAGGCGGGTGGCGAAGCGGGGGCGGTTAACCTTCCTGGCCGCAAGCTAATTCGTTGAACTGATCGTCGGTCAGCTGGATGTCAGCGGCTTTGATCGCATCATCCATTTTCTGCAGTGAGTTGACGCCGGCGATCGGGAAGGCGGGGAAGGGTTGGTGCGTCATCCAGGCGAGGGCGATCTGATTGGCGGTGCAGCCGAACTGGCGGGCGAGTTCGACGGCGGCTTCGCGGCGGTGGTAGGTCAGGTCATTGCCGTACCTCGCTGCGAGCGCGGGGTTGGGCACATCGGAGGAAGTGAAGTCGAGCCCGTCATATTTCTGGGCGAAGTAGCCGCACGCCTGGGCGCTGTAGGCGGCGACGGGGATGCCGGTCCGGACGTGATACCGGTGCATATCAGGATCCATGTACCGCATATCCACGTAGCCGGGACTGTAGACCGGGCTGGTTGCGCGAGCAAAGGACCAGCCGACCTGGCTGGCGACGAACGCGGGGAGGGCGAGCTCGGCGGCGGCATCGGTTGCTTCCTGCTGGCGTTGGACGCTCCAGTTGGAACAGCCGATCGCGTTGAGTCGGCCGGCGGCGACGTGCTCGGCGATCATGCCCAGTATTTCGGCGGCGGGGATGGCCGGGTCATCGGTGTGGAGCCAATACAGGTCGATGGCATCGGTTTTCAATCTTTCGAGGCTCTGGGAGATGTGAGTGTTGATATCTTTGGCGTTCATGCGGGGGACGCCGGTGTCCAGATCGGGATGCGCGCCTTTTGTGCCGACGGTGATCTTGTTGTGCATCGCGGTTTTTTTGAGCCATTCACCGATCACTTTTTCGCTGTTGCCGTAGCCGCCGTTGTAGCCGGAGGAATCCCATGCGCCGTAGACGTGGGCGGTGTCCATGAACGTGCCACCGAGTTCGACGAACCTGTCGAGTAGCTTGAACGAATCTGATGGCGAGATCTCTGAGCCGTAACCTCCGGTGCCCAGGCAGATGACGCTCAGTTGTTTTTCGATGTCTGGCAGTTGAGCATATTTCATGGTTGATGGGGTCCTGGATGAGGGGAACAGGTTGCGGGAATCCGACGCGCGTGTCCGGCCCCGGGGGCCCTCGCCGGCGGGAGCCAGTATTGGCGGTATCACGGGCAGGTCAAGCGCGTCGGTCGTCGGGCTTGGACGCGTGCGGGTATTGCGGTTGATTCGCTTGGGGCATGCGGATCGCCGGTTAATATCAGGTTGGGTGCGGCGTCGTGACGATATCGATGATTTAAGGCGAATTTCGTCGAGTGGGGGCAGTGGACAGGCATCGGGGCAAGGCGTAACGTCAGGCGTCGATGACGGGTTTGAGCGCCAAGTGTAATGGAATCCGAGGCGCGTTGATCGGCCTACACTTGTCGGTAATCAGCTTTGCGTGGCGATCGCGATTCCGATTCGAGATGAAGCATGAAGATAGATGTGGCCCATCGGATTGAACGTCTTCCGCCTTACATGCTGGGGCGGCTGAATCAGATCACGTACGAGCAGCGCGTGGCGGGCGTGGACGTGATTGATCTGAACATGGGCAATCCGAACGATCCGACGCCACAGGTGATTGTGGACAAGCTGGCGGAGGCGGCGGCGGACCCGCGGAATCAGCGATACTCGCGGTCGCCGGGTGTGTTTAATCTACGGCGGGAGGTGGCGCGGAAATACGATCGGCGGCTGGGGGTCCAATTGGATCCGGATCATGAAGTGATCGCGACGATCGGCTCGAAAGAGGGGTTTGCGCATATGTGTCTGGCGATCCTCGGGCCGGGCGATACGGCGGTGGTGTGTAATCCGGCGTTTCAGATTCATACGTATGGGGTGGCGCTGGCGGGGGCGAACGTGATCAAGGTGCCGCTGGGGAATGATGATGCGTTTCTGGCGCGGATCGAGAACGTGCTGACGCATCTTTATCCGAAGCCGAAGGTGATCATTCTGAACTTCCCGAATAACCCGACAACGATGTGCGTGGAGCAGCCGTTCTGGGATCACGTGGTGACGATGGCGCGCAAACATGGGGTGATGGTGATCTCAGATTTCGCGTACGGCGAGACGTGCTTTGATGGGTATCGCGCGCCGAGCTTTATGGAGGCGGAGGGGGCGAAGGAGGTGGGGGTTGAGTTTTCGACGATGTCGAAGGCGTACAACATGGCGGGATGGCGGATTGGGTTTTGTGTGGGCAACCCGGACATGATCAAGGCGCTGGCGACGATCAAGGGCTATTACGATTACGGCATTTTCCAGGCGATCCAGATCGCGGCGATCATCGCGATGCGGCACTGCGATGAGCAGATCGACACGCAGGCGCTGGTGTATCAGGGGCGACGGGACGTGGTGGTGGATTGCGCGCAGCGGCTGGAGTGGGAGGTGGAGGCGCCGCGGGCGACGATGTTCACGTGGGCGCGGATTCCGGACGAACAGCTTGAGCCTTACGGTGGATCGACGATCGAGTTTTGTGTGGACATGCTGGGCAAGGCGGAGGTGGCGCTGTGTCCGGGGGGGGCGTTCGGGGATCTGGGTGAGGGATACGTGCGGGTGGCGATGGTGGAGAACGAGCAGCGGATTCGTCAGGCGTTTCGGCAGTTGGGTCGGGCGGTAAAGGGGGATTGACGACGTGATGCGGCGACCGTCGGCGGGTCTATAATCTGGCGATGAAGCCCACGGAATCAGACGAACTATTGATCGCGCATCAGCGGGAGATCGCGGAGGCGATGGGGGTGGGTGCGGCGCGGCGGCATATTCTGCTGTGTTGCGATCAGACGAAGCCGAAGTGCTGTGACAAGGCGCGGTCGCTTGAGGCGTGGGCGTTTTTGAAGGGGCGGCTGAAGGAGCTGGGGTTGAGTGAACAGGGGGGGATCTTTCGGACGAAGGCGAACTGTTTGCGGATCTGCGAGGGCGGGCCGATTGCGGTGGTGTACCCGGAGGGCGCGTGGTATCGGGCGTGCGATCCGCCGGTTCTGGAGCGGATCATTCAGGAACATTTGATCGGCGGGCGGGTCGTTGAGGACTATCTGATCACGCGGCATGAGTTGCCGGGTCAGTGATCATGGTCGTCGTGGCTATCGGCATCGGATGATGAAGATTCGTCGATCGGGGCCATGACGCCCCAGGTGTGGACGAGTCGACCGCCGAGATGAGCGGTGTTGAGGAGGAAGACGTTCAGTGCGAGATTGGCGATGAGGATGATGAGCAGGGCACCGATCCACACGGGGGCTCTCATGTGCTTGCCCGCGATGCCGGCGATGATGAGGAAGAGGGCGAAGGCGCCGGCGAGTATTGCCGCGAAGATGCGGACGCGTTCGGCGCCTTCTTCGTGTTCGTGGACGAGATCGTGGACTTCGGGCGGGGGATTGCGCATGAGATGTTCGGCTGCTTCGCCGCTGGAGACGGCGACAAACGCGCCGATGGCGCCCATCAGGAGCACGATGAAAGCGGCGGTGGCCAGGCCGGCGCGCAGCCGACGGAACAGGATCGCGAGGATCAGCAGGGCGGGCGCGGCAAAGAGCATGCCGATGGGCAGGTGGACGATGAAGGGGTGGGCGGCGTGCCAGGAAGGGATTGGGGGGAAATCGAACATGGCGTTCAGTCCTCGCGCGGCGGGTCGTACATTAAGTAGGCCAGCAATACATCGGCCTTTTCGTGTGAGTTGATCCACGACTGGGTGCGTTTGAGTTCGGCGAGGTCTTCTGGGCCGAGGCGTGATTCGAGTTGCTGTTGGCGGGACTGTTGACGCTCGGCACGGATGACAGCGGCCTGCCAGACTTCGGAAAAGATGTAGTGAACGTCGTCGTGGAGGTTTCGGCTTTCGAGGATCTCCCATTCATTGTTGTCGAACCAGATGCCGCCGCAGTTGGAACAGCGGTCGAGGTGGAATGGGACATCATGTCCGATGGCATAGTGGGTGATGAAGCGCCCACACTCAGGGCAGAGCTTGCCGGGGCCGGTGTCATTGACGGGCAGGGGGGCGGCGTGTTCGGCGGATCGTTGGGGGAGGTCTGGGCCGTGCTGATCGCGCCATTTCCAGTATTGATATGACTTGATCCAGCGGCCTCGGCACTGCGGGCAGCGGAGGGTTTGTAGTTCGAGTTCCCACGGTTCGGCGGCGAGGGTGCGGTTCTTGCAGACCGGGCATTGCATGGGATGTCCCCCTTGAATGATCGTGTGACTCAGCATTATACGCGCGGGAGGCGGATCGATTACGAGCGGCGCAGGGCGCGGTAGTGTGATCGGGTGTCCTTGTCGAAATACTTAGCGGCGTTGTTGAGGCTTTCGGCGGAGAAGTATTGGATGTTGCGATCGAGGAACTGTTTGACCAATAGTTCGTTGTGTCGGGACATCTCGCGGAGGATCCATCCAACAGCGGTTTTGGCGAAGCGTTCGGGGCGACGGATCAGGGCGAGGCAGGATGCTTCGATGGCGGCGGGGTTGATGTGGTCGGGTAACAGGTAGACGAAGGGGACGACGGACGCGCGGGCACGCCGAGGTTGTGGGTGGCGCGCCAATCAGAGATGGGATCGGCGCAGGTGGGGCCGAACTTCTCGATGAGCGGGCCGAGCACTTTGACGCAGAACCAGTCGCAAGTGTTCCAGTCGTAGATTCTTTCGTCGTCGAACAGGGCGGCGAAACGGGGGAGGTCGCGATCGGGGTCGAGTGCGTTGTGAGGGAGCAAGAGTTCGCCCAGGAAGAGGGTGCCGGCGAGTTTCTGCTCGGTGTGGGCTTCGGCGAACATCGCCAATGCCAGATCAACCTGTTTTTCAGGCGGCAACCGGTCGGCGACGTGCTGGGTGTGCCATTGATGGACGAGGGATCGAATGGCCGCCATCTTGACACCGAGAAATGGGGCGCTGTTCTTGACGTAGTTCTCCCACCATCTCTTTGATTTGGGGTCGGCGTGTTGGACGAGGCGGGCGCGGAGGTCTCTTATCAGTTCGCGGTGCACTGAATCGGTCCTGATAGGGGGCGTTACAGTCCGAGCACGCTACGGACGGCGGCGACGACGCGGTCGTGGAGTCGGCGGTTGGTGACGATGACGCCTTTGTTGTTTTCGAGTCCGGCGCCGTGGTTGAATTCGAGGGAGTTGCCGATGACGTCGGTTGCGGCGCCGCCGGCTTCTTCGACGACGAGGACGCCGCCGGCGTGGTCCCAGATGCGTTCGACGTAATCGGGTCGGGTGGGCAGGCGGAGGTAGATGTCGGCCTCACCGCGGGCGACGACGGCGTATTTGGCTTGTGAATCGAGGCGGACGGAGTCGTTGGTGATGCCAAGCTGTTCGGCGATCCGGGCGGAGGCATCGTGAGAGGTGTGACCGGACTCGACGGATTCACAGAACCGCGCGGCGGCGGCGTCGAGCGTGTCGCTGACGTGGATGGGCTGGGGGTTGTTGTCATGCCACAGTGATTGCACGGATGCGCCTTGGCCGGCGACGGCGGTGAACAGGGCGCCGGTGTCCTCGGCACCGGGAACCAGAGGGATGTTTGGACAGCCCACGGCGGCGACGGTGATGCGGCCGTCGATAATGAGGGCGAGGGAGATGGCGTACTGTTCGCCGCGGATGAAACCTTTGGTGCCGTCGATGGGATCGAGGGTCCAGAGGCGGGGGGTGTAATCCTGGGCGCCGCCGTGATCGATCCATTGGCAGGCAAGTTCGGGGG
>NYZD01000137.1 GCA_002685935.1 Planctomycetaceae bacterium | reverse complement strand
TGTCGATCAGCGTATCGGGGTGGGCGGCTTTCTGCGCGGCGGCGGCCTCGGCGGCGGTGACGATGATGGGCAGGCGCTGCGGGACGGCGGCGACGCGCTCGGCGAAGCTGCGGAATGCATCCGGTGGCGTGTTGTCAGCGGGCGCGTCGGCGCGCACGGCCGAGGCAGTCGTGAATGTTACCAGGCAGATCAGCCAGAAACGTGCGGATTGACGGGTCACTTTGTTCATTCCTGTGTACGGGTTTGGCATTGGATTGAATCACTTGGGGGGCCACCGAGGCGCTCGAAACGCGCGGGACTGCCGGGCAGGTGCGGCATCCGCTGTTGCGCGAACAGAGATTTGAGCACGACGTTGGATTCGGTGCGATACTGTTGGATCTGTGATTCGGTTAGGGCGTGTGTGGTTGCCACGGACTTTTCTCTGGGTGCGATGCGCGTTTCGGCGGAGGGGGGATTATACTCGCGAGTGATGAATGGTTCCGGGGGCGATTTGAAAGGGCGATTTGCGATGACTGATCCAGGTGCCGGCGGTTCACGTCGAGATTTTCTGCGCTGGTCGACGGGAGCGGCGGCGCTGGCGGCGGCGGGGCCGGTGATCGCGGGTGCGCCTGATCCGGGAGGGAAGGTGGCGGCGGACGCGGGCGGGGAATTTCAGCTTGATCCACGGCTGGCGTATCTCAATTGTGCGTCGCTGGGTCCGTCGCCGATTGTCGTGACCGATGCGATCAAGGCGGCGATGGATCGCGTGGAGCGAAATCCGGCGGCGGAGGGGTTCGGGCCGATGCTGCGGGAGGCGGACCGCGCGCGTGAGCTGACGGCGGAGTTAATGGGCTGCGATACCGATGAGATCGCGATCACCCGCAACACGACCGAGGGGATGAATCTGATCGCCACGGGGTTGGGCTTGAAGCGGCATGATCGTGTGCTGACGACGGACCACGAGCACGCGGGCGGGAGCATCGGCTGGCAGCACGTGGCGCGGCGACAGGGCATCAAGATCGATCAGGTGAAGCTGCCGATCGGCGGGGACGACGCGGACGAGATTGTTCGGCTGTTTCGCCGCGCGATCAAGAAGGCGACGCGCGTGATCAGTGTCAGTCATGTGACATACACGACGGGGTTGCGCCTGCCGGTGGCGCGGTTGGCTGAGTTGGCGCATGGATCGGGGTGTGTGTTGGTGGTCGACGGCGCGCAGGCGGTCGGGGGGATGGACGTGGTTGTGCGCGGGTTGGATTGCGATGCGTATGCGACGAGCGGGCACAAGTGGCTGCTGGGGCCGAAGGGGACGGGCCTACTTTACATCCGAAAGCCGCTGCAGGAGCGGATGAAGGCGGTGACGCTCGAGGGGGGAATGGGGGTCTATACCGCGTCGACGGGGACGCGGAACCTGGCAAACATGCTTGGGTTGGCGGCGGCGTTGGCGTGGTCGGCGCGGCACGGGCGCAAGCGGATGTACGCTCACATCATGGGACTGCGCCGGCGGGCGGAGACGGGTTTGCGCGACGTGCGGGGGTTGCGGATCTTCAGCCCGCCGTCGGACAGCGCGTTGGCATCGGGTGTGCTGTGTGTTGGGTTACCCAACGGCGTGGGGCGACAGGCGGTGCACGACCGACTGGCGGATCAGTACCAGATCGTCGTGCGTGTGGTGGATCACGCGCCGGGTGGATTGCGGATCGCGCCGCACGTATATAACACGGAGGACGACGTGGATCGGCTGGTCGCGGCGCTGCGTGAACTGGTTTGATGATGGACGGTCATGAACAAATTGGCATTGGCTGATCCGCGTCGAGGGTGTGTGCGTCACGACGTGTCTGACCGGAATCTGACGCGTGCGGCGGCCATTGCCCGATGAATAGGGGATGCCGCGCGAGTGGGGGGAAGCACATTGGACCGGTCGCCACGGTGCGGCTACAGTCGGGCGTCCGGTTGGACGATCCATGCATTTCAGACGGGTCGCGCACATGACTGATAAAACCGCGTTAATCACGGGTATCACGGGTCAGGATGGTTCGTACCTGGCGGATCTGCTGCTGGCGAAGGGTTATCACGTGCACGGGCTGATTCGGCGGTCGGCGACGTTCAACACGCAGAACATCGATCATCTTTATGAGGATCCGCACAACTCCGACGTGCGGCTCAAGCTGTGGCACGGTGATCTGACCGACGCGAACAATCTGCGTCGGGTGCTGGATGAGGTGAAGCCGGACGAGGTGTACAACCTTGGGGCGCAGTCGCACGTGCGGGTGAGTTTCGATCTGCCGGTGCAGACGGCGGAGATCGACGGGATCGGGACGCTGAAGTTGCTGGAGGCGATTCGCGATTATCAGCACGTGCATGGGCGGGCGGTGCGGTTTTATCAGGCGTCGTCGAGCGAGATGTACGGGAAGGTGGTGGAGACGCCGCAGACCGAGAGCACGCCGTTCTATCCGCGCAGCCCGTACGGGGCGGCGAAGGTGTATGCGTATTGGATGACGGTGAATTATCGTGAGGCGTACGGGGTTCACGCGGGCAACGGGATTCTGTTCAATCACGAATCACCACGGCGGGGTGAGACGTTTGTGACGCGGAAGATCACGCGGGCGGTGGGCCGCATCAAGCATGGGCTGCAGCGCAAGCTGTACCTCGGCAATCTCGACGCGCAGCGCGACTGGGGATTCGCGCGTGACTATGTCGAGGCGATGTGGCGGATGCTGCAGCAGGATGAGCCGGACGATTACGTGATCGCCACGGGGCAGACGCACAGCGTGCGTGAATTCCTGCAGCGAGCGTTTGGGGCGGCGGACCTGGACTACGAGGAGTTTGTGGAACCGGATTCGCGGTATCTGCGTCCGACGGAGGTGGACGTGCTGCTCGGCGATGCGAGCAAGGCGCGGGAGGTACTGGGATGGCAGCCGAGCGTGTCGTTCGATCAGCTTGTGGGGATGATGGTAGAACACGACATGGAGTTGGCGGCGCAGGAAAAGACGCTGCGCGATGCGGGCCACGTGTTGCCGACACAGGTGGGGCACGATCAGTAGCGATCGGCGCGCTGCTCGTGGCGTGGCAAGGAGACGCGCCGTGCGATTCAGCATCCTCACACCGAGCTTCAACCAGGGGCAATTTCTTGATCGCCACATTCGCAGCGTGACGGCCCAAGCCACGCCCGGCGTGGAAATCGAGCACATTGTCATCGACGGGGGTTCCACGGACGGCAGCGTCGAAGTGTTGCGGCGACGTGATGCGGATCTGGCGTACTGGCAATCCGCGCCGGACGAGGGACAGAGCGACGCGCTGGGCCAGGCGCTGAATCGGGCAACCGGTGATGTCGTGGGCTGGCTGAACAGCGATGAATTCTATCTGCCCGGCGCGATTGCATCGGTGGCGGAGGCGTTCGACCGGAAACCGGCAGCGGTGTTGGTGTACGCCGATTATGATCGTGTGACCGAAACGGGCCGCCTGATCCGTCATACGAAATCGTGGCGGTTCGATTACGATGTTTGTCGTGTGCAGACACCGATCATCATGAATTGCGCCGCGTTTCTTGATCGGCGGCGGGTGGTTGAATGCGGGGGGTTTTCGCGCGATTATCATTACATCATGGATTGGGATCTTTATACGCGATTCATGACGCGCACGAGTCAATATGTGCGACTTCGGCGACCGCTGGCACAGTTCACGGTCCATCCAGAATCCAAGACCGTGGTCGACCCAGCGGCCTTTGCCGATGAAATCAGTCGGATGCGGGCGGCGATGTTCCCGGGATGGACTGAGCAGGCAATTGCCTCCGAGCAACGCCGTCAGTATCGGCGAATGCAATGACACATGTTGCTTGATGGGGCGTTACCCGAGAAGATCTGGTGGCAACTGGTGCGGCGACGCCACTTCCAGCGCTACTTCGGACCGCCGACAAAACGCGTGCCGATCCTCAGCTGGTTGATTGATCGAGTGGACCCGGTGATGATGGATGGGCCGGATGTTGCGCAGCCGTGCGAGGAACGACAGGCGCGTCACGGCGATGATGATGAAGCAGCGGATGGGACGCGTCATGCTTGATTGGTCAGCGTTACGAGTGGTGGTGACCGGCGGGGCGGGGTTCCTTGGCCGGGTGCTGTGCCGTGAACTGCGCGAGCGCGGGGTGAGTGAGGATCGGCTGTGCGTGCCGCGGCGCAAGGACTATGACCTGACACAACAGGCGGACGTGGGGCGGATGTACGACGACTTTGCGCCGGAGGTGGTGATCCATCTGGCGGCGGAAGTGGGAGGGATCGGGGCGAATCGCGATCATCCGGGACGGTTCTTTTTTGCGAATATGGCGATGGGAATGCTGCTGATTGAAGAAGGTCGGCGGCGAGGGCTGAAGAAGTTCGTGCAGACGGGCACGGTGTGCGCGTACCCGAAGTTCGCGGACGTGCCGTTTCGGGAGGAATCGCTGTGGGATGGCTATCCCGAGGAGACCAACGCGCCGTACGGGGTGGCGAAGAAGGCGCTGTTCGTGATGTTGGACGGGTACAAGCGGGAATATGGATTGAATGCCGCGGTGGTGGTGCCGGTAAACTTGTACGGGCCGGGGGATAACTTTGATTTGCACACCAGCCACGTGATCCCGGCTCTGATTCGCAAGTGTGCCGAGGCGGTGGAGCGGGGTGATGACACGATCACGTGCTGGGGGACGGGCGGCGCGTCGCGCGAGTTTTTGTATGTCGACGATGCGGCGGCGGGGATTGTGGCGGCGGCCCAAAAGATGGACGATCCGACGCCGATCAATCTGGGCACGGGCAGCGAGATCACGATCAAGGCGCTGGTCGAGATGATTGCGCGCCTCATGGGGTTTACCGGCGAGATCATCTGGGATGCCGAGAAGCCGGACGGCCAGCCGCGTCGATGTCTGGATACGAGCCGGGCGCGGGCGTTGTTGGGATGGTCGGCGGGGGTCGATCTGGAGGACGGCCTGCGGCGGACGATTGAATGGTTCGCGGCGCAGCAGACGGTGCGCGAGGTGCGGTACGGCGGAGGCTGATCGTGGTATTAGGACCGGTCAAGCGGTCGCCACGAAGGGAATGTCCCACCATGAAACTTACTGACGCCCAGATTAACTACTTCAACACGTTCGGATATTTGCTGTTCAGAGGTCTATACCCGCCGGATGAAATGGCACGGATTGTCGCCGAGGCCGATGCGCTGATGGCGAAGCTGCGCCCGGCGAATCAGGATGCATCAGAGGCGTTTGGCGCATCACAGGTGCTGGAACAACACCCGGTGCTATCGGATATGGTGGATGATGATCGCGTGTACCTGCCGGTGTCGCAGTTGCTGGGCGAGGATTTCATCTGGGGTGGGTCGGAGTTCAATTATCAGGGCAGTACGACGGACCCGACGCACTGGTGGCACTGCGATCGAGGGGATTGCCTGGATTTGCCCGTCACCTGGATCAAATGCCTGTTGTATTTTGAGCCGACGATGCGCGAGAACGGATCGCTACGGGTCATACCAGGCTCGCACAAGACGGACTGGGCCAAGCAGCTATTGCCGCTGCAGGAGCAGAAACCGACCACGGCGGACCGATTGTACGGTGTGCCGGCCCACGCGCTGCCGTGCGTGGCCATGGAGACGCAGCCGGGAGATCTGGTGACGTTCAATCAGTTCTTGTTCCACGGCGTGTTCGGCAAACAGGCGAGCCGGCGGTATCTGGCGATGAAGTTCGTTGAAAGGCCGACGCGTGCCGAACACGTGCGCGCGTATGAGAGACACTGTCAGAGCGCTGCGGATCTACACGAGGCTTTTGTGAACTCCAGCCGGCCGCGCATTCGCAAGATGGCGGATGGTGTGATCGAGGCGACCAAGATGCTGTCGCAGTGATGCGAGCCGGGGCAGATGTGTGTGATGTGGGCGCCGGCGTCATCGGCGTGGGATTTCCAATACAATTGCGCGGGCGATCATCATTGGAGGCATTGATATGGCCAAGCTGGATGACGTGAACACGACGGACCTGCGGGCCGCGGCTGAGTTGGGCTGTCGCACGATGTGCAACGTGTTCAATGCTGATGACGACAATATTGCGTTTTTCAGTTCGCTGATTCGCCCGGAGACACGCCTAGCGTCGAACGACAGCTGCACCGAAGCGCACATCCCGGGTCGCCATCTGAACGGGCTGCTCGAAGCGGAGGATGTGTTCGGCATTGTGGTGGATGATGCATCGCTGGGGTATCACCGGCATGCGGCGATGCTGTCGTTTGGCGGGCCGGCGGTGTTGTGCATGAATCGGCCGGAGCCGGGCGCGGAGGCGACGAACTTCTGCCCGCACAATTGTCGAGAGGGGTTTCATGCGCTGTACGCGCTGATTCTGCATCGGGATGATGACGAGGCGAAGCAGATCATGGAGCGCAACATCGCGACGATCTTCGATCTGTGGACGCCTGAGGATCGATGGGATGAGGCGCGACTTAAGAAGCTTGGGATCACCTTTCAGCCGAGCGAGGGGTTCATCGCGAGCGAGGCGCGGGCGATCGGGCCGCTGGTCAAGCTGCACAGGGCGACGGGATACGCGCCGGCGCTCGAACTGGCCACCGTATTCAAAGAGAAGGCCATCAAGGAGTTTTACTTGGCCGACGGCAGCTACGATGCCGGTCGTTTCGGTACGCGCCACGCCCATTCGGTGACGTGCGTGATGTCCGGGTTGGCGCTGCTGGCGGAATGGACCAACGACGCTCCGTTGCTGGGGCGCGTCAAGACGTTCTATGATCGGGGTCTTTGGGACATGCGCGACGAGGTGGGGTGGTCGGCGGAATCCGCTGGTCAGGAGGGAACCGATCACGGCGAGACGAATAACTCCGGTGACATTCTGGAGACGGCGATCATTCTCGGTCACGCCGGCTATACCCGGTATTATGAAGACGCCGAGCGCATCATCCGCGGGCATCTGCTGCCGTCACAGCTGCGCGACAACTCATTTATTGAAGACCCGCCCAACCCCGACAACATTGACGGCAAGCGCAACGTCGCGGACCGCCATCTCGGGGCCTGGGGATTCCCCGCACCGTATGGGCACGTGTCGATGGCCAAGGGACGCACGAATCTTTCGTTCAACATGGACATCGTCGGCGGCACGACCGCGTCATTGTGTGAAGCGACCCGCCACTGTGTGATCACGGATGGGTCGGGCACGTGGGTGAACATGTTGTTCGACCACGAGACGGACGCGGTGAAGATTGAGTCATGCTACACACACGAGGCGTTGCGCGTCACGATGAAGCAGCCGGGGGCGTTGTGGGTGCGCATGCCGTCGTGGGTGGATCGAGCGGCATTGAAGATTGACGGGGCCGAGGGGACGCCGCGATGGGCGAACGATTACTTGTATTTCGCCGGGGCGATCCCCGGGAAGGCGATTGAACTGAAATATCCATTGGCGGTGACTGAGACCGCGCTGAACCCACGTGTGCATGTGCATCCGATTCGCGTGCGGATGGAGGGTGACGCGGTGGCAGCGATAGACAATTTCGGGATGGAGCTGACGTTCTTCGACCCGTACGAGTGATCCGGGGCGGATGGCTCACCATTTCACTTTCTGGGTCGTGCCTTTTTCGGCGGATTTGAAGATGGCCTCGGCGACGGCGACGGCCTGGATCGCGGTCGTGCCGGGCGTGTTGCAGCGTTTGACCTTGCCGTTGATCCAGTCGCGAAAGTGCTCGGCCTGGCGGTGGTACATGGACTTGCCATCGCGGCGGTATTTGATGAGGCGCTGGCGGCGATTGTCATCGGTGACGCACCAGTAGCCGTAGCGGTCGCCGTCGGATTTGGGCGGGGTGAGTTGGCCGGTGCCGTTGGTGAGTCCGGCGCGGGGGCCCAAGACGTCGAAGGCGTTGCTGCCGTGAGCGCCCCAGCTCCACGACAGCATCATCTGATTGCCGCGCGGATAATGCACGATGGCGGTGGCGGTGTCGACCGCGGAGGACTTCGACAGCTTGATTGATCCGGCCTGCACGGCTTCGGGTTTGCCGAACATCAGGTTGGCGAAGTCGTGGTTGTGAACGGCGCCGTCGATCATCGGTCCGCCGCCGATCTTCTTGTCCAGAAACCACGGGGCGACGCGGAAGACGGTCGCCATCATGTGGCGCCAGAGGATGGGGCGGCCGAGGGTGCCGTCGGCGACGACCTTGGCCATCGCGCCCCAGTCCGGATCGTAGCGCCGGCAGTGCGCGACCATCAGTTTCTGTTTGGTCTTCGCCGCGACGTCGAGCATGCGATGGCAGTCGGTGACTTTCAGGGCCATGGGTTTCTCGGTCATGACGGGACGACCGCTGCGCATCACGTCGATCACCTGCGGCTTATGGAACGCCGAGGGGGTGGCGACGACGACGGCATCGACATCGGTGTCGGCGAGCAGGTCGTGATGATCCTGATGGACACGGGCGGTGGGGTATTGAGCGGCGAACTTCTTGCGCGACGCGGCGGCGAGGTCGGCGCCGGCGAAGACCTTCAAGCCGCGCGTGTCGTTGAAGGCGTCGCATTGGTAGAGGCCCATGCCACCCAATCCGATGAATCCAATGTTGAGCATGTGTGACACTCCATGGTCTTGCGGTGTGGTCCGCGGCGTTGGCCGCAAACGGACCATGATAGGGCAATGGGCCCGCCGTGGGGCGGTCGGCCGGGGCAAATTGGGTATATTGGTCGCACGTGGATCAGCCGTGATGACCCATCGCATCAAGGGGTTTTGATATGCCCACTGTCGCTGACGTATTGGTTGAGGAATTGCAGGCCCGCGGTGTGACGTTCATCGCGACGCTGAATGGACACGGGTTGGACCCGCTGTTTGTCGCCTGTCGGCATGCGGGGATGCGCCTGGTGGACATGCGCAACGAACAGTCGGCGGGCTACTGTGCGGAGGTGACGGGGCGATTGACGCGGACGGTGGGCGTGTGTGCGGTGAGTGGGGCGGTGGCGCATGCCAACGGGATGACGGGCGTGGTGGACGCGTGGTTCGACGGGGCGCCGATGCTGCTGATCACCGGCACGACGCCGCACACGGAACTGGGCTGGGGCAATTTCCAGGACATGAATCCCGTGCCGATGTCCGAGCCGATGTGCAAGTATGCACGGATGATCGATGCGGCGGATCGCGTGGGTCAGATCGTGCATGAGGCATTTGCCGCGGCGACGACCGGGCGGCCGGGGCCGGTGCATTTGTCGCTGCCAATGGACATCTCGGAGACGGAGGTGGACGCGGCCGGCATTGCGCGATCCGGTGTGCGCAGCGGCGCGGTGCGGCAGACGGGCGAAGGGGCGGTCGATCTGATCGATCAGGCGGCGGAGCTGATCGGTCGTGCCACGCAGCCGCTGCTGATCGCGGGGAGCGGCGTGTATTACGCGCGGGGTGAGGCGGCGCTGGCGCGGTTCGCCCGTCAGCAGTCGATGCCGACGGTCGTGCCGATCTGGGATCGGGGGTCCGTGCCGGATGGGCTGGACGAATTTGTCGGGGTGATCGGCGCGGCGAGCGGCAGGGCGCGCCTGTTGGGCGATGCGGATCTGATCATCATGGCCGGGGCGGAGTTTGATTATCGTGTTGGACAGATCACCCCGCCGAACATTCGCGACGATGCGAAGGTGATTCGCATTCACATCGACGATGCGCGGCTACGCAACGGGCTTGAAGCAGACGTGAGCATTCTCGGATCACCGGCGACGGTGTTGGATCAGTTGGCGACGGCGTGTCAGCGGGCCGGTGGTGTTGCCACGGGAGAGTGGCTTGCCGAAGCGCGGACGCGCCGATCGGCCCATCGGCAGGCGTGCTTCGACCGCGCGGTGCAGTTGCGCGCCGGCACGAACGGCTGCGACGTGGTGGCGGCGGTGCGTGACAGTCTGACCGACGAAACGATCTTGCTGGTCGACGGCGGTAACATCGGCCAGTGGTTCCATCAGTCGCTGACGGATCGTTATCCCGGGCATTGGGTGACGTGCGGCGCCAGCGGCGTGGTGGGATGGGGGCTGGGCGGGGCGATCGCGGCGCGGGCGTCGTATCCCGATCGGCCGGTGATTCTGCTGTCCGGCGATGGATCGTTCACGTTCACCGTGGCGGAACTTGAGTGCGCGGCCCGTCAGGGATTGCCGTTCGTGGCGGTCGTCGCGGACGATGAATCGTGGGGCATCTCGAGGAGCGGGCAGATGTCCCGATTCGGTGAGACGATCCACACGACGCTCGGCCCGACGCGGCTGGATCAGGTGGCGACGGGGTTCGGCTGCCACGGGGTGCGCGTGGAAGACAAGGCAGAACTTGCCCCTGCGATTCGCGCGGCGCTTGCGGCCGACCGCCCGACGGTGATTCACGTGCCGATTGTGCCGAGCAGCCCGGCGGGTTGATACGAAGTCAGCCCATGCTGAATCGTCATGCTTCGAGCATCTGATTCCACGCGTCGGTATCCAGTCCCAGTTCCTTGCCGCAATCGCAGGTGTCGGACCAGGACACGGCGTCGATCTCGATGCCATCACGCCGGCGTTTCTCAGCGGTGCGGAATTCCGGTTCGCCGGGCATCTGGATTTCGCCGATGCGCGGGTCGATGCGGCTGCTCTTGACGTGGTCCACGAGGATCTCGACCTCATCGAAGAAGGTGTCCAGGTCGGTGAAATGTTCGATGTGATAGACGGTGATCAGCACGCCGTTGCTCTTGAGGTAGGTGGCCCCGTTCGCGACGCCCTGTCCGCCCAGTGCGCCGCCGAGCAGTTCCACGATGATGTTCAGGCAGTGTCCCTTGTGCGACGCGACGCCGCCTAGTGACAACAGCGCGCCGCGCCGTTCGGTGAATACGTTGGGATCGTTGGTGGGATTGCCATCGCGATCGATCAGCCATCCGTCAGGCGTGGGTTTGCCGGAGTTACGGGCGACGCGCACTTTGCCGTCGGCGACGACGGACGTGGCCATGTCAACCATGATCGGATTGTCGTTGCGGCGCGGCGCGGCGAATGAGATCGGGTTCGTGCACATCTTGCCGTCCAGCCCGCCGTGCGGCGCGACCTGACAGCCGAGCCGACCGCCGTTGGTGAACATCATCGCGATCATATTCTCCCGCGATGCGATCAGCGGGTACTCCCCGGCCCGGCAGACGTGGCTGGCGTTGCGCAGGGTGACGGTGGCGACGCCGTGCTCCTTGGCCTTGCGCATGGCGACTTCGGTGGCGAATTTCCCGCCGACCTGACCCATCGTGCCGTTGCCGTCAACGATCGCGGTGCAGGGCCGTTCATCGATGATCTCGGGGACGCCGGCGGGGTTCCACCCGCAATCCTTGAACTGTCTGGGATACTCGCTGAAGCGCAGGTAACCGTGCGAATCGTGGCCGTACAAGCTTGAATCGACCAGGTGGTCGGAGACGATGCGGGCGTGGTCGGACGAGCAGCCGACGCCTTCAAAAAGTTGATAGCCGATCCGGCGTAACGATTGATGGTCGATGATGGGCACGGAAAAACATCCTTTCGTTGATCGATTCACGACAGGGCCCGCGGGGCGGACCCGACAATGGGTGTGGGAATGATAGCCGATCTTTCAGGATGGCCACGGGGCGGGGATATGATATCGCTCGGCCATGCGCTGCAGGGATTCCTGGGCATCGCCCCAGACGGGCACGCCGTCGCGTCGGCAGACGTGTTCGTGGTCATGTTCGGGCCCGCCGGCGAGGGCGGCGGTGTCGCGACCTTCGAACGGCTTGACCCGCGCGGTCCCGCGCAAAAGGCGGTCCATGTCATCCAGATAGGCCTCTCGACCGCCAAAACGGTCGGGGTCGATCACCATATAGAAAGCGGACTGGAACGACACCTTGTATGGCTCGCATTGCCCGTCGGGAAAGCCATCGGCCTGGCCGGCGAGTGTGCCGGACATGATGTTCGCCAAGTGCGCGAGGCCAAACATTCTGAACACAATGTCCGGCCAGCGCTCGAGTAGTTCATCACGGCCGTTGTGCAGGTAACAGGCCATGTCCAGCAGGAAATCAGGTTGCCCGTCGGGGGACGGCATCCCAAACGCAGCGCCCGGCGCGCCCTGCGTCGTGGACCACAATTCACGGTCAGGTCTGTAACGGGCTTCGAGCATCGCACACCGGCCGGTCAGGCAGAATGCGCCCAGACCTTCGCGCAGTGCGTACCGCACATACTTGCCGCAGCTTCCGATGTGGCCGTGCTGCCTGGTGGTGGTGACCGCGACGCCGTGTTCGCGGGCCTTGGCGATGGTGATGCGGATCGCCTCGTCGGCGGCGATCATGCCCAGGCCCCAGTCGCCGTCGATGGCGGTGGTGACGGCGCTCTGCTGGGTCACGCGGAGTTGCGGATGGACGTTGAGATGCTCGTTCTCGAAATAATCGAGGTATCGTTCTACCTGGTGCACGCCGTGCGAGTACACGCCGCGCATTTGCGTGTCGACCAGGAGACGGGCGATCAGGTCGGCGTGGTCGGCGGGGATGGGCACGGCCCTGTACAAGTCGGCCACGAATCGTTCGAGCCGGTCGGCGGGAATTCTCAGCGCGTCGGTGGGGACTGGCTGCTGCATGAGTCACTCCATATCTGCAAACCCCGGCCGCGCCGGGTCGGCGTGTCGCGCGGCGGACCATATAATACGCCCGCGCCATCGGCGATGTGGTCCGGCGGCGGGAGATCATCACGACGGTCGCGAAGGCCAAATGGAAACCCCATGAGATATTTCGCCCTGACAGTCAATCTCAAGGACGATCCGCGGATTATCGAGCAATACAAGGCCTACCACCGCGATGTCTGGCCAAAGGTCGAGCAGGCCATGCGTGAGGTCGGGATCACGGCGATGAAGATATTTCTCGTGGGTCGGCAGTTGTTTCTGTGGGTCGAGACGGTGGACGAATTTGATGAGGCGGTGGATTTCGAGCGATGCGAGCAGATGTTCCCCGAGTGCCGCGAGTGGGAGGATCTGATGATCACATTTCAGGAACGGTCGCCTGACGCGAAGGAAGGCGAATGGTGGGCGATGATGGAGCAGGTGTATGATTTTGACGCGGCAAAAGGGTCGTAGGGGGGCACGTCGCTCTCGTCTACTCCCGTCACGGCGCGCGGTGATGCCGTGACGTTTCCTGCTTGACTACGGTTTCGAGACAGTGCATGCTGCGGGCGTGGCCCGGTTGCTGCCGTCGGGAGGTCGGGCGAGACTGGGTGGGCGGCAGAGATGCAGTCGTGGTGAGGTGCCACGTCCCCGTTGTTATTTCGTCGATGAAGAGAGCCCATGACAGAACTGCAATCGTTTGAGGTAACCAAGGGCGGCGCGAGCGGCGACCTGCTGAGCACCAAGCGAGGAGATTAGCCGTTGACGGTCGGCCTTCTTGCGTGCGCGTACTTCGAGTATTGGCGGATGTACGAGGGGTTGCGTGAGCAGGTCGAAGCCGACATGGCGAAGGTCGCGGCGCGACTCGCGCGGACACACCAGGTGATCTACCCGGGCATGGTGGAAACACTCGACGGGGCGGACGCGGCGGGCAGGCTGTTTCGTGACAGGATGGTCGACTTGCTCGTGATCACCGAGGGGACGTACTGTCCGGACTACTTCGTCCATCAGGCGCTGCTGCACCTGCCGAGCGACTTGCCGTTGTGCGCATTCGCGGCGCAAGCTCATGCCAAAATCGACTTTGATACCGGTTACGACCAGGCCCTGCGCAACTCGGGTCCCATGGGCATCGTGCAGCTCACCGGGGGCTTTCGGAAGATGGGGAAGTTTCCGAAGTACGAGGTCGCCGTCGGGGCGGTGGACGACGAGGTCGCCTACGACGAGATCGATCAGTTCATCCAGGTGCAAGCGACGATCAAGAACCTGACCCACATGACGATCGGCACGATCGGCCATGTCTTTCGGGGGATGTACGATTTCAACTTCGACAAGACTGCGGTGACCGGAAAGCTCGGTCCGCACGTGATGGATCTGCAGATGGGCCACCTGATGGATATCTTCAACGAGATTGACGAAGGCGACGGGCGGATCGCAGCGCTTGTCGAGAAGGTCAACCGGAACTACCACGTCACGGATCTCAACGAGGGGGACATCGCGCGCTCGGCGCGGCTGGCGGCGGCACTGGAGGAGTTGGTCAGTCGATACAAGCTCGACGGGTTGGTGTTGCTTGGCCAGCATCTGATCGAGGCGCAGGCCAACGCGGCGTGCTATCTGGGGCTGGCGGAGATCCTGTCCACGGATCAAGTTGTCGCCGTGACTGAGGGAGACACGATCGGATGCGTGATGTCGAAGGTGCTGAAAGACTTCACGGGGCACACGGCGTTCTTTGGTGAGTGGGAAGAGATCGACACGTCATTGAACGCGGTGATGCTGCTGGGGCACGGCTTCATCGATCCGCGTGAGGCCCGGAAGGATCGGGCGGTGAACGTCAAGCCGGCGTACGAGAACTGGGGATTCGAGGGCAATTCGCTGGGCTTCGAGGCCACGTACGAGCCCGGGCCGGTCACGTTGACGCACGCGTTGCATGACACGGAGGGCTGGCGCCTGCTGGTCAGCACCGGGGAGCTTCTCGACACTGAGCCGATGAAGATCAATGAATCGTACATGATTGTGAAGGTCGACCGGCCCGTGAAGGAATACTTCAGGCAGCTCATGGTTTACGGTTTCAGCCATCACGCCATTGTCGCACCGGGCGACGTGAGCACGCAGTTGGAGTGTTTTGCGCGACAGCTTGATATGCAGGTGTGTCGGTTGTAGTTGCGGTCAGATGACCCGCGTCTTTGCCGGATAGGTCATTGGGCGTCGTTTGATACGGCACAGCGAACCTGATCTCCAGATGCCAAAGACACGCGCAGTAAAGATCGTCTTTGTCGGCGGCGGCAGCTACAACTGGTGCCCGACGATTCTGTGTGACCTGATTCGCGAACCGGCGCTCGAAGGCGCGCAAGTCGTGCTGCTTGATCTGGACGTGGGTGCCGCCGGTGAGATCGCCGCCGCGGCAGAGGCCATCGCGGCCGCGCTGGGGCGCAGGTTCACGTTCACGGCGACGACCGATCAGACGTCTGCCTTTGCCGGCGCCGATTTCGTGCTGATTACGATTTCAACGGGGGGCCTCGACGCGGTGGCGCACGATCTGGCCGTGCCGGAGAGGTACGGCATCCTGCACACCGTCGGTGACACGTCGGGTCCGGGCGGCTGGTCGCGGTCGCTGCGCAACATTCCCGTGTTCGTCCAACTCTCCCAGGCGATCGAGCAGCATGCGCCCAATGCCGTCGTGCTCAACTACACCAACCCGATGGCGACGCTGACCGGTGTCTTCGGTGCGTGCAGCAACCTGCGCACAGTGGGACTGTGCCATGGGGTGTTCGGCACGTATCGAGTGCTGGAGCAACTGTTCGATGTTGAGGAGCGTGACCTGACCGTTCGCTTCGGCGGCACGAATCATTTCTTCTGGGTCACTGACTTTTCGGTGCGCGGCGAATCCGGCTATCCATTGCTGCGGCAGCGCCTCGCCGACGAGTCGATCGACGGCGCGCTGGCGCAGGGCGATGCCGATGAAATGGGGTTTCACTCGCACCATGCGCTGTTTGACGATCTTTACCGCCGGACCGGCTACCTGGGCTATGCCGGGGATCGGCATACCGCCGAGTTCCTGCCCGGGCTGCTGACTGCGGCGGCGTTTGCCGAGAATCGTTTCAAGCTTGAGCGCACCACCGTCGCGCAACGCCGGGAGGGCCAGATCAAGGCTCGGCAGCGCGCGCTGGATCTGGCATCGGGTGCATGTGAGCCTTTTGAACGTTCGCGAGAGACCGCGGTCGACATCCTCAGAGCGTCCGTCACAAACACGCCGTTCACCGATGTGGTCAATCTGGCGAACATTGGGCAGATCGACAACCTGCCGCGCGGCGCGATCGTCGAGACGCCGGGCCGTGTCGACGCGCACGGCTTTGCGCCGATCACCATCGGCGCGCTGCCGGAATGCCTGGCCGATATGGTGCGGCCGCATTGTGATGTGCAACTGATGACTCTCGACGCCGGCCTCCGGGGCGACCTTGAATTGGCGCTGGAAGCCCTGGCCGCGGACCCGCTGTGCGCCGACCTCGATGCCGGCGACGTCCGTCGGATGGGGCTGGAACTGATCGACGCCAATCGCGGGCTCCTGCCCCAGTTCCAATAAGGCGGCTGCAGTGCCCGCATACGGAAAAACTGACATTGTGATCTGCGACGACGAGCACGATCTCGGACGCCGCGCCGCAATTGCGGTGGCGACGACGCTGCGCGAGTTGTTGAGCGCAGGGCGGGATGTCGTCATGATCCTGGCCGCGGGCGAGAGCCAGATGACGTTCCTTGATGCGCTCGCCGTCGAAGCGGACATCGCCTGGGATCGCGTGGTGTGTTTCAACATGGACGATTTCTGGGATCCGCGGATGCCCGAGCAATACACCTGCGGCCACCAGACGCGGACACAGCTCTACGACAAAGTCAGACCGAAGCGCGTGGAGCTGGTGCGTTACGATGCCGATGACCCGGAGGCGGAAGCTGAACGGTTCGAGCAGTTGCTGCGTGACGCCGGCCCGGTCGACATCCTCTGCCAGGGCATCGGCACGTCCGGCCACCTTGCCATGTGCGAGCCGGGCCAGATCGATTTCGGCTCGGACCGCTGGGCCAAAGTTGTGCAACTGGTGGAGCAGTCGAAGAAGCAGCTACGTGAAGACCCGAACTTCAAGGCGCTCGGCTACATTCCCGAGCAAGGGATCAGCCTGACAACGCCGGCGATGTTGTCGGCATCGCACATCTTCACCATTGTCCCGCTGGCGCTGAAGAAACCGATTCTCACCCGCATGCTCGGGACGGAAATGCCGACCACTGATTTACCCGCAACGATCCTCAAGTGGCACACTGGCACGTTGTTCTGTGATCGGCATTCGTGTCCGGACTTTCTGATGAGCTGAGGGAGAGGCGGGCGTAAAGAAACGACTCCCGACCCGTTATGGGTTCACAGCCACATCGATTCAATCCACGATTTGTCACCGGCGATCATGGTTTCGGCGTGGTGTTTGGGCAGATCGATGCGTTTTGCGTCGGCGAGAATCTTTCGCTGCGCACGGGCCAGCTTCTGGGACTCTTCGGTCAGTCCCGCCTCTTCGAGTTTCTGTCTTGCCTGATGAATCTTGAAGATCTTGCGCATTCGGACCGTATGCTCAAAGACGTTGCGCTCGGATTGCACACGTTGCTTGTGGAGTTTGCGTCGGGCACGACGATGGGCGGTTTCCAGCAGCTCGCGGGCGCGTGCGATCATGTCTTCGGTCAGCAGGTCCAGCAGCACTTCCCATCCGGGCCGGCAGCGGATTTCCGATCCCCCCCAGACATCGTAGAAATCCTCGGTGGGCTGCGAATGTTCCCAGGCCTCGTAGCGCTCGATGATCTGCTCGTAATAATCGGTGATCAACGCGCCGGCGGCCTGACCGAAACGGGTTTCGGCATAGTCGCGGTACAGTTCCTCAAGCGGCGTGTCGGTCTTCCAGCCCAGCCGCGCCATGGCGAAGTAGTTCACGCCACAGGCACTGAACATGTAATGGTCGGTCATGTCGCCGCGGGCGGAGCGGTTGGCGGCCTCGCCGATTTCTTGGCAGGTCGTCACGGCCCTGCCGCCGATTTGTCGAATGAACTCGACGTTCCGTTTGATCAGCCAGGCGAAGGGGTACTCGGCCATCACCGTTGTGAAACCCACGCCCGCGAAGATCCAGCCGAGGTCGACGTTCTTCGTCTTCGCCCACGTCTTGAGGGCCTCGGGATGGATGTGATGATTCAGACAGCGATCCGAGTCCAGCGGATGCGTGTAGCACGGCAGAAGGAAATGATCGAACTGAAATCGCCCCTCGGGTGTCACATTCCGTGGCGCGGGCTCGGTCGTGCACCAACCCCAACTGAGCACGCGGACCTTTGAATGTGATTTCTTGATCCCCGCCGCCACCTGACCGATCAGATGGGCCAGGTGATCGGACGTCGCACGCCATTGATTGTCATGATGCGGAATGTTGCTCCACATGCGATCCGGCTGTACGAGCTTCCGGCACTTTGCACATTCGCAACCCTCCCACTTCGTGTCCGGAGGCCAGAGGCCCATCACGTCGATCTCGGGGTGGGCGTCGAGGAACTTGCGCAGATTGCGAACTACCAACGCCACGACCTTTGGGTTTGAGACGCACAGGCTGATCCCACTGCCGGTTCGGGAAGCGATTGCGTCCGGGCCGTAGTGGACCGGCGGACCATACGGCCCGGTTGGCTGACGTTGGCCATCACGCAACGGGAAGTATTCCGGATGCTTTTCGAACAGGTCACGATCCTCGTACATCAGCAATCCGGGCCAGGTGAGGTGCGAACCGAGGGCCAATTCACACCCACGCTGATGCACGACATCCGCGGTCGCATACCAGAACTCGTCGAAAGCGGTGAGGGTCGGCGTATCACCGCGCAGTAGCGAGTGCAGGTTGCAGCGCTGTCGTGTGAGCCATTCAATGGTTTCGAGGGTCGTTTGCAGGTCACGGGCATTGGTGGGGCAGTAGCAGTTGTTGCCTCGGGTGCGAAAGTCGGGGTTGTCGACACCGGCGGCGGGTCGGGTGGGCAACTCGAATGTTCGTTGCGTCAGTTCCGCCGGTTGACCGGGTTCCGGCCAGCGGACACCCAGAGATTCGAGGTACTGGTAGCAACCGAACAGGACGCCGCGCGGCAGGCGCGCGGCGACGTGGATCGTGTCGCTTCTCCTATAGAGCAGGAAGCCGTCGTCACGCACACGGGCAAGGGCATCGGTGGCGCGTGCGGGCAGCAGCGCGGCGCCCAGACAGATCGATGCGTCATCGCGCCTGTCGGCGCGATCTGCTTCGACCACCGGGGCGTCGATGCCCAGGAGCTTGAGGTGTTCGTGCAATTCGCAAGCGGCCAGTCGCTCCGGCGGGGCGCACTCCGCGCCCACGAGAATGCGGCGTGGCAGGTGACGCTTGCCCCTATCCTTCATGGCAACTCCTGGCCTGGTGATTCTCATGGCTCCGGCGGAAATAGTCGGGCACTGACCCGCCGGGGCGTGTGATTCACCCCATCGCGGGATGCGGATGGCGGATCCCGGAGGCTCACCCCCTTGCTACGCGCCGGGCAAGGGCGCATCGCCGTCGAGCAGCGATTCGCTTTTCAACTCCGCCCAGAGATCCGCGGGGATTGGGTGCTGCATGTGCTGAACGTTTGCGTGAACTTTGGCGACGGATTCCATGCCGGGAATGATCGTGGCGACGGCGGGATGGCCGAACGGGAACTGCAACGCGGCGGCGGCGAGGGGGACATCATGCCGGGCGCACACCGCCTCGATACGGCTGACCCGCTGCATCACTTGCGGCGGCGCGGGTTTGTAAGAATACGTGGCGCCTTCGACGGCGCCGGTTGCGAGAATACCGGAATTGAACGGCCCGCCGAGGATGATGCGGATGCCCTTTTCGAGGCACACCGGCAGCAGCGTGTGCAGCGAGTCCTGTTCCAACAGTGTGTAACGCCCGGCGAGCAGGAAGCAGTCAAAGTCCCCGGCCAGAGCAAAGTCGTGGAGCATCTGCCACTGATTCATGCCGGCGCCCAGTGCCTTGATCACGCCCTGGCTGCGCAGGTCATCCAGCATGGGGTAGGCCTCGGCCATCACCTGATCGAAGTGACTGCTGGAATAGGGGTCGGCGTCCTGCTCGACGCTCACGCCGCCGTCGGGATCGTGAATCAACACGATGTCGATTCGGTCGGTCTGCAGGCGTTCCAGGCTACCCTCGATCGAGCGCTGAACCGCGTCGCGCGAGTAATCAAACTCATTGATGAACGGCGGGATGGCGGCATCGCGCTTGGGGTCCGATGGACCGGGTGTGTACGGTACAAGCATCTGGCCCACCTTGGTCGAGATCACCAACTCGTCACGGTTGTATCTCGACAAGGCGGCGCCGATGCGCGTCTCGCTCAATCCATAGGCATACAGCGGCGCGGTATCGAAATAACGGACGCCGGCTTCCCAGACCGCGGCAACGGTGTCGTGGACGTCCTGTTGATCGACCCGTGAGCCGAGATTACCGAGGCACGCGCAGCCAAGCCCCATTCGGCTGACGGTCAGGCCCTGTCGGCCGATGGTTTGAAGTTCGTCGATGCGCGGCACGTCGTTCCTCCGTCGGATCTGGGCACCAAATCATAACATGAGCCGATGACCAGGGCGTGGCGTGGGGCGTGCATCGGCCCGCGCCGGCCGACTGGCCGCCGGCGCCCAAATCTGCGAGCATGTGGGGCGTCTGAAATCCATTGACCCTTTTGCGGAGGCGCAGCTCATCATGATTGGTCTTTCCTACCACGCCGGCGGCATGCGGGACTTGCCGCTCGATCAGGTGCTCAAAATTGTTTCGGATGCCGGATACGACACGGTGGAGATGATGTGCGGCCCCGAGGCTCACATTCCGTCGGACGAAGTGACCGACGCTCTGCTCAAAGATGTCGCCAAGCAGATCGCCGACCACGGGCTGACGACCTCGGTCATCAATCCGTTTGCCGGGCCGGGCCTTTATTCGCTGGCGGTCGAATCCGAGCAAAAGGCGGTCGATCATTACACGCTGTTGCTGGAGGTCGCGGCGGCCCTGGGCGGCAGCGGCGTGAACTTCCTGAGCGGCTACGGCGGGGCCGACGGCGACACCTTCGCGTGGAAGCTGCTGATCGACGTGCTCAAACCCATCTGCGCCCGGGCCGAAACCATGGGCCTAACCGTGAACATCCACAATCACGAAGCCCAGACGATCGACACTGAAGACAAGGTTGACCTGCTGATGCGGCACGTGGGTTCCGATGCGCTGCGGCCGTTGATCGACATCACCAATTTCTACCACCTTGGCAGCGACATCGGGGCGGTGACCGAACGCTTCGCCGCCCGCGCCAAGCATTGCCACATCAAGGGCGTCAAGGGCATGTATCCCTATCAGGAATTTGTGATCCCCGGTGACGACGATGACGAGCTGGACTTCGTGCCGTTTGCCAAGGCGTTGGGCAAATGCGGATTCGACGGCAACATCTCCACCGAGACTTTCCCGCACATGCGCATTGAGAAGGCGCAGATCGCGTATGACATGATGTCCGGCCATCTCAAGAAACTGGGCCTGCGCTAATCGCCGCGCCGATCCGCGGCCGGCATCGAGGAGTTGAACCGTGCGCATCATCGATCCTCACGTCCACGTATGGAAGAACGATCCGGCATTCCCCTGGGCGGCGGAGACGACCAACCCGCCCGCCGAGGACCGCACGCCGGAGATGCTACTCGAGTTGATGGACGCCCACGGCATCGAGAAGACGGTGCTCGTGCAGGTGATCTACTACCGTTGGGACAACAGCTACATCGCGCACGTGGCCAAACAGTACCCGGATCGGCTGATGGCAGTGGGGCGGGTCAATCCGGAGGACCCCGACGCTCCCGATCATGCCAGCGACTGGGTGTTGAACCACGGCATATGCGGCGTGCGACTCAGCCCCGGCGCCGATGCGGCGGGCGATTGGTTTACCGGCCCGCTCATGGATCCGCTGTTCGCGCGCACGCAGGAGTTGGGTGTGCCGCTGTTGCTGCTGACTCAGCCGTCCCGGTTGAACGATCTGGTCCCGCTGCTGGAGCGCCACGGCGATCTGGATGTCGTGATCGATCACATGGCCGACGTGCATCCGGATGATGCCGCGGGCCGCAAGAGCCTGATGGCCCTGGCGGACCACGATCACGTGACGGTCAAGATCAGTCACACGTGGTCGATCTCGAAGCAGGGCTATCCGTGGATCGACACGCACGATCTGGTCAGCGAGGTGTACCAGACGTTCGGGCCGCGGCGCATCATGTTCGGCACTGACTGGCCGGTCTGCCTGGCCAACGCTGAGTACGGGCAAACGCTGACGGCCGTGCGCGATGAAATGAAATGCTTCAGCCCCGCCGACCTGGAGTGGGTGCTGGGCAAGACCGCGCTGACGCTGTGGTCGTTCGGCGAATGACTGGATGCGGCTACGCGACCAATGAATCGACCGCGGTCAGTGGCACGGGCTGAGGGAACGGGTAACACTCGGTGTCGGGCAGCGTCAGGTCCGCGGGGCCGTATTGGGCCACCAGCACGCGACGCCGGCCGGTCTCCAACACGCTCTTTTCACTGCGATGCAAGAGCAGCGGGCAGTAGCACAACACCGAACCGGCCTTCTGCGTCGTGGGGACGCCCTTCACTTCGGCAAATCTCTCTTTGACGTCCCCCTTCGGCTGCAGATTCGATTTGTGTGAGCCGGGCAGCACGTAAAGTCCGCCGGTCTGAGGTGACGAATCATCCAGCGCCAGCCGACACGTCACGTTCCGCCCCAGTTCCATGTTCTTCGTGCTCAACACCGGCAGCCCTGCGCGCACGTCGTCCGGCTCGCCCTGCGGTATCGCCTTGACGTAGATGCCCGTGTCCTGATGCCAGCCGATGTCCCAATTGGCTTTGGGGTCCTTATCCAGCATCAGCCCGCCCGTCGCGCGGAGCTTCGAGCCCACCAGTTGCTCGACCATTTCCACGATCGGTCGAAATTGAAGGTACCTCGGCAGCAATCCGGACAGCATCGGCAACGTCTGAATCGTCGTGACGGTCTGGTCGGACCAACTGATGCCGATGTCGCCGTGATCGCCGGCCCGCTCGATCGATTCAAGGGCGCCGACCATGTGGCGCACCTCGTCAGCCGACAGCACGTCGTCCACGATCACATATCCGTTGTCATGAAAGGTCTGAAACTGTTCGGCGTTCAACATGCCATTCTGCCTCATATGGTTCGGCGGGTCATCCTCGCCGCGGAGCAAGCCATTCTAACGCGTCCGTCACCGGCCGCGCCCTCCCCCGTCGACCGGGGTTATACTATATTCACGTATTGACCATTCGCCCCTTCGGAGCCATCGCCCATGTTGACCTGGCAGCAGACTGACCAATATTACCGTGACGGACACACCGTTCAGCCGGATTTCCTGTCGCCCGATGAGGTCGCCGCCTTCATCGCCGAGATCGATCGCATCGGCGATGGCAATACGCTGGCCCATCATGACGACACCCGCATGGAGATGGAGCCGGACCAGAAACCAGACGGTACGCTAGTGCGTCGCATCTACGAGCCTTGCCAGCACTACGAAGTGTTCCGCAACTATGCCGAGTCCGACGCCCTGCTCGATGAGATCCAACAACTGCTCGGCCACAATCTCATCTTCCACTACAGCAAAATCAATATGAAGCCCGGACGTGTGGGCAGCGTCGTCGAATGGCACCAGGACCTCGCCTATTACCCGCTGACCAATCGCGATTCTCTGGCGGCGCTGCTCTATCTCGACGACACCACCGCCGACAACGGTTGCCTGCAGGTGATCCCCGGCGTGCAGGGCGAGCCCCTGCTCAACCACACCGTCGACGGTTACTTCCAGGGAAGGGTCACCGAGCCGGTCGATGAATCCACCGCCGTGCCCGTCGAAGGCAAGGCCGGCACGATCATCTATATGAACTGCATGACGCCCCATGCGTCGATCACGAATACGTCCGATCGGCCCAGACGCACGTTGATTCTCAGTTACCGGGCGGCCGACGCCTACCCGCTTTACTGCGCCGAGATGACTCAGTCGGCTCCGGAAGAAACGTCCTACGTCATTCGCGGCGAACTGGCTGACACCGCCCGCTTCACCATGACCGAGTTTCCCATCCCCCGGTACAAGAAGAAATCCAAGTCCCTGTACGAGTTGCAGGAAGAATCGCGCGCCGGTTGAATCGCGCCCGGCGCCGAACATCACCTCATCCCAATCGGCAGTGCATCGGAGTCAACGCTATGAAGATTCTTGTTGTGGGCGGCACCGGACACATCGGCAGCTACCTCGTGCCCCGTGTCGTGATGAGCGGCCATGAGGTCATTGTTGTCGCGCGTCGTTCCGAGCCGCAGTACACCGATCCGCGGCTCGGCTGGCCCGCCGTCGAATGGATCAATGCCGACCGCGTGGAAGACGAGAAGTCCGGCGCGTGGGGCAAGCGGATGGCCGCGGTCGACGTGGACGTCGTCATGGACCTGATCGCCTATTCACCGGATCAGAATCAGATCATGATGGAGGCCTTCGCCGGCCGCGTGAGCCACTTCATCCATTGCGGCACGGTCTGGGCGTACGGCCCGACCACCCGCGCCCCCTATGAAGAGTGGTTCACCCGCCGGCCCAACACCGACTACGGCATCAAAAAGGCCCAGATCGAATCCGACCTGCTCGAGCAATACCACCGCAACGGGTTCCCCGCGACGATGATCCACCCCGGCCACATCTCCGGCCGCAAGTGGCTGCCGATCGATCCGCAGGGATCGCGCGACGGGGTCGGCGTCTACGAAAAGCTCGCCACGGGAAAGGAAGTCTTCCTGCCCGATTACGGCAACGCCACCATCCATCACGTGCACGGCGACGACGTCGCCCAGCTCTTCGAGCGCGCCATGGATCACCGTGGGGCCGCGATTGGTGAAAGCTTCAGCGCCGTTACCAAGTACGCGCTGTCGCTGACCGAGTGCTGCCGGTGTGTCGCGGGGTTCTTCGGCAAGGAGCCGAATCTGAAGTACGTGCCGATGGCGGAAATGAAGCAACACGTCAGCGCCGCCTCGTTCGGCATCATCCACGAGCACGCCAGCCACTCTCCCTGCGCCAGCATCGCCCAAGGCGAGCGCCTGCTCGGCTACAACCCGCGCTACACCACTGAGCAGATCTATTACGAGAGCATCGATTACATGCTGGAGTCGGGCGAACTCAAGATCTGAGCGCCCCTACTGACCTGAAATCAGATACATCCGCACGAGGTTGAACCGGTTCGGATCCGGCGTTCGGCCCACGAGCATTGCCTGTTGCCCGACCGGGTCCGACCATACCGGCGCCCACGTGGCATCCAACACGCGTGTTCGGCGCGGGGCGTCGGGTCCGTCCGAAGCGTCATTTGGAAGCTGAATCAAGTCCAGCGACGTCTCTCTGCCCGCGAGCACGTGGCCTGCGCCGTGCCACATGGCCACCGCATAGCCGGATTGCAGCGGCGTATCCCCGGAAGCCTTGATCGGAAGCGTCCGGAAGCGCCGTTGCGCAAGGTCGAAGTACATCAGTTGCTGCTCTCCCGGACTTAGCGGCCGGGGCACGCCGTGAAACATGATCATGCTGTCATACAGCGTTGTTTCCTTCTCATGGATCGTGCGCACGGGCCTCGCTTCACGTTGGCCCGGCTTCCAGTGCATCAGCGACGCGCCCCGCTCGCCATCCAACGAAAGAAAATACATGCTGCCGTCGGTTAGCCAGAGCGGTCGCGACTGGGTGCTGTTCGTCGATTGCCGCGGGGCGGGCATGACGTCGCGCGTCTTCAGATCAACCACGTAGACACGCGCCGTAGCCGGCGCATCATCGAACCCCACCACCGCCACGCGGTCCGAAGCGACGTGCATCGCGGGCATCATCATGCGTCGCATGCCCGTGCCCAGTCGTCGGGTCTCGTTGGCGGCGACATCATGCAGTCGGATCGTGCAGTTGTCATCCTCATCGTATGCGACGAACAGCAACGTCTTGTTGTTGGGCGACCATTTCGCCCAACATGCGCCACGATCGGCCACGCGGCGCGGCGGGAAACTGGGGTCGACGGTCGATTGAAACCATAATGACACGGCTTCAAGACCACGCCCGGTCATCAGGCTGTCGATGGCCGGTTGGGGTGATTCAATCTGACGTTGCTGGCATGCGACCCAGATGCCGTCCGGGGACACGACGGGCAGTTGAAGCCGCGCATTGGGAATCGGCGCCACGTACTGCGCCACGCCCTGGACACGTACCGAACGGTGGCTGACGCTCCGAATCGCGCCGGTGTTCACTTCCTCCGCCGCTTCACGATCCCGCCCGGTGTCGCCGGCCAAATGCATCGTGCACAGTACGATCACGCCACACGTGACAGCCGCACGCATTACTCATTGCCTTCCTGCTCATCGATCAACGCGTCAGTCTCCGCATCGCTGTCGTTTTCATCTGTATTCCACTGCTGTCGACCATCGCCCATGGCGTCACGCACGTGTTCCACCCAGGTCGCGTTCTGATCGCTGCGCATCTGCTCATGATCGCCACCGGACTCGATCACGGTCGGCGTGATAAACACAACCAGTTCGCGGTTGCGAACCGCCCGGTCGGTGCTACGGAACAGCGGACCCAATAGCGGAAGATCGCCCAGCCCCGGCAGCTTGCGCACTTCGTCGAAATCCTCCTGTCGCACAATGCCGCTGATCATCACCGTTTGGCCGTTGTTGACGATCACGTGCGTCGTGGTTTCGCGCCGATCGAAGATGAAGTTACCGAACAATGTCTGCCCGCTGGCGATGCGCGAGATCTCCAGGTTCACCCGCAGATCCACCTCGCCGTCCTGCGTGATATGCGGTCGTACCTGCAGTCGCGTGCCTACCGGATTCTGACGGACGGACTGAGTAATCGCAGTTCCTTCCTGAGACGTCTGCCGACTCGTCGCCGTCGGCACGTCCTGACCGTCGAAGAATACCGCCTCCTGGTTATCCGCGGTATAGATCTTTGGCTCCAGAAGAATCTTCAGGTTCAGTTTCTTCATCAATAGATTGATCAGCACGTTCATATCGACTCCCGCCGAGAGCACGCCGACCCCGAAGTCCTCAACGATATCGACATCCACCCGGCCCGCGATCGACTGATCGATCAGCCGCGCATCGCTGAGGATCGATGGATCCGACGCGATGCGCAGCCCCAGCGTCATTTCGTCGGTGTGCTGGATTTCGGCGACGATCGCGTGGATCACGACCTGGCGGCCGGGCTGATCTAACTCTTCGATCAATTCCATGATCGGTTCCAGGTAGCCGCGCGGCGCCAACACCATGATGCCATTCATCCGATTGACCGGGACAAAACGTGGCTTCCCGATCAAGTTGCTGATGGATCGCTGAGTATCATCCCGGCCCGCCTTCGACCACCAGAACGTCATCGCATCGCCCCGGGCTTCCTCTTCGGCGCCGCCGCTCCCCGAAGAGCCGCTTGAACCGGAACCTGAAGTCACTGGGACGACCGTTAGACCGCGTCGCGATCGCAGGATCTCTGCAGTTGTCCCCTCCAGACTCAGCAGTGCGTTGAGTTGTTCAGCCAGATCTTCGGCGTTCGCGTGCCGCAGCGGGACCACCTCGGGCAGACCCGCCTCCTGCGGCTGGTCGATCTCTGCGAGCATGTCATCAATGACTTTGTAGTTGGCCCGCGATTTGGTCGTCACGATCAGCCGGTTCGATTCCTCGATCGCCTGGAAGCTGAATTGCCCGAACAGCGGGCCCACCGGCGTGGTCGTCTCCACCGGGTCCCACCAATACCTGGAGCTGGTCGTGCTCTCGGTGAACATGCTCTCCAGGATCTCCTGCACCTGAAGCGCGTCGGTGTAGATCAGCGTGTAGATCTTTGGCTGAATGTCCTCAATGTTCAGCGGCTGATCCCACTTGGTGAGGATCAACTCCTCGATCTGCTTCATCTTGTCGGCGTCGGTGATCACGGTGATGGTGTTGCGCTGCGAATCCGTCGTTATCTTGACCGCTTCCTCGGTGCGGGAGGAACGGTAGCGGTAATAGTAATACGAGTAATAGCCCCCCGTGTTGGACGACCCGTCGCCGAACAGATCGTTGATCTTCTCCTCGACCTTCTCGGCCGTGGTGTGCTTCAGCTCAAACTCCTTGACCTGCTTGTACTCCGACACATCGACGTCCAACTCCGCCATAAGTGACTTTACGATGCCGCGTCCCCGCTGCGAGCCGTACACCAGCAACTTTCGCGTGCGCGTGAAGGGCACGATGCGGACCGATTGGCGCACCTCGTTATCCGGGATCGCTTCCACCGCCAGCCTCAGTTGCTCCACGATCTGGTTCAGTTCGCCATGGTAGACTTGAATCCACTCAAACGGCTCGTCCGCGTCGCGCGGCACGTCCCGTTCCTCGATCCACTCGGCGATCTGTTTCATCATCGATGCCGGCGCCACGACGATGATCCAGTTCCGCGACACTTCGGTGCGAATCAGGATCGGGGCCTTGCTGGCTTCGATCAGGAGCGTCGCCGATCCTGATTCATCGCTGCCGCCCCGACTCGGACGCCCGCGGTCGCGCGAGCCGCCGCGACTGCCCGTGACATCCAGCGCACCCCGACCCATTTTACCGGCAATCAGGATCTTGAGGATGGAAACGATCTCCGCGGCGTCGGCGTGTTTGATCACGAACGTCCTGGTCAACGTCTGCGACGCCTGCGGCACGTCCAACTGCATCACCACCGCCTCGATCCGTTCGAGGTTCGACACGGTCGACGTCACGATCAGCCGGTTCGCGTTCGCATCCGCCAGCACAAACCCAAAATCGGGCAGCATGCCCACGATCACGGTGTTGAGTTTGGACACGTCGTAGTGCTCGACGGCGAAGATCTTGTCCACGATCTGCGACTTGTCTTCGACGTCCGCGACCAACTCGTCCGGCCCGATGACCGGGCGGGCCAACCGGGGCAACTGATCGATGGGCAGAAACTCGATGCGATTCGGGTATTCCTGAATGATCACGCCGATCTGGCGCAACGCGTCGGCGATGAGGCGCAACCCCTCGGCCAGAGGCCGCTTCTCGGCGGAGATGATGGTGATCTTCTTGCCCTTGACCGATTCATGAGGGATCACCGGCTTGCCGAGCTTTTCGCTGAAGAACTTCGCGAGCTTCTCCAACTGCATGTCCTTGAACGCGATGGCCATTTCTTCGGGCGCGGGCTCTTCGGGTTCTTTGGCCTCGCCCGCTTCGGCGCCATCGCCTTCGGCGCTTGCGGCCGCGGCGTCCGTACCTTCGGCGCCGGCCGCGGATTCGGGCGTCTTGGCCGCATCGGTCTTGGCCGCCGCGTCGCCCTCTGGTTTCGCGGCGGCGCTTGCGGCGTCTGCGCTCGCGGTGGGCTCGACGGCTTTGGCCTCATCGCCGGTCTCTGCCTTGGCCTCAGTGACGGCCTGCCGCGCACCGCGCTCCTGTCCCGCAGCGATGGTCACGACCAAGCCGATCAGCGCGACGAGCAGCCAAGGTGAACTGGTTGTCGATCGCTTGTGTGGCGTATGCATCATGATCTCATTTCATCATTCAGTTAACAGAGGGATCAGATATTTGTATTCCTCGGGCACCTCTTCGAGGGCCTCTTTTTGCTCTTCGGCCGACATGTTCTTCCATTCCTTGCGCGCCTCTTCGACCATTTCCCACGTCCAGCCCTCAGGCAGTTCGATGTCATCGCGGGACGTGGATGTGGCCGGCTCCGGCGCCTTGGCTTCGGGCTCCACCTTGGGCGCGGCTGGCTTCGGCTCTTCCTTCTTGGGCTTTTCCTTGGGCTTGCCCGGCACGCTCTTGATCCCGCCCTTGCCGAACACGTAGAGCGTCTTCTTCTCGCCCTTCCATTCGATCTCCACGTAGTCCGGGCCGATCACTTTCAGCGTCCCGCCCGCCACGCTGCCCCCGACCTTCACCGCTTTGCCGCTGATGTACGCGTCGTCGCCGAGGATGCCCTGCAAGGTCGCGCTGAACGACGGCTTTGGTTTCACGACGAAGGCGGTCGTCTTGCCGATGCGGGCTACCGCGGGGTCCGGCTCGAACTTCTTCTCCGTCGGCTTCTCGTCTTTCTTTTCCTTACCGTCCTCGCCCGCCTCATCATCCACCGGTTCCTCCGGCGGCGGCGGGTCCAGCGCCACGAGACGCGTGTGCACGTCGTCAAACTCGTCGTGCACCGACACCATCGATGCCAGTCGAGCAATCGTCAGAATCAACACCACGACCACCGCGGCATACAGCGCCCATTCCGGCATGGCTGAGGGTTTCAAACGGGCGAGGTGACTCATGACTCATCCTCCCGCAAGGCCGGTGTATAGAGGGTCATCTCCACCTGCAGCTTGCCCTTTTTTTTGCGATCGGGCGTGGTCATCTTCAAATCGTCGACGATGATCAACTGTTCGGAGTTGCGCATCTGGTCGAGTAGCTTCGCCAGCGAGGCCGGATTGCACCCGCCCTTGACCTTGTAATTCACGAAGACCACGCCGGGCACCTCGCGCGATCGGCTCACACCCGCCGGGGTCATCTGGAGCCCGCCCCCGCCGTTCTTGCTGAGCGCCTGAAGCGTCTTGAGGAATCGAAGGCGCGTGTGCTCCAGATCCTCCAGTGGATGGTATATCCCATCGCCGTAGATCCGTGCCTGAGCGCTCGTTTCCCGGTCGTGTTTCTGCAGGTCGGCATTCAATGAACGCATCGTCACCAAGGTCGCTTCACGCTGGTCGCGCGCCGCGCGCCAGTGATCCAGCCAGGGCATGCCGACGAAGCGGACAACCACAATCGCCGCCAGCGCGATGACACCCAAGAGAATCGTCCGACGATCACGCGGGGTTAGCTTCATGGCGATTCTCCTTCGGGTGTGACCATGATCGGACCTTCGATGACCACCCCATCGGCGTGTTGTTCGGCCAGGCGCCGCCGTGCTGCTTCAAGGGCCTCACGTCGCTTGGCCATCATCGCCTCGCGTTGCGCGGCCATGGCCGCCTCTGCGTCGGCCGCGGCGGCAGGTTGTTCAGTCGGCTTGTCCGCCTTCGTCGGCTCCGTCGGCG
>NYZD01000136.1 GCA_002685935.1 Planctomycetaceae bacterium | reverse complement strand
GGAAGATTGCGAGGCGGCGCGGGCAGCGGATGCGGCGTCGGGGTTGTCGGTGGCGATCTGGGTGGTGGTCGGTGTGGCAGATTCGGTGTTGGTGATGGTGGCGAGCGCGGCGCGGGCGGATTGATCGGGCGTCGCGGCGGCGTCGGGACGGGCGGGCTGATCGAGTGCCTGATTGGCGCGGGGCGCGGGACGCTCGACGGTGACCTGGGCGTCGGCGGGAAGTTGCCGCGTCTGGGGCGCGTTCGATCGGCGGGTGTCGGGGTCGGCGGTGTCGCGCTGGGCGGCGTCCCGGTTGGCGGAGTCGCGATAGGCGGGTTGGTCGGAGCGGTCCTGAATGGGGCTGGACTGCACGGGCGTGGGCGCGGGGGTGCGGGGCCGGGCGGATTCGGTTTCTGAATCGCGGGACGTCGGCTGGGGCGCGACCTGATTGGCGGTGCGCGCATCGGTCGGTTGGGCTTGTGGCTGAGGGCGGGCCTGGGGCTGGACTTCGGCGACGGGGGCGCGCCGGACCGATTCCTGCGCGGTGTTCGGCGCATTTTGCGCGTTGGTCTGCGTTTCGGGGGTTGCGGTGTTCGTTTGGGGCGTGACGGATTGGGCGGTCGCGGCGGCGGCGCGCTGGGCGGCCTGATTGGAGACGACGGTCTCGGTTTGCGGTTGGGTGGGCTGCGCTTGTTTGGGCGCGGGGTCGCGAGGGACGATCAGACGGAGAGGGTCGGCGGCGTCGGGCTTTGCGACCTGGACGGATTGGGAGGCGGCGCTGATGTCGGTTGAATCGGCGGCGTCGGATTCTGTATCGGCGGGTTTCTCGGCGTCGCGGCCGGTGGGTTCGGCGGCGACAGGCTCGGTGTTCTGATCTTCGGAGTTGGTCTCGGCGGGCTGATCTGATTCGTCGGCGGACGTGTCACGGTCGGTGGGCGCGGCGGCGTCCGCGCGTTCGGCGGCATCGGGGGATTCGTTACGTGGCTCGGATTGGCGGGATGCGTCGTCGTCGGGTTGATCGCGGCGATTGCGATCGCGCGGCTCGATGGCGCCGAGAGCCCCCCCATTGCTATCGTCGGTCGGGGTGCGGAGGGATTCGAGCAGTTGATTGAAGCCGTCGCCTTCGGTGGGGTTGGCCGGGGGCGCGACGGGCTCGACGGGGTTGGTGATAAAGAGCTTGGCGTTCTCGACGATCATGGGTTGACCTCCCTGGCGCTGGCGAGTTCGGTGCCGGCGTTGCGGAGTCGTTCGGTGAGTTCTGCGGCGCGGCGTGCTTCGCTGGGTTGCTTGAACTGGCTGAGTACGGCGGAGGCCTTTCGAGGTTGCATGGCGGCGAGGTATTGGACGACCTGATCGATGTCGGCGGCATCATCGATGAGGGCGTTGAACATCAGCTTGACCTGCTTGGGGGGGAGCTGTTCGTAGAGGGCGACGGCTTGTTTGAAGCCTTCATCGCTGCGGGCGAGTTGCCATTCCTGGACGCGCTGATCGAAGGCGCGTTGGCGTTCGATGAACTGGAGTTGCTGGCGCTGAAGCTGCTCGCGAGCGAGTTCGACGCTTTGGGCGCGGGACTGGATGTCGGAGCGGGCGAGGGCGATCTGCTGGCGAGCGATGCTCTGTTGGCGCCGATCGGCGTCGAGTCGTTGTTCGGTGGACATGAAGTCGGTGAGTTTGTCGGTCGAGGCGGGATCGGCGGCGGCATCGGCTTCGAGTTGGGCCTGCTGCTCGGCCTGGAGTTGCTCGGCGACGGTGAGTCGGAAGATTTCGGCGCTTTGTTCGAGGCGATCGCGATTGATGCGGTTGGTGGCGGCGAGGTATCCGACAAATCCGAGCGCGGCGATCACGTGAATGACGCTGAGCAACGAGATGACCTGCCAGAAGGATTTCATGCCACCTGCTCACGCTGCTGCCTGACGTAGCTCTGCAATCCGAGCTCGTCGAGTTCCGCGGTTTCGCGCCGCTTGATCTGTTGTGACCAGCGGCTGAATTCCCGGTCGTGAAGGACCTGTAAGGCTTTTCGATCCTGCACGGCCTGGGCAAGTTCCTGTCGGGCCTGGTCGATCTTGCGTTTGAGGACGACCAACTGCCCGATAATCTGCTGGACGCGCACGGTGACATGATTGACATGTGCGCCGTGTCGCCGCACGCGATCGACGTTGACAGGTCCGTTGAGGGCGTCGGCGAGATCGTGCTTGTCGTCGACGATGGTCTGCTGCAGGGACTGGACCTGTGTTTGTAGTATTAGCTGTTGCCGCAAAAGGCGGGCCAAGTCCCGCTGGCACTGGTCTTCGATGCGTTGGCGGTGCTGTAAGACGGTGTTAAGGGTGAACTTAAATTGTGCCATACGCGATTACTCCGGGTCAGTTGGCGGCGGCGGGGACGCCGACGGGCGGCGGATTTTGCGCGTTGCGTTGTAACTGCTGCTGAGCGGCACCGAGACGGATGGCGAGCTGGAGCAGTTGGGATTTGGATTCATCGAAGGTGACGTGATCGGTGAGAGGCTGCTGCAGGAGCGCGTCGATTTCATCGTGGGCGGCGATGGCGAGGTCATACTCGGGGTTGGCGCCCTGGGCGTAGGCACCGATGTTGACGAGGTCTTCGATCTGGCGGAAGTCGCTGATGAGGCGGACGACCTGATCGCGAGCGGCGCTGTGGGTGTCGTCGATGACGTCGTTGGCGACACGGCTGACAGAATCGAGGACATCGATGGCGGGCCAGTGCGCGCGGGCGGCGAGATCACGGGAAAGGACGACGTGACCATCGAGGATGCCGCGGACGGCGTCGGAGACGGGTTCGGTGAGGTCATCGCCTTCGACGAGGATGGCGTAGAAGCCGGTGATGGAGCCGGCACGGCTTCGGCCAGCGCGTTCGAGCAGTGATGGGAGCAGGGCAAAGACACTGGGGGGATAGCCCTTGGTGGCGGGCGGTTCTCCGGCGGCGAGGCCGATCTGGCGCTGGGCCTGGCAGAATCGGGTGACGGAATCCATGAGCAGGACGACATTGGCGCCCTGGTCGCGGAAGAATTCGGCAACGCAGTGGGCGTAGGTTGCGGCGCGGACACGTCGGAGCACGGGTTCATCGCCGGTGGCGACGACGACGACGCTTCGGGCGAGGCCTTCGGGGCCGAGGGTGCGGTCGATGAAGTCTCGGACCTCGCGCCCGCGTTCACCAACGAGGGCGATGACGGAGACGTCGGCCTCGGTGTGTTTAGCGATCTGGGCGATGAGTGAGCTTTTGCCGACGCCGGGGCCGGAGAAGATGCCGACGCGCTGGCCGAGGCCGACGGTGAGGAGGGTGTCGATGGCGCGGACGCCGGTGCCGAGAGGTTGATCGATGATGACGCGGTCGAGGGGATCGACGGCGGGGGGTTGGGTGGGGTAGCCGACGGTTTCGGTGATGGGTCCTTTGCCATCGATGGGTTGGCCGAGGGCGTCGACGATACGGCCGAGCAGGTTGAGGCCGACGGGCGCGGCGCCGGTGGATTCAGCGCCGCGAACGGGGGCGCCGCGGCGGATGCCCTGGGTGAATCCCATGAGCATGACGACGGTGAGATCGCGATCGAAGCCGACGACTTCGCCGACGATGGGTTGTTTGGCGGTGGGCAGTTCGACGATGGCGCCGACGGGGAGGGGGAGGTCGGCGACGCGGAGGGTGAGGCCGCGCACTTCGGCGACGGTGCCGGTGAGTTCGACGAGGTGGAGGGCGTCGACTCGGCGGATTGTGTCGCTGAGGAGCATCATGCGGCGGGCGGCTCCTCGTTGGTGGGCTGGGGCTGGGCGGCGTCGGGCGACACGGGGTCGGTGGGCAAGAGGGTTTCGGTGAGTCGGTCGAGCAACTCGTTGAGCTGGGCATCGATTTGGCCGGAGCCATAGTGGATGACGCAGCCGCCACGTTCAATTTGGGGATCGTCTATGAGATCGGCGTGCCGGACCTGCGGGAACCGGGCGATGAGGTCGGGCAGGGCTTCGGTGAGGACGGGGCGGTCGTCGGGATTGATGTGGACGGCGGCATCGGCGGGCCGCGCGATGTAGGCGAGCGCGGCTTCGACCTGATCGGTGACGACGGTGGGATCGACTTGTGGCACGCGCTTGACGATGCGGGCGGCAAGCGCGAGGGCGAGGGTGAGCAGGGACTGGGAGGCATCGGTGAGCAGGGCGCGACGATGTTCGTCCCAGTGTTGCAGTGACTGGGTCCAAGCGTCGGTGAGCTGCTGGAGGGTTTCGGCCTGCTGGGTGAGGGCTTGTGCGTGTCCTTCGGCGCGTCCCTGGGCGAGCCCTTCGGCGCGGCCGGCTTCGAGTCCCTGGGCGTGGCCGTCGGTGTTGGCTTTCTGAAGGGTTTCCGCGGCGTCGTGTTGAGCCTGGGCGATGAGTTGGGCGGCGTGGGCGCGAGCGTGTTGGAGGATGTCGTCGGCCTGTCGGCGCAGATCCGTGAAGTCGAGGACGACGGCGTCCTTTGTGAGCTGCGCGGTGTTGGCGGCCTTGATGAGGGTCATGTGAGCATCCTGTGGCGGCTAGACGACGAGTTCACTGCTGCCGCCGCGATCGACGATGATTTCGCCGGCTTCTTCGAGTCGGCGGACGATGTCGACGACGCGTTGTTGTGCGGCCTCGACGTCGGAGAGACGGACGGGGCCCATGAACTCCATTTCTTCCTTGATGAGTTCGGCGGCGCGTTCGGACATATTGCGGAAGATTTTCTGCTTGAGTTCGTCGGAGGCGGTGCGAAGGGAGAGGGACAGTTCGTCGTTGTCGACTTCCTTGAGGACGGCCTGGATGCCGCGTTCGTCGACGAGTCCGATGTCCTCGAAGACGAACATGAGTCGGCGGATTTCCTCGACGAGGTCGGGGCTGTCGGTTTCGAGTCCGTCCATGATGCCGCGTTCGGTGGTGCGATCGACGAGGTTGAGCACTTCGGCGATGGTTTCGACGCCTCCGGCCTTTTCGAATCGTTGCATGAGCATGCTGGAGAGTCGCGCTTCAAGTCCCTCTTCGACTTCGCGGATGACCTCGGGGTTGGTCTGTTCCATGTTGGCGATGCGGCGGACGACTTCGACCTGCTTGTCGGTGGGCAGGCCACCGAGGATTTCGGCGGACTTGGTGTGAGAGAGATGCGAGAGGATGAGGGCGATGGTCTGGGGGTGTTCGTCCTGAATGAAGGTGAGGAGGTTGTCGCTTTCGGCCTTCTGGAGGAAGGAGAAAGGCGTGCGCTGCACCTGCCGGGAGATTTGTTGAATGATCTGCTCGGCGACTTCGGGCTCGACGGACTTTCGGAGGAGGTCGGTGGCGTAGTCGAGACCGCCTTCGGTGGCCCAGGCGGAGGCCATGACGGTGAAATAGAACTCATCGACGACGGCGTTTCTGACGCGGGGGTTGACGGTGCCGATGGAGGCGAGTTCGCGGGCGAGGAACTCGACGGTGTCCTGATTCATTCTTGAGGTGATGACGGCGGCGGTGTCGGTACCGAGTGCGAGGAGGAGTACGGCGGTTTTCTGCACGCCGGTGAGCTCGTCGACATCGTTGAATTGTTTTGCGACCTTTGCCATGGTTGCGTTCCGTATAGCGCGGCGCGCGAACGCGCCGCGGGTTTGGGGTTATTCCTCTCTTTCGATCCAACGTCCAAGGACCCGGGCGACTTCGTCGGGCTGATCGTTGACCATCGCGGAGATCTGTTCGGTGACCTGGCGGTTTCTGACGTCGGCGTCGGTGAGTTCCATGCCGGTGAGTGCGCTTCTGGCCTGTGCGGCGTCGCCGATGATGGGGGAGTCGTCGCCGGGCTGAGGCGGGAGGCCGGCGAGTTCGCGCGGGTCGGGAAGTTTTGGCGGACGGGCGGCCTTGCGGACCATCATGAGCATCATGGCGAGCGAGGTGATGACGAGTGCGCCGAGGCCGGCGTATTTGATGTAACCCCCGGCAAGGAATCCGGCGGTGGCGGATTGGGCGGCGTCGGAAGCGGCGTTGGGATCGATGGGCGCGTAGAGACCGACCATGACGGTGCCGGGGTTCTTGGCGGCGATGAGGGGGGTGATTTTGTCTTTGAAATCGAGATCGGCGAGGGCTTTGAGGGCGGCATCGTCGGGCTGGGCCTGATCGTCGTCGTTGGCGCGGCGGAACCGGGCGACGAGGTAGTCGCGGGGGATGTGGACGGTGGCGCTGACGCGTTCGGGGAGTCCGGGAACTTTGACGACTCTTTCGTGCATGGACCCGGCGTGGGGGACGTAGCTGGCTTCGCGTTCTTCTGAGGTGGATTCTGAGCCTGAGGCGCCGGAGCCGGCGATGTTGAGTGCGGTGTTGGGCCGAGCGCCGGCTTCTCCGGCGGATTCGGTGTCAGAGGTGTTTGAGGTGGTGGCGCGTTCGGTTTCGAGGAGTTCGACGCTTGTGTCTTTGTTGAAGGTGACGGTTTCGGTTTCTTTGCGATCGGGATCGAGTTCGACGTTGACCGAGACGATGAGTCCGCGGATGAAGCTGAGGGATTGGGCGATCTTCGCCTGGTAGTGACGTTCGTGATTTCGGACCTGTTCGAGATAGTCGCCGGGGGCGTAGTCGTCCTCTTCGCCGACGTTCCAGAGGCGACCGGCGCGAGAATCGATGACGGCGACGTCGGCGGCGTTGAGTTCGGCGACGGCGCCGCTGGCGAGGGCGGCGATGGCATCGGCGAGGTGCTGGTCGACTTTGCCTGAGTTCATGACGACGTTGACGGCGGCGGTGGGGTTTTTGTGGGTTTGGGAGAATCCTGCGCTAGATGGGCGGGAGATGATGACGGAGCCGTGCTGGACGCCGGGCATGTCGCCGATGAATTGGCCAAGTGAATCCTGAATGGCGACGTCCCACATCTGGTCTTGCTGCTTGTCGCCGTGCCACCAGTCCTGCTTGTCGAGCATTTCGGCGAAGCTGCTGGAGGTGTCGGTGGGGAGGACCTGTTCGCGTGCGAGGGTGCCCATGGCGCGGGAGCGATCATCGATGGGGACGAAGACCTTGTTGCCGCGGGTTTCGTGGGGGATGTCGCTGGCCCTGAGCAGCGCGCTGATCTGGATGATCTGCTGGGCATCGGCGGTTTCGAGAGGGAGGCTGACCATCTCGGGCTGCGCGGCGTAGAGCATGACCATGGCCAGGGCCATGACGATGATGACCATGACGGTGGAGATGAGCAGCTTCTGGCTGACGGAGAGTTGTGAGAGCTGCGCCTGCACCTGTGCGAGCGAGCGTCGGATGAATTCCATGCCACGGCCTCCATGCCGGCCGAGCGCGTTTGTTGAGGGCGCTCAGCAGAGAATCGTCGGGATTTCGTTCGACGCACCGATGATTGGCGCCAGGCTCCGCCGGCGCCGTGGTATCGATCGGCCGTCGTTCACCGACGACTAATGGCGAAAACTAGACGCGCATCTGGTTGATCTCTTCGTAGGCGTCCATGAGTTTGTTTCGGACCTGTAGTAACGTTTTGAAAGCGAGGTCTGCTTTTTGTTTGGCGATCATGACGCCGGCAATGTCATCGCGATTGCCGGTGGCGAGATCTTCGATGGCCGACTCGGCGTCCTGCTGGAGTCGATTGACCTGTTCGATGTTTTTCATGAGGAGTTGTTTGAAATTCTGATTTCCGTCGGAGGCATTGGCGCGCTGGCTGGGCGCGATGCGGTCGGGCACTTGTCCGTGATTGCCGATCAGTCCGAGTGGATCAGGCATGAAAGTTCCTCATCGGTCGTCCGGGGCTTAGCCGGCGTTGCGTCGTTCAGGCCAGTAACTGCAATGCGGCGTTGAGCATGCTCTTGGTGGCTTCGGCGGCGGTGATGTTCGCTTCGTAGGCGCGGCTGGCTTCGAGTGCGTTGATCATTTCCATTGATGAATCGATGTTGGGGAAGTTGACGTTGCCGTCGGCGTCGGCGTTGGGGTGGTTGGGCAGGTGGACTTTTCGGAACGGGGCGTCGTCGAGCATGACTTCGCGGACGTGGACGCCCATCTTGGATTGGTTCTGGGGATCGCCGGCTGCGAGGATGGCGATGCGGCGTCGGAAGGGGCTGTAGTTTCCGTCGGCATCGTGGGTGGTATTCATGTTGGCCATGTTTGCGGCGATGACGTTCATGCGGGTTCGCTGCGCGACGAGGGCGGAAGTCGAGATGTCCAGAGCGCCGAACATGGCGGCCTACCTTTCGGGGTTGGGTCAGACGCGTTCTCTGATGGCGATGTTGAGCAGGTCGAGCTCGTTTTTGAGGATGTCGAGGGCGGCGCGGTGGGTCATGGTGTTCTCGGCGAGGCCCTGCATGAGGTGTTCGAGTGAGCGGTTGTTTCGGTCGTGGAACATGATGTTGGGCGCGATGGGCCGCGGGCGGGTTTCGGTGAAGTCGTCGCCGAAGTGGAGCTGGCGGGTATCGCGCATTTCCAGGGGGCCGTTTGGGCCTCCGGTACGTTGTTGGCGGTCGTCGATGGCCTTGGCCAGGACGGACCGGAACGAATCGATGGACAGATCGCGCTGCTGGAAATACGGCGTGGAGACGTTGGCGATGTTGTGCACGAGCAGCTTGTGTCGCTGTCCGGTGAACTGCACGAGTCGCTCGAGGGCGGGCATCGCGCCGTTGTCAAACAGGCCGGTGATCATCGCGACGCCTCCGCGGGCCGTTTCATTGGGGTTAATGGGATGCAACGGTCGTGCCTGGGGTTCGGGACGGTGGAAATCGCGGCGCAGCCGGGACGTGTGCGGCGGAGCGTTTGCGGCGCGACGGCGGGGACGCGCGGGAATTGCGCGAAAGCGCAAGTGTTGCGCGTGCCAAATGGGTTAGATGGTTTCGGCGACAAGGTTGGCCTCCTTCCATTTCTTGAGTTTGAGGCCGAGGGTGCGGACCCCGATGCCCAGGGCATGCGCGGTCTGTTGGCGGTGTCCGTTGAATCGGCCGAGGGTTTTGACGATGACGTCGCGTTCGATTTCTTCGAGGGAGGTGGCGTCGGCGGCGGGCTGGGTGTGGGGGGCCATGTCGGGCGCGGCGAGCCAGGGGCGGATGAGGTCGGGGGCGATGGCGTCTTCGGTGGCGAGGACACCGGCGCGTTCGCAGATGTTTTCCAATTCGCGAACATTGCCGGGCCAGGGGTAGTCGCAGAGGAGGGCGAGGGTTTGGGCGTCGAAGCGGCGCGGGGTGGTGCCGTCGCGCTGGGCCTGGCGGTTGAGGGCGCGGGCGGCGAGGAGGGGGATGTCGTCGCGGCGCTCGCGGAGCGGCGGCAGGTGAATGGGCAGGACGTTGAGCCGGTAGTAGAGGTCCTGGCGGAAGTGCCCGTCGGCGACGGACTGGGCGAGGTCACGATTGGACGTGGCGATGATGCGGGCGTCGACGTTCATAGTGAGGGAGGATCCGACGCGTTCGAATTGATGTTCCTGTAGGACACGGAGGAGTTTGGCCTGTATCTGCGGGCTGATCTCGGAGATTTCATCGAGGAGGAGGGTGGAGGCGTCGGCGAGTTCGAAGCGACCTTTGCGCATCTGGTCGGCGCCGGTGAATGCGCCCTTTTCGTGGCCGAAGAGTTCGCTTTCGAGCAGTGAGGTGCTGAGCGCGGCGCAGTTGAGGCAGAGCATGACGCGGTCGCGGCGGGCGCTGAGGGCGTGGATCATGCGGGCGACGACTTCCTTGCCGGTGCCGGATTCGCCGGTGACGAGGACGGTTCCGTTGGTGTTGGCGATTTTCTCGATCTGTTTGCTTACGGCCTGCATGACGGGGGATTCGCCGACAAACTGCCACTGGGGATCGGCAGTGGCGTCGTTTTGTTTCAGGGCGGCGTTTTCTTTGGCGAGGGCGTAGTGCTCGACGGCGCGCCGGGCGGTGACGACGAGGCGGTCGCCCTCAAAAGGTTTCTGGAGATAATCGAAAGCGCCATTGCGAATGGCGGTGACGGCGGTATCGATAGAGGCATAGGCGGTGACGACCACGACCGGGAGTTGGGGGTCGATCTGCCGGATGCGTCCGAGGAGTTCGAGGCCGTCGATGCCGGGCATTTTGAGATCGGTGACAACGGCGGCGGGGCGCTGTCGAGGCAGGAGGTCGAGCGCGGCCTGTGCATCGGCGGCGGCGACGGGGGTGAAGCCGGCGCGGGAGAGGGTCGCGGTCATGCTATCGCGCACCAGTTGTTTGTCGTCGACGACGAGGACTTTGGTCATGCGGTTAACCTCCATGATGCACCTGGTCGGCGGTGAGGCCGGCGGGTACGACGAGGGCGGGCTCGGGCTGGACGGTCGCGGCGGTGTTGTCGGCGCCGGCCGGGTCGGGTGTGGCGCCGGGGTCGGGATGATGTTCGGATTTGGGCGCGCCGGGCAAGGTGAGGGTGAAGACGGCGCCGCGATCGTTGTGGACGGCGATGGCCCCGCCGTGGGCGTCGATGACGCGATGGACGATGGCGAGTCCGAGGCCGGTGCCGGCGGCGCGGGTGGTGAAGAATGGATTGAAGATGCGATCGATGGCGTCGGGATTGATGCCGGGTCCGGTGTCTCGGACGGTGAGTCGGGCGGCGTCGGAGTCGGTGTCGGCGTCGGCGGCGAGGGTGAGGGTGCCGCCTTCGGGCATGGCTTCGGTGGCGTTACGAATGAGGTTGACCAGGGCGCGGTGGAGCAAGTCGGGGTCGTGATACACGGGGGGGGTGTGCGGGCTGACGTCATCGTGCACGTTGATGTGGGCGGCGGCGATCACGGGGGCCATGGATTCGACGGCGCGTTGGAAGAGCTCGGACGCGGGGGCGGCGACGGGTCGCACGGGCATGTCGCGCGAGAAGTGCAGGACATCGGTGACGATGGCGTTGAGGCCGCGGACGGCGGAGACGATGCGCTGAAGGACGTCGTATTGTTCGGGCATGTGGCCGAGGTCGGATTCGAGCAGTTCGGCGTAGAGCTGAATCGCGGCGAGGGGGTTTCTGATTTCGTGAGCGATACCGGCGGCCATTTCGCCGAGCGCGGCGAGGCGCCGGGAGCGCTGGAGGGCGGTGTTGGCGGAAGCAAGTTCAGCGGAGAGGCGGCGGACCTCTTCGGTGAGCATTTCGTGACTGCGCTGAAGACGATCGGTGACCTGGTTGTATGCGCCGATGATCTCGGCGAGGTCAGCGGTGGGCGGGGAGTCGACGGCGACGCCGGCGGGCGGCGCGGGGTGATCGGATTGTCGCGGATGGTCGGTGCGGTCGGTCATGCGCGTCATCCTTCGTTGTCGGTGAAGCGGGGTGAGGATTGGTCGACGTCGACGTGCTGGTAGGCGCGGTTCATGGCGGCGCCTTGTTTGACCTGATCGAGCTCGCCGGCGAGGCGATCGCGGTGATGCTGGAGGGTGGCGCGATCGCGCTGATCGTGGGCGACGATCTGATCGAGGAGTTGCTGGACCTGATCGATGCGTTGGGTGACTTGGGCGCGCTGGTCGGCGTCGAGTTCTTCCCAGAGGGTGGGCCATTGCTGTCGGAAGGGCGCGAGCTTGCCATTGATCTGGGAGAGCTGATCGATGAGGGCCTGTCTCTCGGCGAGGATGGTAAGGAGGCTTTCGGCCTCACCGGCGTCGACGAGTTGTCCCTGCTGAGTGGCGAGTTGTTCGAGTTGGTGGTAGATGGCGCGCTGCTGGTCGAGGAGATCGACGAGCGTGACGGCCCAGTCATCGTGAAGTGTTTCGGTCATCCTGACCTCATTTCCGTCGGGACTCCGCCCGACCTGAAAGCATGTTCGCCCGGCGCGTCAGGGCGCGGGCAAGACTGAATCGTTCATCGAGTCATTGGCGGCGAGTTGGGTTCTCCAATCGAGCCAGCGCTGCCATTGTTGGCGCTGCATGAACAGATCTTCATCATCGAAGGCATCGTCATCGATGCGTTGAAGATGCCACTTGGCTTTTTCGTTGATGGTGCGGGCGCGATCGAACTGACCGAGTTCGCAGTAGCAGTTGACAATCTGGATGAGGGCTACGAGGACGACGGAGTCGTCCTCGTAGCGTTGGCGGGCCTGATCGTAGAGGTCGATCGCGCCGCCGGGGCCCTCAAAGCGCCGCAGTGCGTAGGCGGCGTCGGCGCGGTGGAAGTAGCTGTTGCGAAGGTAGAGCTGTTGTTCGGGGTCGAGGGAATCGAGATCGCGGGACTCGTAGGCGGCGACGGTCCGGGGGAACAGATCGATGGCGGATTCGAGGCGCTGCTGGCGTTCGGACTGGAGTTCGACTTTCTGATAGGCGGGCATGGGCTCGGTGAGGCGCTGCTCGATCTGGGCGGCGGAGCGTCGGTAGGCATCGGCGGCCATGAACATGGATTCGGCGTGGCGCTCGTGGCTGGTGTATTGGTTGATGGCGCGCTGGAGTCGACGGATGGCGAGTTCCATGTCGCCGGGTCTGGCGCGATCGTAGTAGAGTCGTCCCAGCTCGATGGTGGCTTCGCGGAATTCGTCGGATTCGGGTCGCAGGGCGGGGTGATCTTCAACGACGGAGAGCAGGACGTGTTCGGCCATGTCGATGCTGTCGGGTCCCTGGGCGATGTAGCACCGGGCGAGGGGGACGAGGCTGGCGTAGGCTTCGGGGCTTTTGGGGTGCTGATCGATGAGGGCTTTGTAGCGTCGGATGGCGGCATCGATCTGGTCGTCTGCCTGATAGGCGCGGGCGAGCCAGAAGGCGGCGTCGAGATGTCGGGGATCGCTGGGTCGTCCGTCGACGTATTGCTGGAAGAGCTCAATGGCGGGCAGATGTTGTCCGGCACGATCGAAGTTGGTCGCGGCTCGCCAGAGGCTTTGGCCGTAAGCGGCGTCGTCGGTGAGTTGGACGAGCTGGGCGTGGGCTCTGAAGTGTTTGGCGGCGTCGATGAGATGGAGGCGTGCGATGGCGCGGGATTCTTCATCCGCGGCGAGCCAATCGACGGATTGCTCGACGTTGTTGGGGTCGATGCCGAGCATTGATTCGGCGAGGCGTTCGTGAGCGCGGGCGAGCTTGAGCTGAAGGGGGGCGACGATGGGCTCGGCGGTGATATCGCGGAGCAGGTTGAGGAAGCTGAGGGATCGTTCGTAGTCGGACTGCTCGAAGCGCAGGTCGGCCTGCATGGCGATGCTGGTGGTGAGTCGATCGATGGCGCCGTCATGGATGGGTTGGCGTGCCTGGAGTTGGGCGCCGGCGCGTTGGTAGTCGGCGAGCGCGTCATCAAAGCGTCCGAGGCGGGCTTGGGATTCGGCGCGACCGGTGAGGGCATCGACGAAGGCGGGCGTATCGGGGAAGTCGCCGACGGCCTGTTGGAAGTGTTCGAGGGCGTCGGTGACGTTGTGCTGGTTGAGCAGGGCGCGGCCGACGCCGACGTGGACGTCGCCGTTGAGTGGGTCGGCGGTGTCGAGGGCGGCGTCGGCATTTTTGAAGGCGAGGATGGCGCGGTCGTCATCTCCTTCAGCGAGGAGGGCCTGACCGAGCAGGAGATGCAGTTCGCCGAGGCCGCCCTCGCCGGTGTTCTCGAGGCGGGGGATGCGCTGCTCGAGCATGCGGCCGGCCTGATCGGGTTTGCCCTCGACGAGGAGCATTTGGGCGCGACGGGCGGTGGCCCAGATTTTCTGTTCGTGTGCGAGCTTGGGGATCTCGAGGAATCGATCGAGGAGCCGGCGGGCGCGATCGACATCGCGGTGTTGGGTGGAGAGGGCGAGTTCGACGAGCCGGCGATGGAGTTTGATTCTTGAATCGGCGTCTTCGGGCGCGAAATCGGGGAGGAGTTCGGTTGCGGCGGGCAAATGGCCGAGGG
>NYZD01000135.1 GCA_002685935.1 Planctomycetaceae bacterium | reverse complement strand
GCCCGACAGATCGGCGTCGACCGGCAGTTCACGACCGACGACGCCCGCATCAAACTCAAACGTCTATACCCGAAAGTCGTAGAATGACGCGCCACTAGTTGACCAATGCCATGAAGAATCGCAGCGCCATCGTTCCCTTTCTGGGGCTGTCTTTGCTCGTAGGTGGATGCGGGGGGGCTAAGCTGGCCGACGAGGACCGCCAGTTGGAGGAAGCGTTTCATCAGCTTCTCAGACGGTTGCACGAAATCGAGCACGCGCAAGCCGTTCAACAACAGGAGCGGCCGGACCTTGTCCCGGTGCGTCTTCTTGCCTTGTCGCCTGATGCGAAGTCGCGAATGCACTTGCAGCTCCTGGATTTCTCCGGACCGTCGCCATTTGGCGCAGAGAAGATGGCATTGGCTGATTTGGAGGCAGGTCACCGAAACCTGCTAACGGGAGGACTGAATCTCTACTCCGACGAAGTCCGAGACTTCCTGCGGGATGAGTATCACATTCAAGTCTATGACATTGCGTTCTGTACCGACGGAACAGCCATCTTTGACTTCATCCATCGCTACAATGAGCCCGTCGAGACGGCCATCGAGAGGGACACAGGTAAGTCATACCGAGACATATTGGTCGAGGCCGGAGCATTCGGAGCCGAGTAGACCACTTGGCCAACCACGTGCTGCACCTGCCCAGATAGAATCAGGCAGGTGAGCACGAAACCGTTCAGCAGCGATTCGAAAATGAAGACAATTAGCAGTAAACACCATCACCCAAGATTCGACAGGCGTCTGCCTCCAGTCGTGACAGTGGCACCCGGCACAGAAGTTGTCTTTGAGACGCTGGACGCGTGCTATGGCGAGGTGCATAGCCTCGACGACTTCAAGCGCCATCGGCAACAGCCTCGGCGCGGTGGAAACCCGGTAACCGGGCCGGTGTATGTCGAGACCGCCAGGCCGGGCGATACGCTTGTTGTGGAGATTCGAGATATCCAGTTGGTTGGACCCGGGTTCCAGTTGATCGGTCCGGATCGGGCGATCATCGAGGACGAAATCGTCGACGTGACGTTCTACGAGGTGGTTGCCCACGGAGATCGGTTTCGACTTTCAAACGGATTGGAGTTTGATACCGAACCCATCGTGGGTTGCTTTGGGAACGCGCCGGCAGGCGAGCCGGTCGAAGACTCGAACCCCTTGGGTGGGAATTGTGATGTCCCCGCCGTGCGTGTCGGCTGCAAGCTGTATATTCCAATCGAGGTTCCCGGCGCCCTGTTTTCTCTTGGGGATGTCCACGCCCGCCAAGGCGATGGCGAGGTCGTTGGAGCACCGGAGATGAGCGCCCGTGTGACGGCCCGCTTCGAGATCAAACGTGACCGACACTCCGAATGGTTTATGGTCGAGGATACGACCTCATGGTATAGCGTGACAGCAGCTCCAACAGAGGCGGAGGCGGCTCGTCAGGCCGTGTTCCAGAATGCTCGGTTTATCGAGAACAATCACTCCGTGGCCTTCAAGGATGCGCTCATCATCCTAACCATGATTGGCCAACTTTCGATCTCGCGGACCGGCAAATGGGGTAATGCGCAACCTGTCGTCTGTTCGAGCTTCTCAAAGCGGGAACTGGACGATGCGCTGAGCCACTACAGCCCTACCGGCTGAGGTGTATTCCGAAATGCGGGGACACCATAGATATCAGTGACGTGACGATCCGGAGTGCAGCAAAGACCCTGATGAATAGATGCCGAACCAATCGTTGCACAGGACCGGCTGTCGCCGGCCTGTGAACTGACACGTTCAGCATCAGACAAGATGAGCACTGATCAACCGAAATACTACGAGGCCTACGAGGACCGCTATCGGCGCGTCTACGCGCAAGGGGTCGAATACTGGACGGGAGATCCGGACGAGATCGCCGCTGTCATCGGTCACGTTGACGAGTTTCTTGAGTTCACCGGAGCCACTCCGGTCGGCCACTCCATCATCGAGTTCGGCTGCGGCGAGGGCTTTCTCGGTGAGTACCTACTGCGCAGAGGATACTCCTACTTGGGGATCGACCTTGCCCCTTCCGCCGTGGCCAAGGCACGGAACCGTATTCCCGGAAACGATGCCAGTTTCATGCTCGCAGACATCACAGACGCACCTGACGTGCGAAGCGGAAGCGCCCGTGAGGACACGCCTGCTCAGAGAAGTCCTCGAACTGCCATCAAACAATGGCGATCTCCGCGCTGCCGTAAGAGCGCTCGACGACCACCCCCATGTTAAATCCCTTGCCGACGAGCAGCATCCCGACGGAAGCTGGGGACGGTTCCACACCGCCGACACCGCCGCCAGACAGAAGATCGGCACCACCCAAATGGGCGTCGGCCGCGCCGTCGAACTCGGCTTGTCACCCGATCACCCGATCCTGACCCGCGTCCGCCCCTACCTCGAGGGTATCCTGGCCGGCCGCATCGCATTCCCCGACCGGCCCGAAAAACATGACAACTGGCCCACCGGCATCGCGATGTTCACCGCCGCGACACTATCCCGATTCGCCGCCCATGCCCCCGCCCTCGAACCAACCTGGGACTTCTGGGCCGACGTCGTCCGGCGCAGCTTCGCCGGCGGCGCCCACGACCTCAACGCCGAACTGCAAGTCCACCGCCAACGCCTCGGCCGGTCGGGCGCGCCCGCCTGGATGAGGCTCAACAGCATGCCCGTCCTCATGATCCTCGGATCGCGCCCCGGCCGCCTGCCCGAGGATGTCCAACGCGCGTACGTCCATTGGCTCTGGAACCACTGCCCCGCGGGACTCATCTACGCCGACGTCCCCTTGAATAGTTCACCCCGAACGCTGCGCGGTCATCAGATCGACAGCTACCTCACCTCGCTCGAACTGCTCGCCGCCTTCCCCTGTTGCGCAAACCACCGCCCAACCCGCCGTCCAGCGCTTGCTCGCATCGCGCAACGAACAAGGCCTATGGGATTTCGGCATCCAACCCTCCTGCCCACGCTTCTCGGCGACCTACCGCAAGAAACGCTGCCGCACCCATGATTGGACCATGCGCGTCGCGTGCCTGATCAAACGCTTCATCCCCTGACACGATGCCCCATGCCCCCGATCCGCAATACGGGATCCCGACCCCATGAACATACAACCCGAGTTCCAGCCCCTCGTTACCGCCGCCGATCGTCACGGACGCCTGCGCTTCGGTCCCCGCGTCGCCGCCGCCTATCTCGCCGGCAGTGTCGCCGCCGGCGAAGCCTGGCCTACCGCCTCCGACCTCGACTGGTTCGTGTTCCTCCATGATGAACCGGCACCCGCCGACCACACCTGGCGCCGCCGACAACAGAAGCGACTCCAACGCGACTTCCCCGCCGCCGCGGAAGTCCACCTGAACCTCTTCTCGCAAGATCGATTGCGCCAAGATACGTTCTCGCGCTTCATCCTCCGTTACAACGCCGTCCGCATCCGAGGCGACAACATCATCGCCGCCCTCCAACGCCAGGGCGTTCGCACCCCCCGCCCCAGCCGACGCCTCGCCAAATCCAGACTCCCGTTCGTCCGCCGGTGTCTGTCCGAAGCGCTCGCCGGCCGGCGCCCGCCCGCACTCGCAACACTCCCCGCCGACCCTTTCCTCGCCGCGCGCAAGCTTGCCCGAAACTTCGTCATCGTCGAGGGAGCCTTCGCCCTCATGTGCCGCAGCTCTTTCCAATCCTTCAAACAGGAAGCCGTCCTGCAAGGCCTGCGCCGGACATCCCGCCGATGGCGCCCGCTGTGCCGCATGACAGAAGCAATTCTGCGCGACCCCTACCGCGCGCAGGTCCAGCCCGATGACCTGATGGTCGAAGTCAAACCATTCATGAACTGGGCCATCACGCTGACCGAGACCGCATGACGCGCAGCCCACCCCGCCGCCGCGACCCAGCCATCATCCGCACGCCTCAACCCCACCGCCCTCCAGCAACATCCCGCCGACACCGCGACCCAGCACGCCCCACGCCTCCACGATGAACGCCGTCATCGCATCCCCACCAGATCCGCCGCCGACTCCTCATCGGCATCAGGCCCGCCGAAGTGATACCACCACGCATGCATCAGCTCGTGGAAGAACACCTGCAACCGCTGCGTCGGCGGCGGCACATCCGACAGCAGAATGCACTGTTTCAGATGATCGCACAGCCCATAGCACATCTCACCGTCATGCTCGATCGCACCATGCGCCAACCGCACCTGATACAAGAACGGGCCGACTCTGATCCTCATAGCACGCTCCGGGCTGCAGACGCAAGTTCATGCGCCAGCGCGACCGAAACCCCGAAAGGACGGTGAGGAAACAGAGCCGGAACCCGCTCAGCAACCCATGACGTGACACCGACCCAACCAAACGTCCAGCGTCCCACCTCCCCGGCGGACTCAGCCAACCATCACCACCCAGCCACACCCGCCCACGCGCACGCCCGCGCCCGCGCAAGCCCCCGACCTCTGCCCCACACCCGTCCGGCGCCCCGGAAAACGCCGGCGTCAGGTGCGGCGAACCAAACGTCGTTCCCTCGGTCACGTCTCGATCAGCGCCTCGCCTTCCGCTGCGCCTCAACCCGCCGGCCGTCTCGATGACGTGCCTCACGCGCGCTGCTCAGCGTTCAATATGCAGTATCGCCCCCTTCCATCTACCGAACAAACCAATCAGTGCCACCGTCCTGACACTGCCCAAACAAAATTGATCGCCCCCGCCCGACAACCCACGCCCACACCCATTCCACGCTGTTTCCCCCCTCTCAGTCGCCCGATCCACGCCCGTCCGCACCGGCCCCCGGCCCCGCTGGACCCGTCCTCACTGGCGATTTACCATGGCCCACCCACACTCATGACCGCACCCACACCCGTCTCCACCACGACAAAGCTGCTGACCATCGGACGCGATATCAAACTGTCGCACTCCGTGTTCGCCCTGCCCTTCGCCGGCCTCGCCGCCTGCTACGCCGCCGGCGGCTGGCCCACCGCCCAGCAAATCGCCCTGCTGCTCTGGTGCATGTTCTTCGCCCGCACCTTCGCCATGCTCTGCAACCGATTCGTCGACCGCCGCATCGACGCCGCCAACCCCCGCACCGCCGGCCGCGCCCTGCCCGCCGGTCGACTTCGCCCCCGCGATGCCGTCGCCGCCATCGTCCTCTGCGCCCTCATGTTCATCGCCGGTGCCGCCGGCTTCATCTTCGCCAACCATCCGCCCAACCCCTGGCCCCTCATCTGCTCTCCCCTCGTCCTCGCCTGGCTCGGCGCGTACGGCCTGTTCAAACGCTTCACCGTCCTGGCGCACTTTTTCCTCGGCGGCGCGCTGGGCATCTCACCGATCGCCGCCGTCATCGCGATCGACCCCACGATTCTCGCCGACCCCATGCCCTGGCTCCTCGGCGCCTTCGTCCTGCTCTGGGTGGCCGGCTTCGACGTCATCTACGCCATTCAGGACATCGACGTCGACCGCGCCCAGCAGCTCCACTCCATCCCCGCCAGACTCGGCCCGGCCGGCGCCCTCATCGCCGCGAAGATCATCCATCTCGCCGCGCTCGGACTGCTCGTCACCATCCAGCGCACGGCCCTGCCCTTCCGCAGCCATCAGTTCATCCCCGACACAAACCTCAGCTTCTTCGCATTGGGCATGCTGATCGTCGCGCTATTATTGATCGCCGAACACCGTGCCGCGGCGCGCGGACAGTTCACCATGGCGTTCTTCACGCTCAACGGCGTCATCTCCCTCGTCCTCGGCGCGCTTGGCATCGCCGACATTCTTCCGTTCAGTTGAGCAACGCTTCCCCGTCCCGCTTCGGCACCGCCCGCTCAATCAGATCAACGATACGATCCGCCAGATCCTCATCCCAGCGCTCCCGCGCCGATTCCTGCGCCCCACCCAACATCCGCTCCGCCGTCGCCGCGTCCCCCGCCGCCATGCACGCCGCCGCCAGCGTCCTCAACTTCAGGAAATCGCGCAGGCCCGTCAGCTCGCACGCCTTGACCGCCAACGCCACCGCACGCTTCGGATCGTACGTCTCCGGACGGTTGTCCAACAAGAAAATGTTAGCCAACATGTCATACGCCGTGGCCGCGTTCGGCCGTTCCGAGATCACCCGCTCCAGATGCACAGTCGCCTCGCCATGCCGATCCTGCGCCGTCAACATCGACGCCAGATACAACCGCGCATCGGTCATCCCCTCATCAATCGCCAGCGCCGCGCCGAACTGCTCGGCCGCTTGCTCTGCCTCACCCAATCCCATCTGCGCCAATCCCATCTCAAAATGCCAGCCCGCGTGCCCCGGACGCTGCGCCACCAGATGCTCATAGTGCACCAGCGCCTCTGCGTGCTCGTCCACCTGCGCCAGCGCCCGCGCCAGCTTCACCCGCGGCCCGATCGATCCCGGCAACGCCCTGACCACCTCACGCCACTGCTCGATCGCCAGATGCAACTTCCCCCGCGTCGCATAATGAATCGCCAGCCGATTGCGCGTCTCGTAATCGTCCGGCGCCACCTGCACGCGCTTCTGCCAACCCCGCACCCACGCCGCCAGATCCTTCGCGGCGTATTGCCCCTTCAACACCGCCGCATCCTGCGCATTGCGCGGCACGACCTGGAACCACACATCCCCCATCTCATCCGACGAGTTCGGCCCAAACAGCACGCGCTGCGGCGGCTGATTCGGATTGCGCGTGTTGTCTTCGGAATTGTCGTAGGTGATGCTCACGTGCAGCGTCGTCCCCGCCGGCAGCGCGATCGGCTCCACAAACCGATACTCCTCCTGCCAGTTGAAATCCCAGTGCACAATGTGCAATAGCTCAATCCGACGATTGTCCGGCAGCTTCGCGTCCGCCCGAATCTCCTTGCCCAGATAATGCGCGTGCGGCATGATTGCCAGCAACTCCACGTCCACCGGCAACTGGAACCAATCCTCAATCTTCTCATCCGTCGCGCCCGCCGGGATGTCCTGCTCCTGCGAACCCAGTCGAAGCTTCATCGGGAACATCGTCGGCGGCTCGTCCGCGAAATAGAGCGCGATCGACATCTGCACCGGCTCCACTTTGCCCGACGGCAGCATGTGCAACTGCACTTCCAACGATGAGCCCGGATCCACCGGCCACGACAACCCCTTCACCGGCGGCAGCGGCTTGCGCCCCGGCACCCACCCCGTCATGAACCCGTCCGCCGTGTCCACCGCCGTGATCGGCATCCGCTCCGTCGCCCCGCTCGGCTGAACCGGCCCCAGCAGTTGAACCCGGTCCGATCCCGACGGCTGCATCACCACGTGGTGAACCACCGCCGGATTGTCCGGCCGAAAATCGAACGCCGCCACATACCGCCGCTGCTTGATCGGCAAATCCACCCGGAAGAACCGAAACACATCCGTCCCGTCCGCCTGCAACATGAACGTCCGCGGGAATCGCACCACCAGGTCCGGCTCGCCCAGCGCCCACGCCGACTCGAACGTCGGCGCAGCCCGCCGATCCGCCGCGCTTCCCTCCGGCCCGCCCGCCTGGACCCACCCATGGACCGTCTCAATCTCCGCAGCCGTCATCCGGCGATCACCCACAAACGCCAAGTCCCCCGCCTCCGGCTGCCACGGCGGCATGAACCCCGATCGAATCACCTGCCGAATCTGATTGCGCCGCTTGTAAACATCCCGGTAACTCAAGAACGTGAACGGCGCCGATTGCCCTTCCCGATGGCACGTCGTGCAATGTTGATAGATGATCGGCGCCACGTCGCGATTGAATGTCACCGCCCCATCCGATGCACCCGCCTCCACCTCGCCCGTCTCCGGCGCCGCGCCCCCTTCTCCGCCCGTCGGCGTCGACTCCCGCTCACAACCCACCGCCACCCCGCACCACGCGGCGATCATCACAGCCCGGCATATCTGTCGCATCGAATCGCGCGTCACGGTTCGCTTGGCTCCAACTGTTCGATCAGCGTCGTCACGTGCGCGATCATCGCCTGATCGTCACGACGCTGCGCCGCGTCCATTGCGTCTTTCAACACCTGCCGCGCCGGCGCCAGATCCCCCGCCGCCTCGCATGCCGCCACCAGCGTATCCAGCACCGCCCCGTGGCGCAACTGTGACAACCCACACGCCTTGAGCGCCAATTTCACCGCTCGCGCCGGATCGCGCTTCGTTTCGTCCACGTGCGCCGCCAGAATCCACGCCGCCCCATTGTGCGCCGCCGCCGACGTCGGCTCACGCTCGATTACCGTCATCAGATGCGCCAGCGCTTCGTCATGGTGTTCCTGCATCGTCAGCACCGACGCCAGATTCAGACGCACCGCGTTGAGCGTGTCATCGATCGCCAGCGCCGCGCCGAACCGCTCCGCCGCCGCGCCCAGGTCACCCAGAGACCAATACGTCAGCCCAGTCTGGCGATGCAATGCCGCGTTCCCCGGCTGCCCCTTCAGCAAACGCAGATAGTGCGGCAGCGCCTCGTCGTATCGCCGCTCCCGCGCCAGCGCCCGCGCCAGCTTCGCACGCACCTCCGCCCACTGCGGCTTCAGCTTCACCACTTCCTGCCAATGTCCGATCGCCGGACCCAGTCGCCCGCGCGTCGCATGATAGGTCGCCAGTCGATTGTGGGCCCCGTAGTCACTCGGCACCACCTCGACTCGCTTCTTCCAACCCGCCACCCACGTCTCAATGTCCTTCAACGTGAATTGTTTACGCAGCGTCGCCGCGTCCTGCTCGCTGTGCGGCACGACCAGGAAGTACATCTCGCCCATCTCATCGGAAGACCGCGGCCCGAACACCACACGCCGCGGCGGCTGATTCGGGTTCCGAACGTTTGCCGCCGAGTTGTCATAGATGATCTGCGCCTTGAGCGTCGTCCCCGCCGGCAGCGAGATCGGCTCCACAAACCGATACTCCTCCTGCCAGTTGAAATCCCAATCCGGAATGTGCAATAGCTCAATCCGTCGATTGTCCGGCAACGTCGCCTCCGCTCGCATGTCCTTGCCCAGATAATGCGCGTGCGGCATCACCACAATCAGTTCCACGTCCACCGGCAACTGAAACCAATCCGCAATCTTGTAGTGCGCATCGCCCGGCGCAATGTCCTGCGTCTGCGTGCCCAGTCGCAATCGAATCGGGAACCGCGTCGGCGGCTCATCCGCGAAATAAAGCGCGATCGACATCTGCACCGGCTCCACCTTGCCCGTCGGCAGCATGTGCAACTGCACCTCCAGCGACGAACCCGGATCCACCGGCCACGACAACCCCTCGATCGGCGGCAGCGGACTCCGCCCCGGCACCCAACCCGTGATAAACCCGTCCGCTGCGTCCGCCGAACTGTTCGACATCCGCTCCGTCGGCTCATCACGCTCGCTCACCGGCGCCCAACTCTCTTCATCCGGTCCCGCCGGCTCCATCCACACGTGATGCACCACCACCGGGTTGTCCGCGCGGAAATCAAACGCCTCCACGTAATGTCGTTCCGTGATCGGCAGCGGCACGCGGAACCCACGAAACACGTCCGTCCCGTCCGCCTGCAACATGTACGGCCGCGGCAGCCGCACCACCAAGTCCGGCTCACCCAGCGCCCACGCCGACTCAAACTCCGGCGCCACCGGACGATCCGCCGCGTCACCCTCCGGCCCGCCCGCGTCGATCCAATTCTCAATCGTCTCGATCTGAATCGCCGACAAACGACGATCGCCCACAAACGCCACGTCCGTCGTCTCCGGCTGCCACGGCGGCATGAACCCCGACCCAATCACCTTCCCAATCTGCGTCCGCCGCTTGTACACATCACGAAAATCCAGGAACGTAAATGGCGCCGACTGCCCCTCCCGATGACACGTCGTGCAATGTTGATAAATGATCGGCGCCACGTCCCGATTGAACGTCACCTCATCACGCGACACCACACCGCCGCTCCGCGCCGCGTCCGCTGATGGTGATGCCGTCGGCCCCGCCGTGTTCGGTTCCGCCGGCGCCCCATCCCCGCACCCAACCCACACCCCGCAACCCAGGCCGAGCATCATCACCCAAATCAATCGCCGGCCCACATCACCCATAACAAACCACGTTATCCAAAGTACACCGTCCAACCCGTTATTGTCGGCTGAATCACCCAACGATGCGAACACGCCACCGATCCAGCGCCGCATCATCCCGGCCATCCGCTCCCCCGGTGCTGCCCTGAATCCGTTCATCATTCAGCCGACTTCAACGGCCCAAGCATTTCCGTGATCCGCTCCGCCAGCCGCTCGTCGCCCCGCGCCCGCGCCGCGGCCAGCGCCTCGTTCAACACGCGCTCCGCCGTCGCCGCGTCACCCGCCGCCTCGCACGCCGCGACAAGCGTCGCCAGAACTGATGCGTTCCGTGATGCCGACAACTCGCACGCGGTCAATGCCAGCACCACCGCCCGCGCCGGATCGCGCTTCGCTTCGTCCACGTGCGCCGCCAGAATCCACGCCGCCCCGTTGTGCGCAGCCGCCGACGTTGGCTCATGCTCGATTACCGTCATCAGATGCGCCAGCGCCTCGTCATGGGCTTCCTGTATCGTCAGCACCGACGCCAGATTCAATCGCACCGCGTCCAGCGTGTCATCGATCGCCAGCGCCGCCCGGAACCGCGCCGCTGCCGCGTCCAGATTGCCCAATGACCAGTGCGTCAATCCTGTCTGCCGATGCAGCGCCGCGTCGTCCGGCGCCTCATCCAGCGCAATCTGATAGTGCCGCAGCGCCTCGTCAAACTGCCGCTGATGCGCCAGCAAACGCGCCAGATTGATACGCACGTCCGTCAGCGCCGGCTTCAGCTTCACCACCTCACGCCACTGCTCGACCGCCCCATCGATCCGCCCACGCTTGGCATAGAAGCTCGCCAGCCGGTGACGCGTCTTGTAATCTTCGAGCATCGCACGCACGCGCGCCTGCCAGCCCGCCACCCAGACCCGCTGATCCTTGTCCGTGTAACGCGCCCGGAGCACCCGCGCATCCGCCGCACTCCGCGGCAACACCTTGAAACCACACGTCACCCATCTCATCCGAGGATTGCGCCCCGAACAGCACACGCCGCGGCGGGTGACTCGGATTGCGAATGTTGTCCGCCGAGTTGTCATAAATGATCCGCGCGTGCAGCGTCGTCCCCGCCGGCAACGAGATCGGCTCCACAAACCGATACTCCTCCTGCCAGTTGAAATCCCAGTCCAAAACACGAAGTAGCTGAAGCCGACGCTTGTCCGGCAGGATAGCCTCCGCCCACATGTCCTTGCCCAGGTAATGCGCGTGCGGCATGATCGCCAACAGCTCCACATCCACCGGCAACTGAAACCAATCCTCAACCTTGTAATCGCTCTGCCCCGCGGGAATATCCTGTGAGTTCGAACCCAGACGCAGCTTCAACGGAAATTTCGTCGGCGGCTCATCCGCGAAGTACAACGCCACCGACATCTGCACCGCCTCCGCCTTGCCCGACGGCAACAGGTGCATCTGAATCTCCAGCGAAGACCTCACGTCAATCGGCCACGACAAACCTTCGATCGGCGGTAGCGGCTTGCGGCCCGGCACCCAGCCGGTAATG
>NYZD01000134.1 GCA_002685935.1 Planctomycetaceae bacterium | reverse complement strand
GGCCAGGTCTATTTCGTGCACAATCGCGTGCACAACATCCACGCCATTGCTAACGATTTGCGGTCCCTCGTGCCCGAAGCGACATTCGTCGTCGGGCACGGCCAGATGCCCGGCCGCGAACTCGAAGACGTAATGCGCCAATTCATCTCCGGCCAGGCGGATGTGCTCGTGTCCACCACGATCATTGAGAACGGCATCGATATCCCCACCGCCAACACCATGTTGATCCACGAAGCCGATCGCTTCGGCCTCGCCGAACTTCACCAGCTGCGCGGCCGCGTTGGGCGCTACAAGAACCGCGCGTATTGCTACCTGCTGCTGCCTGAGACCCGCACCCTTACTGACGTGTCCGCGCGACGGCTGCGCGCCATTGAAGAGTACTCCATGCTCGGGGCCGGCTTCAAGATCGCCATGCGCGACATGGAGATCCGTGGCGTCGGCAACATCCTCGGGCCCGAACAGTCCGGCCACATCGCCGCGGTCGGGTATGAGATGTATTGCCAACTCCTCGAAGAGGCCGTCGCCGAACTCCAGCGACAGGACGTGCGTTGCCCCGTGGACACACACCTTGAATTGCAAATTTCAGGTCATTTCCCACGGACCTACATTCCGTCGGATCGACACCGAATGGATGCGTATCGCCGACTGAGCCGCGCCCATGACCTGCAGATCCTGCGCGCCGTCGAGAAGGATCTGATCGAAGCCTACGGCGACATGCCCAAATCCGCGTCCCTGCTCGTCGAGTTGGCTGAAATCCGCGTCGGTCTGTCCCACCTCGGCGTCGAAGCGCTCAAGCGAGACGGCCCCGACTTGATCTTCACGACGACGAATGTGCCGCCCCTGTTCGACGTGCTCAGCGATGCCCAGGGATCCGTCCGTCTGGTGGATCAGCCAAAAGGCGATCAGCCCGGCAAAGTGTTCTATCGACCGCCCGACAGTTACATGGAGCCGACCACATTGCCCGCCGTGCTGCGCAGATTGCTTGCTAATCCCGATGACGAAAGTGCCGCCATGGCGAAGCCCGTCACGACCTCGACCCCGTGACCACGTTCCACAATAGTGCGGCTCATACCTGCAGCAACGCATGCACATCATGCGGCTTCACCGGCTCACGCCCATTCAAGAACGTCAGTTCGATCACCACCGAAATGCCCACGATCTTCCCGCCCACCTGATCCACTAGGTCGCAGCACGCTTTCATCGTTCCGCCCGTCGCCAGCAAGTCGTCGACGATGAGCACCAGCTGCCCCGTCTTGATCGCATCCTGATGCATCTCGAGCGTGTCAGTGCCGTATTCAAGTTCGTACGTGATCGCATGCGTCTCCCACGGCAGCTTGTTCGGCTTGCGGATCGGCACGAACCCCGCGCTGAGCGACTGCGCCACCGCCGTGCCGAAGATGAACCCGCGTGACTCGGCCCCGACCACCAGATCGATCCCCTGGCCTCGGTACGGATTCGCCATCAACTCCACCGCCATCGCCAGCGCCGACGGATCGCCCAACAGAGGTGTGATATCCTTGAACACAATGCCCGGCTTGGGAAAGTCCGGCACGTCGCGAATGAACTGATCCAGTTGCATACCGCTCTCCAGTTGGCGCTGCCTCGGTTTCACCGACACCTTCAATCACGTATAATAACATGATTCACACGCATGGATGTCCGACATGAGCAAAGCCAAATCAACCCAGGCCTCCGAACTGGAAACCGTCGAACCCATCGGCCTGCGCGTCCTCATCCGCAAGGATGAAGACAAAAAGCAAACCCGCAGCGGTATTCATTTGCCCGATAAGATCGAGATTCCCACGCTGACCGGTCGCATCGTCGCGATCAGCGCACAGATCGCCAACGACGACGACTACCCCATTCAGCAGTACGACAAGGTGCTGTTCAACCCCAGCGATGCGATCCCCGTCGATTTCGAAGGCGACAACCGTCTGTTCGTCGTCCCGGTGGAAAACGTCGTGGCCGTGTTCCGGCGTGAGGCGTAGATCGGTCGGCCGTGCCCCGCGATGCAACAATTCGCCTCTGACAACCGGCGATGAACATCCTTTATGACCGCGCCCGAATCACCCATCGCTGAATCCGCCCCAGACATTACCCCTGAAGCCACCTGGGCCCGCGCCGGTGAACTGATCGACAGTTTCAAGATCGCGATCGCCGATCTACCGTACGAGGCCAAGGGCGTCCTATACAGTGAGATGCTCTTCCTCAACGCCGCCGTCGGGCCCGACTTCGACGCGCTGATCCTTGAATCGGGACGCGCTCGCGGCCAGTCCACCCACATCCTGTCGCTGATGTATCCCGCCGCACGCATCCGCAGCGTGGAGCTCCTCCGCGATCACGCCGACGCCACCGTCGCCGAAGCCCGACTGGCTGATCGACCGAATGTCCAACTTGACTACGGCGACTCGCGCGCGTTGCTCGCCGATTGGATCGAGCCGGACGCCGTCGTCGTGATCGACGGCCCCAAAGGATTCCGCGCTATCAAGCTCGCGCTCGATCTGCTTCGGACCGGTCGGCCGCGGTGCGTATTCGTTCACGATACCTACCAGGGCGACCCAACCCGGCGATTCATCGATCATCATCTGCCCGAGTCGTTGTCGAGCGACGCGCCCGAATTCGTGGATCAATTTAAGCACCTCGACGATGCCTGCTGGGACAATGAAGGCCGCGACGGTCACGATCGGTGGCTGCCGTATCAGTTTGAAGGCCGCACACAACAAAGTTACGGGCCGACGATCATCTGTATACCATTTCGTCCCGGCCGACCGTATCGGTTCCTCGCGTGTCTGGCTGACGGTCACCGATTCATGGATCGGCTTCGAGGATCTATCAGCAAGAGAGTGGGGGGGTAACGCCGTGCGCATCTGCCTTTTCACACCTGTGTTCCTGCCGGCCGTCGGCGGGGCGGAAGTGGTCACCAGCGCGCTCGCCCGACAGTTCACCGCCAAGGGACACCACACCGTCGTCCTCGCCCGAGGAAGGCCCGCCCAACTCGATGAACCCTATCCTGTCGAATGGTTCCCCGAGCCAATCCTGCCCCGTTGGCGTCCCGAGCGCGTCGGTAAAGCGCTGCTGCGTGCTCACAAGCGACACCACTTTGACATCGTCGCCTGTAACTACGCCCAACCAACCGGCTATGCCGCGCTGCGCGCACAGTCCACGCACCGGCTGCCGGTCGTGGTCATCTCACACGGCGGCGATCTCTACCATTCCGCCAAACATCGCCGGCTCCCACACCTTTGGCGACGTACCGTTGAAACCTACCTCGGCGCCGATGGCCTGATCACCATCAGTCCCTACATCGAGACCCTCATTCGCGAGATCAACCCCAGCCCACCGATGCTGGAGTTGATTCCCAACGGCGTCGATGTCCTGGAGATGCGACAGCCCGCGGATCGACCCAGTGACTTCACCGATGATCGTCCGTTCGCCCTGTGCCTGGGCAACCTGAATCCCATGAAGGGCTTCGACGACGCGGTCGCGGCGTTCGGTATCGCTCACGAGCGGATTGAAGATCTGGCGTTGGTCATCGTCGGCAAGGGCCCGTCCGAGCCAAGACTGCGTCAACTTGTCCAGATGTTCCATCTCGATGGCAGAATACATTTCGTTGGCCAACGCACCGGGTCGGACAAACGCTGGTTCATGCAGAATTGCCGGTTCGGCTTGATGCCTTCGATTGAAGAGGGTCACCCAATCGTCGGACTGGAATTCCTCGCCGCCGGACGACCGGTCATCTGCTCGACCAACGCCGCGTTCGACGGCATGTACGACCACGGCATCAACGCGCTGCGCGTCGCACCCAATGATCCCGAAGCCCTCGCCCAGGCCCTGATCCAGATCCAACAAGCCAATCTGCCCGACATGGGTGCCGAGAGTGCCAAACGTGCCGAACGTTATGAATGGTCCGCCGCCGCGGATCACTACCTGAAGTTCTTCGATCAGGTGCGCGCCAGCTACGGCGCTTCGTCAAATGCCTGATCGATGAGCGGACAGCTCTTCCGCACAAACGCAACGACATCCCCTGCCGCCGCGCCGCGTGGGATCAACGTCCGATGCACCGCCGCATGGCCGAACGCCCCGGTCAACACGTCAATTACCCCAGCATAAGCATCATGTAACTGAGGCAACGGCCCCCGTTCCCAGCCCGCCGCCCCCAGTGCCAACCGCTCCGCCATCTGACGAATCTCATCAAACAACACACCCGCACAGCACCGAGCGCCGGATTCCGGATCCACCTCCTCCCACACAAAGTCCGAATGATCACCCCGGAACATCAACACAACCTGATTCAGCCGTGCGGTCCGTTCCAGCCGCGCCTCGGTATAGAGTGTCTGCGGCGCCACCCACCGCACCGCCCGGCGGGGACGCAACCGGCATCCCACGCGCCAATTCAGACGATCACCCGCACCAAGCGATCCCAACAGCCGTTGTGCGAGCACCGCGTCACTCGTGTGATATTTGTAGATGTGAATCGGCAGTAGATGCAGGTGCAGGTCCCCCTGGCGATCGATCACCGCATGATCGTCAGCCAGAAACTTCGCCCGGCCGTGCAGCACCGATTGACTCACCAGCAACGACTTGCCCACGCCCCCCCACGCCGGCATCAGCACGCCCTGTCCATCCACCGAGATCGCCCCCGCGTGAATCAGCGACGCGCCCTTGTCCAACAACGCGCACGTCAGCGGCAACGCGCTTGTGTTATACGCAAAGTCCTTTAGGCCGTGCATGTCCAATGACGCACCATGGCTCAACCACATCTTCTAGGATTCCTCCGGGTCCGCTAGCGTCCGCCTCATCAGCGATCGCCGATCCCGGTCGCGCAACATAATCCGGTAGGTGCCACGCGCTCGATCCAGACTGATACGTGTGTCAAATCGAGAGCCGGCGAAACTCATCGCGTCCGCGCAGATCCGCGTGTGCTCATCACCCACCCCATCGACCGGATGCACCGCCCCATCCGTGAACTCAAACGCTACGTCCGGAGCGCTGGGTGTCTCCAGAACACCAAACGTGCGCCGCGCCCATTGTGTGACTCGATGTGCCCCGCTGATCCGGACGGCCGCCGGGCCGAGCGTGAATGTGATCGCGTTGCCCATGATCGGCGGTTATCATACGCCAACTCGGCCCCCAGCGGAGATCAACGTGCGGCCGATCCGTGTCTGACCTCCCGCATCGATCACCCCGACCACTCAGGACGTCCACCCGATGAAGGCCTTCTGGTATTTCGCCCGGCAGATGCTGCACTACAGGCGGCTGTTGGTCCTGGCGCTGATCGGGGCGGTGTTCGATGCGATGTGCGCCTTCGCCGGGCTGGGCGCGTTCATGACCATCATCGATCAGTTCCTTGGCAAATCCTTGACGCTCCAGCAGATCGTCGAAAAACACTTGAATCATCCGACCGTCCAATCCGTGATCGGCGATCGAACCCAATGGGCTGATGCACTGCCCGCCGATGCGTTTACCGGTTTTTGCATCACCCTCACGGTCGTGTTTATCTTGGCGATTCTCGGGTCGATCGGGCGTTTCACGCATCAGTATCTCGCGATCACCGTCTCATTGCGCACCGTCATGCGTATCCGCAATCAGGTGTTTCGCAAACTCGTCCACATGCCCATCGCCATCGCCGGCAGTGAGGGGATGTCCGACAAGGTCAGCCGCGTCATGGTCGACTGCAACTACCTCTCCGGCGGATTCAACGCATTGACCAGCCGCGCCGTCCGCGACCTGCTGCTGGGCACCGCCTACCTGTGTCTGGCCCTGCTGATGGATTGGCGAATCTCACTTCTGTTTCTGATCGGTCTGCCCATCATCTTTGTGCTGATTAGGAAATTCGGGAAACACATCCGCCGCGCCGGCAGGCGCGCCTTGGGCCAATACGGCGTGATGATTCAATCTTTGAACGAAGTGTCGCAATCCCTTCGTGTCGTCAAGGTCCACGAGTCGGAAGGCTACGAGCGACGCCGATTCAACGTCATCAACAAGCGCCTCCTCGCCGAACAGTTGCGCGCCCGCGTCGTCCGGGCGATCAGTTCTCCCGTGCTCGACACCATCGCGCTCGCCGGCCTGATCGGCGTCGCCATCGCCGCGGCCTGGCTGATCTTTGAACAGGGCCTCGCCGGAGAACAGGTCGTCAAGGTACTGGTCGCGCTGGGGCTTGCCGGCGCACAACTCAAGACCCTGGGCCGCCTCAGCAATGATTTGCACGAGTCCGATGCCGCCGCCGGTCGGATTCGTCAGGTGCTCGACACCACCGTCGAGCCGTCGGCCCGCTCCGGCCAATCCGATCAACACCGTCTACCCCGCCACCGATCCACCGTCGCATTCCACAATGTCACCTATACCTACCCCGGCGCTGCGCAGCCGGCCCTGCAGCAGATCGACCTGTCGGTCACCCACGGCACCGTGTGCGCCATTGTCGGCGGCAACGGTTCCGGGAAATCTACGCTGCTTGGCCTGATCCCACGCCTCTACGACCCCACCGACGGTCGGGTCGCCGTTGACGGCGTCGATCTCGCCGATTGCACGCTTCGCAGTATTCGCAGGCAGATGGCGATGGTGACGCAAAGCACCGTGCTCTTCGACGGCACGATCGCTGACAACATTTCGTACGGATCGCGCCACGTTTCACGTCAGCAGCTCACCGACGCCGCCAAGCTCGCCCGCGCTCACGAATTTATCGATGGACTGCCCGACAGCTACGACACCGACATCGGCGAATGGGGCGAGCGGCTCAGCGGCGGCCAACGCCAGCGCCTCGCCATCGCACGAGCGATCCTCCGCGACCCAGCCATCCTGCTGCTCGACGAGGCCACCAGCCAGATCGATGCCGATTCCGAATCGCACATCAACGAAGCGTTGGCTCAATTCACTGCCAACCGCACGACATTCGTCGTAGCCCATCGGCTCAGCACCGTCATTCACGCCGACATGATTGTGGTCCTCGAGGCCGGTCGCATCGGTGCCACCGGCAAACACAATGATCTGCTCGCCAGGTCACCGGTTTATCAGTTGCTTTGTCGCACCCAATTGCAGGACGCCCCGCGCGACTCTCTGTGACTCTTAGCCGAACATCATCGGCTGCTGACGTGGTGTCTCTCGGCGGTCCGCTTCCACCGACAGCCACGCCGTCCGTGTCGTCGCGGAAGTGATGCACACGCGCGCCGCGATCTCCGGATCCTGCCCAAAGGTATCCGCCACGATGCGCGGGTGGTTGCAGTCTCGCGAAAGGTGCAACAACGCCACGTGACGCAACGGCTGCCGCGATCGCTGGAAGATCGTACGCACCGCATCGAAGCTCTGATCGTTCGACAGGTGCCCGTACCCGCCCATGATCCGCCGTTTGAGAATCTCCGGCCGGGCCGACGCCAGCTGCAACTGACGGTCATAATTGGATTCAATCGCCAGCATGTCGATGTCCGTGAAATGATCGACCACCGGATCGGTCACCCGTCCAAGGTCCGTCGCGTAACCCAGTCGATGCCGCCCCGTGTCAATTCGGTAGCCGTACGTGCCCGCCTGATCATGCTGCAAGGCCAGCGGGTGCACCCGCACCGCGCCCGCATCCCACCCCGTCAATTCAAACGGCTGGTCGTCGAACGCTCGAATCAATCCATGTCGCTGCAGCAATCGTGCATCCCGGCTCGGCCTCGACCCCGCCAGCGCCCGATACAGGGCATGAACATGTCGTTGATGACAGTGGATTGGGATCTCGCACTTCAGCACCGTCGTGAACCACGTCGGCCTGAAATGGTCCGTGTCCAGATGGGTCAACAAGATCGCCCGCAGATCGGTCACGTCCACGCCCGTCCCGTTGGCCCGTTTCTGCACCGCGCGTGGGCCGATCCCCGCATCAATCAGCATCGCCGAGCCGTTCACCAACGCCAGCGTCGCGTTACCGGATGAGCCGCTGCCCAGCACGCAGATTTCCAGGGACATCCATGTCCTCCGATTTGCAGTTCATTCCGCCAGCGCACGCACGTCGCTGTGGCTGGCGTAGGGGGTGATGCCCCGTCTCGTCCCCCGCACGAATTCAGCCATCTCCCGGCAAAGCGCGTCGCCATTGCATTCCTGTGCGATCATCTCGATCGCCCGTCCGTTTGGCAGGCCCGCTCGGAATAGAAGATTAAACGCAAGCTGCAGATTCTCGATGTGGGGCTGATACCCCGCCCGCCGCAGCCCTATAAGGTTCAATGACCCAATCGTCCGTGTGCTGTAGCCGGTGCAGAAAGGCGGCACATCCTGCACAATGCCCATCAACCCGCTCAGCATTGACAGGCGTCCGATTCGACAGAACTGATGCGCAGCCGCACCCCCTCCAAGGATCGCCCGATCGGCGATCTCCACGTGCCCGCCCGCCAGTGCGCCGTTGGCCAGCATGCAGTTGCTTCCCATCTGCACGTCATGTCCGATGTGGGCATTGGCCATGATGTAATTCTCGTCGCCCACCGTCGTGGGCGTCTGATCCGACGTCGCACGATGGATCGTCACGCCCTCACGGATCAGATTCCCGTCGCCGATCGCCACGCCCGGCCCGTCGTGGTCATGGTCAAACTTCGCATCCTGAGGTGCAAAACCCAAGCAAACGTTCGGATATAAGTGATTATCCGCACCGATCGTGATCGGGCCGCGCAGCGAGACCCGATGCAACAGCCGCGTGCCCGGACCAATGATCACCGAGCCCTCAACGATGCACCAGGGACCGATCACGACATCGTCTGCCAACTCGGCCCGGTCGCTTACAATGGCGGTCGCGTGAATCTGCGCCATGTAGTGTATGATATGCGAAGCGGCGGCAAACGCCACCAATGCCCCTAAACCATGAATTCACCCGCCTTTGAAGACCTGGACCGCATCCCCTATGCCGACGCCCTCAATCGGCAGCGCCAAGCCCATGCCGATGTCGCGGCCGGCCACAACCCCGGCACCGTCTTCCTGCTTGAACACGATCCCGTCGTCACCATCGGCCGCCGGCGGCAGGGGCGCCAAAACCTGATCGTGTCCGAAGCGCAACTCGCCGAAGCCGGCGTCGACCTGGCTGGGACCGATCGTGGCGGAGACATCACCTACCACGGCCCGGGCCAACTGGTCGTCTACCCCGTCCTCCCACTACGTCCGTACAAGCTGAACCTCAAGCCGTACGTCCGACTGCTCGAGGACACCATCATCCAAACACTGGGCCGATTCGACATCATCGCTCACCGTGACCGAACCGCCGTGGGGGTGTGGGTCGGCGGTGACATCGAGACATCGCCCGACTCCGGCCAGCCCGTTTGCACCGGCGGCGGGGCCAAGATCGCCGCCATTGGCGTCCGCATTCAACGCTGGATCACCATGCACGGCCTGGCCCTGAACGTCACCACCAACCTCAACCATTTCGACCTGATCGTCCCATGCGGTCTGGCCGGCCGATCCGTCACCAGCATGCAGCAGGTCCTCGCACAATCCTGCCCAACGATGTCCCAGGTCAAGCACACAATCTCCGACGTCTTGCGCGCCAAACTCGCCCAGTGCGTAACCTGATCCGCTCTGCTATCGTGACCACGATCTGAACGCAGGTCACTGCTATCCCCAAAGTGCGGCCCCGTTGGAACATCCGCATGGCCAAACGCAAAGCCACAGCCAAACAGTTCTCACTGGGCGTCGACTACGGCACCAACAGCGTGCGGGCCGTCATCGTGGACATCTCAGACGGACGGGAGATCGCGTCATCCACATTCAACTATCCAAGCGGCGTCGACGGAATCCTGCTCGACGACAAGGACCCGAACCTCGCGCGACAGAACCCCACCGACTACCTCGTTGGTTTTGAAAAATCCGTTCGCGCCGCCGTGCGCGCCGCCGCGAAAAAGCGCGGCTTCGCGCCCAATCGAATCGTCTGCATCGGCATCGACGCCACCGGTTCCACGCCGATTCCGGTGAACAGGGACGGCGTCGCCCTCGGCGCCACACCGCGATTCCAGAACAATCTCGACGCACAGGCCTGGCTTTGGAAAGATCACACCGCCCACGCCGAAGCCGCCGAGATCACGGAAAAAGCCGCCAACGCCGACGCCGACTACCTCGCCAAGTGCGGCGGCACTTATTCATCCGAGTGGTATTGGTCCAAAATGCTCCACTGCCGGCGCGTTGCCCCGCACGTGTTCAAGGCAGCCTACTCATGGGTCGAGCAAAGCGATTTCATCCCCGCGCATCTGACCGGCAACACACAGCCCGACAAGATGGCCCGCAACGCCTGCGCCGCCGGGCACAAGGCCATGTACCACGAGCAGTGGGGGGGGGTGCCCAGTCGAGAATTCCTCGCCTCGCTTTCGCCCGATCTGGCCGTTCATCGTGACAGGTATTCCCCGGCTGCCGTCACCTCCGATCACGCCGCCGGCCATCTCACCGCCGACATCGCCGAGAAGGCCGGCCTTCCCGCCCGGATTCCCGTTGCCGTCGGCATCATTGACGCCCACGCCGGTGCCGTCGGCGCCGGTGTGCGCCCCGGCGCGCTCGTCAAAGTCCTCGGGACCAGTACATGCGACATGATGGTCGCGCCCATGCGCCACCCGCTCAATGATATCGACGGCCTGTGTGGCATCGTGCCCGGTTCAATCGTCCCCGGCATGTACGGCCTCGAAGCCGGCCAGTCTGCGGTTGGCGATCTGTTCAACTGGTTCGCTGGGCATCTGTCGCCGCCCGCGTTCGCCAAAGGCGATACCCACGCCAATCTCACCGCCGCCGCTGCGAAACTCAAGCCCGGCCAAAGCGGCCTGCTGGCCCTCGACTGGAACAACGGCAATCGGTGTATTCTCGTCGACCCGTTGCTCGCTGGGTTGCTCGTTGGTCAGACCCTCCACACCACCGCACCCGAAATCTACCGTGCTTTGATCGAGGCCACCGCTTTCGGCGCGCTCACCATCATCAATCAGTTCGAATCCGGCGGCGTCAAGGTCCGCCAGGTCATCAACTGCGGCGGCGTCGCCGAGAAGAATCCTCTGCTCATGCAGATCTATGCCGACGTGTGCAATCGCCCCATGAAAATCAGCGGATCGTCCGAAACCTGTGCTCTCGGCGCCGCGATCTTCGGCTCTGTCGTCGGCGGCGCCCATCAGTCCGTCCAAGCCGCCCAGAAGCGAATGACCCGCCTGGCCACGCGGGAGTACCATCCCAACCGGCAGGCGGCCGCCGTATACCGGCAGCTCTTCACGCTCTACACCCAACTACACGACTGCTTCGGCACCACCGAATACCGCGGCAATCTCCACGCCGTCATGAAGCAGTTGATCAACCTGCGCAACACCGTGCGACAGTGATATGATTGTCAAAATGCGTTAGGCCGACTGACCTCGCAAGCGGAGCATCCACGATGGCCAGGAAAGACCCCTTCGCCCCCGACCCCAAAATGAGATTCACCTTCGGCCTGTGGACCGTCGGCAATCCCGGGCGCGACCCGTTCGGCGAGCCCGTCCGCGACCGGATCGAGCCCTGGCAGATCGCCGACCTGCTCGGTGAAGTCGGTGCCTACGGCGTCAACTTCCACGACAACGATCTGATCTCCATCGACGCCACCCCCAACCAAGCCGCCGACATCAAACGCCAATTCAGAAAGGCCCTGCGCGACAACGGCCTCAAAGTCCCCATGGCCACCACCAATCTCTTCAGCGATCCGGTCTTCAAAGACGGCGCATTCACCAGCAACGACGCCAAAGTCCGCGCCTACGCCATTCAAAAGACCATGCGCGGCATGGACCTCGGCGCCGAGTTCGGCGCGAAAATCTACGTCTTCTGGGGTGGGCGTGAAGGCTCGGAGTCCGACGCAACCAAGGATCCCGTCGAGTCCATCAAACGCACACGCGAAGCCATGAACTTCCTCTGCGAATATTCCATGTCGCAGAAATACGGCTACCGCTTCGCCCTCGAGGCCAAACCCAATGAACCGCGCGGCCACATCTTCAACGCTGTCACCGGCAACATGCTCGCCTTCATTGCCACGCTGGATCACCCCGGGATGGTCGGTGTGAACCCTGAGGTCGCCCACGAACACATGGCCGGCCTCAACTTCGTCCACCAGGTCGCCGCCGCCCTCGATGCCGGCAAGCTGTTCCACATCGACCTGAACGATCAAGAGTTCGGCCGATACGATCAGGACTTCCGATTCGGTTCCGTCAACCTCAAGCACGCCTTCTTTCTCGTCAAACTCCTTGAGGACAGCCGCTACAACGGCTCCCGCCACTTCGATGCCCACGCCTACCGTCAATCCAACCACGCCGACGTCAAAGCCTTCGCTCGCGGATGCATGCGGACCTACATGATTCTCAAGGAAAAGGCCGAACGCTGGAATCGCGATCGATCAATTCAGTCTCTCGTCCACCAGATCAATCGGCACGATCGCGCCACCGCGACACTCACCAGGAACTTCACCAAGACCAACGCCAGGAAGCTGCACAGCACGGTTTTCGACCGGCGCAAACTCGCCCGTCAGCCGCTGCCGTATGAGAAACTCGATCAGCTCACGATGGACCTGATCATGGGCGTGCGGTGATGCGTCCCGTGTGCGTGTGAAGCACACCATGCCGCCTGCCCCGTGATAGTCAGGCCGCCCGCGAGCCAATTGGAGAAGCCATGAAGATTGCATCCGTGAAACGGCATGTGTTCCGTGATTACAAGGGCCGCATGGAATCCGACGCCGCGTCGGTGGAGTCGAACGCCGAAGATGATCGCCTCCAGAACTACACCGCATTCTGCTGTTTGCTCTACCACCCTCAGGAGGATCGACTGTTCTGCGGGATGACCGCCTTCGACAGCAACGTCCTGGCCAAGTTCGATCCCGGCGCCGGCCGATTCGAGGATCTGGATTACCGCCCGATCGCCGAGCCGTACGAAGTCAAGGTACACCGCTCGCTCGAACTGGCGTCGGACGGCACGGTCTACGGCGCGACTTCCTGTCTCTACAGCCTCGACCAGCGACGCGACGCCCCCGGTGGTTCGGTGTTTCGCATCCCGCCCGGCGCCACCGTGCCCGAAAAACTCGCCGTACCCGTCAAACATGACTACATCCAGACCATCACGCTCGATGACCAGCGCGGCCTGGTCTACGGGCTGACCTACCCGGTCTTCAAGTTCTTCGTCTATCACATCGCCACCGGCGAAGTGCAGGATTTTGACTACGTCGGCAGCATCACCCACATCTCGGCCATCGACGATAACGGCTGTTTCTGGTCCACCTGGGATGCCGGCGCTCACCACCTGTTCAAATACGATCCCGCGACGCGCGATATCACCTACTTCCATCACGGCCTACCCAACGCGGCCGCGGAGTCAAACATGATGTACGCCGGCGCCGGACCCGTCGACATCATGATCAACGGCGGCGACGGCTTCATCTATATCGGCACCACGGGTGGCTCATTATGCCGGCTCGATCCGCGCACCGCCGAAGTCACCTATCTCGGCAAGCCCTCTCCCTCGACCCGCATGCCGGGCCTGATCGTCTGGCACGATTCCCTGCTCTTGGGTTGCTGCGGCGACAACGAGGGCGGTTGCGTCTTCGCTTACGATCGGGATACCCAGAAGTTTCACCTGCTGGGGCCCATTCGGGATTCAGCTGACGACTTCCCACTGTTCCGTGTGCATGACATTCGGTTGACCGACCCCAAGCGCGCGTTCGTCGCCGAGACCGATGCGCCCAATCGCTCAAGCTACCTGTGGGAATGCCAACTCGAGTATTAGCCGCCGACGCTTACCCGCCGACATCAAACAGCCTACGCCCGCTCAAGCACGTACACCCAATCCTGAATGAACGGCGGGCTCGGCAACTCCGCGACCCCACTCGCGTCGGTCGCCACGTCATCCACCGCGTGCTCGCGGCCATGCCGCGGATCGAATGACAACACTCGGTACGTCGCACTCACCGCGAGCCCCCGCACCTTCGGCTTCCCACTCCACGGGCCGAGCGGCGTCGCAAAATAGATGAACCGAAGCTGATCCCCGATCCCCGCACAGACCGGCTTCATCTCCTCCGGTTCGCCCTCCGTCGGCTCCACCGCATCCGGATACGGCTCCATCTGCCACCACGGATATTTCACCCATAACTGTTTCGCCATCCCGACCTGCTCACCGCCGCGCAGATGCGCCGCCTCCTGCCACGGGGTGTCACCCCAGCCGGCGCCATGAGGCGACGCGCCGTACGGATCGTCCTCCCGACTGAACTGCCATATTCCATTCGCCCCGTACGTGTGGCCGCACGTCCCCCGCAGTGCGCACGCATAAAACAGGTACCGCTGAATCTCCTCTCCGCACCGGCCCAGAATCCCTTCATAGGAAACTTCGCTGTCAAAGTAGGGCATGGGCGGCTCCTGCGCGCGCGCCGCCTCGACACAGGTCACCGTATTCCCCAGAGCCGCCGCGCCCCCGTGGCCGGTCTGGAGCATCTCCAGGTCCAACACACTGTCATCGTCCACCTGCTGTCGTCCGCGCGAAGTCGGGTGGATCGTCACCGGATGCCCCACCGGATCGATGCGGTGCACGTATTGGCCAAGCTCGCACCAACCCGTCTTCTGCGCCGCCGCATCCGCCTCCTTACTCTCAGAAAGGTAATACGGCATCGATCCCTCCCCGGCCAAACACCATATCACTGGATACGCACCGTAGCGCGCCACCAGGTTTCGCCAATGCCGCTTCATTTTCTCAACGCCCAACACCATCAGGTAGTACCCCCAGCACCCGACGATGCACGGCACCAGCCCGCGCGATACCAGATGCTGAATGCGCAGATCCGCCATGTCGTAATACGCCGGATTCACCCGCGCGAAATCCTTCTCCCACGGCCAGCCCACCTCATTCATGCCGCGCGGGTCCGTTGCATCCATATCCGGATACGGCCCGCCCACAATCTGTATCGCCGTGTACCCCTGATTCACCCGGTGCGTCGTCAAGCTCTGAAACTCGTCCGGCCAATGTAGCCGCCGCCCCAGTCCCATCCACCACGTATCCGCCAAATAGAAAAACGGCGTCCCATCCGCATGTTCCAGATGACGGCGATTCTCACTGACCCGTAGCGGTCCGTGACGCAACAACTCGTTGCTGCCCGTATATGGGTCCGCCGTAATCGTGCACGTCTGGCCATGCAGACCCCCGTCGCGCTCGTCCTTGCAAACGCTGCGGCACGCATACTCTCCCGGTTCCGGCGGCGCGAACCGCACTCGCCACAGATCGTCGCCTCCCCAGAACCCCGGCACGCGAACCGTCTGGCCATTTGGGCCGGTCACTTCAACATCAAGTTCAATCTCGTTAAATGGATCGGGACGCCCCACGCCGGATCGATACGACCATTCTAGTGCCACATGCTGCATCGCACGAAGTTGCGTTGACATGATTCTGCTCCGTTCAGGGGCTGTGCAGTGTATCGCGGCCATGGCGAAGGGCAATCAATTATGCCTCTGGAAGCGCCAGGATGTAACAACAAACACCGTGTGATCCCACGGTGCCGTCAGCCCCGCCGCGAACTGCGCATCCACGTCCGCCTGATACGACTGATACACGACGCAGCGTCCGTCCCCATGGTCCAGCGGCGCCACCCCCGTCACTGCCCCCCGTCACTGCCATCCCCGGCCACGTCGCCATCACTCCGGAAAGTTTTGCCGCCATCCCCATACCCAGGGCCCGGAACGCCGATATAATCCCCTCCCCTGAAATCGGAGTCGGCAATGACATTGGATCCCACAAAGCACGCGGACTGGGAGATCGCCCAGGAAGCTGAATCCCGGATGAAAACCTGCTATCAGCTCGGCGAGGAGCTGGGCCTCAATCGCGATGAATTGCTCCCCCACGGCAACCACATCGCCAAGATCGACTATATCCGAGTGCTCAATCGCCTCGCCGACAGGCCCGATGGCAAGCTTGTCGAGGTCACCGCCATCACCCCCACGCCCCTCGGTGAGGGCAAATCCACCACCACCATGGGCCTGCTCCAGGGACTCGGACATCGCGGCAAGAAGGCCTCCGCCGCCATCCGCCAGCCCTCCGGCGGACCCACCATGAACATCAAGGGTTCCGCCGCCGGCGGGGGCCGATCCCAGTGCATTCCCCTCAACGAGTTCTCCCTGGGCCTCACCGGCGATGTCAACGCCGTCATGAACGCGCACAACCTCGGTATGGTCGCCCTCACCGCTCGCATGCAGCATGAGCGAAACTACGATGACGCCCGCCTCGCCAAGAGCGAACTCACACGCCTCAACATCGACCCCACCCGCATCGAGCTCGGCTGGGTCATCGACTACTGCGCCCAGGCCCTCCGCAACATCAACATCGGCATCGGCGGCCGTATGGACGGCTACATGATGCAGAGCAAGTTCGGCATCGCCTCTTCATCCGAAGTCATGGCCATCCTCGCCGTGTTCAGTGATCTCAAGGATCTCCGCCGCCGAATTGGCGGGATCATCGTCGGATACAACAAGCAAGGCGATCCCGTCACCTGTGAAGATCTCGAAGTCGCCGGCGCGATGACCGCCTGGCTCAACGCCGCGATTAATCCAAACATGCTCCAGACCCTCGAAGGCCAGGCCTGTTTCGTGCACGCCGGCCCCTTCGCCAACATCGCGATCGGCCAGTCCTCCGTCGTCGCCGACAAGCTCGCCCTCAAGCTGGCCGATTACCACGTCACCGAATCCGGCTTCGGCGCTGACATCGGCTTCGAGAAATTCTGGAACGTCAAGTGCCGTTACTCCGGTCACACCCCCAACGTCTCGGTCATCACCGCCACCGTGCGCGGCCTCAAACACCACGGCGTCAACGCCGGCGCGCTGCCCTGCCCGCCAGGAAAGCCCATCCCCCCCGAATACTTCAAAGAGAATCTCGCCTGGCTCGAAGACGGCGCCGCCAATCTCATTCACCACGTGCAGACCGTCAAGAAAGCCGGCATCAACCCCGTCGTCGCCATCAACGCCTTCCATACCGACACGAAAGATGAGATCAAACTGACCCGAAAGCTCGCCGAACAGGCTGGCGCCCGCGTCGCGGTCGCCGAGCACTGGCAGTACGGCGGTGAAGGCGCCGCGGAATTTGCCGACGTTGTGATCGAAGCCTGCGACGACACCGTCGATTTCAGATACCTCTACGAACTCGACACGCCGCTCACCGATCGTGTTCATCGCATCGCCACTGAAATCTACGGCGCCGACGGCGTCTCTTACACGCCCCAGGCCCAGGTCAAAGCCAAACAGCTCAAGTCCAACCCCGCCTACAAAGACTTCGCCACCATGATGGTCAAGACCCACCTCAGCCTCAGTCACGACCCCACCCTCAAAGGCGTGCCCACCGGCTGGACGCTCCCCATCAGCGATTTCCTGGTCTACGGCGGCGCGCGATTCATCTGCCCCGTCGCCGGCAACATCTCCCTCATGCCCGGCACCGCCTCCAACCCAAGCTATCGCCGCATCGATGTCGACGTCGACACCGGCCGCGTCACCGGCCTGTTCTAACCGCCGTTTCACACAGGACCCCCACAACCATGCCCGCCGATATCATCAGTGGTAAGGAACTGGCCCAGACCATCCGCACGGATCTCGCCGCCGAAGTCGCCGCCCTCAAGGCCGAACACGACATCGTGCCCGGCCTCGCGACCGTCCTCGTCGGTGAAGATCCCGCCTCCGTGTCATACGTCACTGCCAAGCGCCGCGCCTGCGAACAGGTCGGCGTCCGGTCCCTCCACCATGAACTGTCCGCCGACACCACCGAAGCCCAACTCCTGAAGCTCATCGACAAACTGAACAACGATCCCGCCGTCAACGGCATCCTCGTCCAACTGCCCCTGCCCGATCACATCGACGAGAACGCCGTCATCTATGCGATCAATCCTGACAAGGACGTCGACGGCTTCCATCCCGTCAACGTCGGTCGCCTGCTCATCGGCGAGGCCCGCTTCCCGCCCTGCACCCCCGCCGGCATCCAGGAAATGATCGTCCGCTCCGAGACGCCCACCGAAGGCGCCGAGGTCGTCGTGATCGGCCGCAGCAACATCGTCGGCAAACCCATCGCCGTCATGATGCTTCAAAAAGCCCCCGGCGCGAACGCCACCGTCACCCTCTGCCACACCCGCACCAAAGACACCGCCGCCCACACCCGCCGCGCCGACATCCTGATCGTCGCCGCCGGTGTCCCTAACGCCGTCACCGCCGACATGGTCAAACCCGGTGCGACCGTCATCGACGTCGGCGTCAACCGCATCGGCACCACCGATTCCGGCAAGGCCAAACTGGCCGGGGATGTCGATTTCGATGCCGTCAAGGAAGTCGCCGGCAAGATCACCCCCGTCCCCGGCGGCGTCGGCCCCATGACCATCACCATGCTGATGAAGAACGCCGTCGCCGCCGCGAAGCTGACGCTGTCGTAGTCACACACCGCACACCGATTCCGGTCCCCCGCCGCCTCGTCCGGCAAGTCATTCGATATTCGCATGCCGCGCGAACATCTGCTCCGCCGTCACGTTCATCAGTCCCATCAACCGAATGATCACCGCATCCAGCAGCAGTCCCAGCGACTGCTCAAACAGCGAACCCATCGGCTGGACGCTCTGAATCGACTCCGCATCATCCGCTTTCGGGCTCGGCGCCGGAATCCGCACCACCAGGTCCGCCGTACGCCCGATCGATGAGTCCGGGTTAATCGTCACCAACGCGGTCCGCACTCCGAACTGTCGCGCCTGCTCCACGGCCGACACCAGACTTGAAGTCGCCCCCGAGCCTGACCCCACAAGCATCAGATCGTTCGGCTGCGCCGCCGGTGTCGTCGCATCACCCAGCACGTGCGCCTCCTTACCCAGATGCATCAATCGCATCGCGAACCCCTGCATCACCAATCCGCTGCGCCCGCGACCGGCCGTCAATATCGTCGGAGCCGACAAGATCGTGTCCGTCAGCGCGTCCAATGATCTGCCGTCGACGCGACTCAGCACCTCCGCAAGTTCTCCCGTCTGCGTCAAGAACAACTCAGGCCAAATCGTTGCCATGGTCATGCTTCCCTGATGAGTTTCAAGAGCTCTGCCGCCGTGCCTGCCGGGTCTGCATCCCTCGTAATCGCGCTACCAACAATGATGATATCCGGCCCGCACGCCAGCAGCGCCGGAAGCGCATCCGCCCCGATACCCCCGGCAACCGCGATCGATACATCCACTCGCTCACGTAATTCTTGAAGCGGCGCAAGCGGCTCCGCCCCGCTCGGCCGCGTATCCGTCGCTGTGTGCAGGCACACTTCATCCACCCCAAGTGACCGCAGTGCCTCAGCCCGTCCCACCACGTCCGCCTGACCCAGCAGATCGCCCATTACCCGCTTTCCCGTGTCCCGCGCCGCTCGCACGCAGCCTGCCACCGTCTGATCATCCGCCGCCGCGAGCACCGTCACCACATCCGCACCACGATCGAACCCGATACGTGCCTCATGCTCGCCCGCATCGGCAATCTTGAAATCAGCCACGATGCAACAATTCGGACACGTATCTTTCACCACGCGCACGAGCTCCACGCCATACCGCAGCACCAGAGGCGTCCCAATCTCAACACGATCCGCGAACCGCTCGAGACGCTCAGCCAGCGCCACGACTTCCTCAAAGTTCCCGAAGTCCAGCGCTATCTGCAGTTCAATTCCCATGGGCTCGGTCCGCACCTCAGTCAGATCACCCCCATGCTATCTCCGAACGCCGCGTCCATCACCATCTCATCCCCCGCCCCGCCGTGTTTTACCCCCGACGCACGGTCATCTATCATGCCCGACCCCATTTGTGTCCAAACCCCCACGGCTTCCCGCGGAGATCTCGACCATGGCCAAGACCGGCACCGCCACTCGACCCCGGCAGCTCGGCGACCCCACCAAACTCGGACGCGATTTTCGCCGACGCCTCCAATCCAAGGACATCCTTATCGGCGTTACCGCCACCGAATACCTCCGCCCCTCGCTGGTCAAACTCTACTGCGCCGCTGGCTACGACTACATCTTCATCGAGAACGAACACGTGATCTTCAACGGCCCGTCGATCACCGACTTCGTCCTCTGCGCCCGCGACAACGGTATCCCCATCATCGCCAAGGTCGGCCAACTCGACCGCGCCGAGACCGCCCGCATGCTCGAGATGGGCGTCACCGGCATTCAATTGCCGCGCACCGAAACCCGCGAGCAGCTGCTCGAACTGTACGACTACGTCAAATTCGCCCCGCAGGGATCCCGCGCCGGCGCGCCTCTCTACGGCAATGTCGATTACATCTGGCCCGCCAACGACCGCACCTGGCTCAAGAAGGCCAACGACTCCACCGTCATCGTCGTTCACATCGAGACCAAACTCGCCTACGAGAACGCCGAGGAAATTATCACCACCCCCGGCGTCAACATGGTCTACGTCGGCCCCTACGACTTCTCCATCTCCATGGGCCAGCCCGGCAACTACGACCACCCCGACGTCGTCGGCCCCATTCGCAACATGCTCAAGCTCTGCGTCAAGCACAAGGTCGCCTTCGGTACGTCAACCAGCACGCCCAAAGCCGCCGCCGCACTCGTCAAACGCGGATGCCGATTCTTCCACCTTGGCGAAGAACTCACCTTCATCCGTGAGGCCTCGCAGGAAGCGTACGACGCCTACCGCGCCGCCTGCGGCAAGAAACTCAAGTGACCCTCGCTCCCGCAGGAGTCCGCTCATGTATCCCGCTATCCGTCCTGGTCGCATTGCCAAATGGTGTCTCGCGCTATCACTGGCTGGCCTGACAGTCTCATGCAGCCATCCAAACCGCGCCCTCGGTGATTCATTCAACGGCGATGATCTGATCATTTCCCCGAATCAGTCGCCCGCCGCCGTCATCGTCGCGCCCGGCGCCGGCCGAGACGAGAGGGCTGCCGCCAACGACCTGGCCAAATACATCACGATGATGTGCGGCGCTCAGGTCAACGTCGCTCAGACCGATGACGCCGCCGCGCAGATACTGCGACAGCGCAGCAGTGGGGCGGTCTTCCTCGTCGGCCAGGCCGCATTGAACGCGAAACCCCAACTGCAATCCATGCTCGACGAGGTCGCCAAGAAGGATCCCGTCCTCCGCGCCGACGCCATCGCCCTCCTGCGAGACGGTAATCGCGTCTATCTCGCCGGCACCAACGATCAATCCCACTACTACGCCGTCTCCGCCCTCCTGCATCAGTGGGGGTGCCGCTGGTACATCGCCACCGATTTCGGCGAGTGTATCCCCGAAGTATCCCAGTTGAGCATTGGAAATCTCAACCGCGCCTACGCGCCACCCTTTGAAGCACGCCGATTCTGGATCTCCTGGAACGGCACCGGCACTGGTGTCCGCGAATTCAAACTGCGCAACTACCTCAGCAACGTCGTCGTCCCCTGCGGACACACCCTCGCCAAGTTTGTCACGGATCTCGTACCCGAAGGCGGCAGCGCCCAGAGCATTCCCGTGGCCGATCCCAAAACCGCTGCCCACGTCGCCCCGCAGGTCGTCGATCAGTACGGCCGCGGCGAGCACGTCATGATGGGCATGGAGGACGGCACATACACCTCCGACTTCCCGTTGGATACTGAACTCAAAGCAAACCTCTACGACAAATACTTCCAGACCGATATCCTCACCGACTCCTTCCTGATCTTCTACAACAATCTTGCCGGCCACCTCGAAGCCGCCCATCCCAACAGCCCCGCCAAGATCGGCTTCCTGTCTTACATCAACCTCACCATCCCCCCCCAACGCGATATCACCGCCGCCAAGTCCCTCGTCGTCTACCTCGCCCCGATCGACATCGATCCGATCCACGGCATGGACGATCCCCGCTCCCCGCCCCGTCAGGAATACGAAAAGATCATGCGCCGCTGGTCGGAAGTCATGGAAGGCCGCGTCGTCATCTACGATTACGACCAGGGCATGCTCATCTGGCGTGACCTCCCCAACCCCTCACACATGGCCTTCCGCCAGGACGTGCAGCACTACCGCGATGCCGGCGTCCTTGGCGTCGACACCGAATCACGCCACGCCATCGCCACCACCTTCACCAATCTGTTCTTCCGCGCCCAGCTCCTCTGGAACCCCGATGTCGACGTCGATGCCCTCCTTGATGAGTTCTACGACAAGTTCTACGGCCCCGCCGCCGGACCCATGCGCCAATATTGGAACGCCATCTACACCGCCTGGGAAAACACCATCGTCCAAGAGCATGAATACTTCGCCGCCCCCGCAATCTACACTCAGCAACTCATCGAGCAACTCCGCTCCCACCTCGCCCGCGCCGAATCAATCGTCGCTCCCCTCCAGCGGATGTCCGCCGATCAACTCACCCGCAATCAGCGCTTGCTGCTCGACCGGATCAAGTTCACCCGCCTCTCCTTCCAGATCATCGACAACTACATGGCCATGGTCCGCGCCACCGCGACCGACGCCGACTACGGCGCCGCCGTTGAATACGGTGACATCGCCCTCGCCGCCCGCGAGGCGGTCACCGCCATGAGCGGCATCTTCACCACCTACCGCCTGCCGGGTCAGGGCGGAAACAAGATCGCCGAAGACGGCGCTCACTGGTTCTTCGGCGAAACACTCCAATACGCCGCCCTCGCCGAATTCACGAACGGCACCAAGGGCGAACTCGTCAAAAAGCTCCCCCTCGAGTGGTCGTTCCGCCGTGATCCGCATGACACCGGCCTCGCCCGCCACTTTGCCGGCCATCCCGCCGACCTCTCCTACTGGAATGCTCACAAACACGAGTACAAGAACCCCGGCGACCGGCGCAATTACCCAACCTCCGAATGGGAAGTCGTCCGCACCGATCTCTACCCTCAGAGCCAGGGCGTGCTCCACCCCGATTGGCAGAGCTTCACCGGATTCATGTGGTCCAAGACCCAGGTCGATCTCACCGCCGACCAGGTCCAGGGCAACATCCACATCCGCTTCCCCGGCCTGTTCGGCGAAACCTGGCTCTACGTCAACGGCTTCCTCGTCGCCCATCGCCCACAAAAAGGCATGTGGTGGCATAACGACTATCGTTTTGAATGGGATGCCGACCTCACCGGCGTTTTCAAGCCCGGCGCCAACGACATCACCATCCGCACCAACTGCACCCATCACGTCGGCGGCATGTTCCGCCGCCCCTTCCTCTACCGTGCCGTCCCTCAACCCGAATCGACCGACGCCGAGCAGTAACCCTCGCAACAGGTGATGCCGATGCCCTTCATCAATCCACTTGACCATGAGCCGCTCGAACTCGTGCCCGGCGTCCGCGCTCGCACGCCGTACGGCCGGAACATCATGATGTCCTACCTCGAACTCGACGAAGGTTCGTCCGTTCCCCTGCACCAGCATCCCCACGAGCAGGCCGGCATGGTCATCCGGGGCCGCATGGAACTCACCATCGGCGACGAAACCCGCGTGTGCGAAACTCACTCCATGTTCATCGTCCCCCCCAACACACCTCACGCCGCACGCCCCGTCGACGGACCGGCCCTCATCATCGATATCTTCAGCCCCGTGCGCGAGGATTACGCCGAGCACTTCAACAAATGGCTCAAGCCCATGTAGCGGCCGATGATGACTAACCTCGCCCGCCACTGCGACAACAGGTGGATCATGAGTCAACCCAACATCTCAGCCGAATCTCTGGACAAGCTGCGGCAACACGACACACCCACCGTGTGCAACGTCATCGAACTGTTCGACGTCCGCCCGCGTCACTGCGGCTACATGGACCAGCGCATCCGCAGTTGCTTCCCCGAGATGCCCCCGATCGTGGGCTTCGCCGCCACCGCCACCGTCCGCGCCGCCGCGCCGGCTCTCGATGATCCGATCACCATCAAGGATCAGATCGAACGTTTTGACGAGTTGCCCGGCCCACCCGTCATGGTCTTCCAGGATCTCGACGACCCGCCCGCCGCCGCGACCTTCGGCGACATCATGTGTACCGCCTACCAGCGATTCGGCGCCGCCGGGCTCATCACCAGCGGCGCCGCCCGCGATCTCGATCAGGTCCGAGCCCTCGGCTTCCCCGTCTTCTCCGGCGGCAACAACCCATCACACGGCTACTGGCACATCCCCGCCGCACACGTCCCCGTCCGCGTTGGAGGCGTCACCGTCAATCCCGGTGACATGATCCACGCCGACTGCAACGGCGTCACCACCATCCCCATCGACATCGCCAACGACGTCGCCGATCTCTGCGGCGAATATGCTCAGGCAGAAGGCATCATCCTCCAATATCTCAACAGCGGTTCGATCACCCTCGCTGGCATGGCCGACGCCCAGACACAGTGCAGGGACCGCTTTCAGGACCTCCGTGAGCGCGTCAGCGCTTCAAATAAGTAATCCCCAACTGACCACGGATACCTCATGTCAAACTACCTCTTCGCGACCGTAGCCCAACCCAACCGTGCCGTCGTCTTCGCCGTCGACCCCTACTCCGGCAAGCTCACACAAGCCCACGAACTTCCCCTTGAGGGTACACCCTACGGCGCGTGTTTCGACCCCTCCAGGAAAACCTTCTACGCTGGTTACGCTGCGGACGGTCAACACTGCCTCGCCATCTTCTCCATCAATCCCAATAACGCCGCCATCGCCCGGATCGGCACGCTGACGCTCGATGAAGCGCCCTGCTACTTCTCCATCGATAACACCGAGCGATTCCTGTTAACCGCCTATTACTCCGCCGGCATGGTCACCGTCCACCAGCGCAACCCCGACGGCACCATCAAGCGCGAGCCCCATCAGATCGTGGCTACTGAAACGTTTGCGCACCACATCCGCACCGATCCGTCCAACCGCTTCGCCTTCGTCCCGCACGTCGAGTCCACCAACAAAATCTACCAGTTCCACTTCGACGAAAAGTCCGGCAAACTCATCCCCAATGCCGTGCCCACCCTCGACGCCGGCCCCGGCCAGGGCCCACGGCATCTCGTCTATCACCCCTCTCTTGACATCGTCTATGCCGACAATGAGCAGGAGTGCAGTGTCACCGTCTACAAGTTTGACTCATCCAACGGGATCCTCGATCCGCTGCAGACCGTCTCGACCCTCGGCCCCCTGGAAAATGACGAGTCATTCTCCAACGCGCAAATTCACATCCACCCCGACGGCCGGTCCGTCTACGCCGCCAACCGCGGGCCCGACAGCCTCGCCATGTTCTCGATCGATCCGGCGTCCGGCCTGATCACGTCACTCGGTCAGATCCCCAAGGAGGGCACCCCTCGCCCCTTCGGCATCGATCCCGGCGGCAACTTCCTGTATTGCGGCGGCGACAACACGACCACCATTACCGCCTATCACATCGACGCGCAGGGCGCACTCGAGCAGCGCGAGTCCTACGAAATCGGTCAGTCCACCGGCTGGATCCTCCCCCTCAAACTGGATTGACCATCACCCCGCAGCCCACGCCGCCCGATGATTCCATCGCGCCCAACCGACCAATAACCACGCCGCGCCATAGGTGATTTGGCGCGGTTTCCAGGCTGTCCTCATCCACCGAACATCCGACTGCGAGGTCAATAACCTTCATAGTCGCTCTAACGGTCGAGCCGATTGTCGCATTCGTGCGACTCGGTTTGGCCTCCGGACCCGCGTAGCGACGTGATATCGAACTTCTCATCGCCTAATCACGCTGGCATGGCTTCCCCACCGTCGCCTCGGTCAAAAATACTCCGATGTTTAGGTTCAGTACCCAAAACCCCCCATCCGATACACATCTTGGGTAAGTGGGAACGGAGGAGATCCGTTCCATGGCAGTTACCGATGTCCGATTCGTTTCGCTCCCTGATCGCCCGACTGATTCGACAACCCGGCGCCCCGCGGCAACCGCCCGCCACGCCGCCAGACACCGCCGGCGCGGCACCGACGTTCCGGCCCTACAGCGCGGCCTCGAATCCCTCGAGGCACGCATCCTGTTCTCCGTCGGTCCCACCCCCGACCTCGATCCGGTCACGGATGATGCGGCAAACACCCCCGCCCTCGTCACCCCGCACGACACCGACCCCTCCTCATCGACTGATGCCCTGAACTGGTCCGACCTCAGCAGCATCGACTTCCTGCCCATCATATTTGCCGGCGATGCGACCGGCTCCCCCGCCGATTCGCCCGGCAATCGCGTCGACCCCAACACCACTGACTCGCCCTTCGCCGGCGTGGGCAGTTTGAACATCGGCGGTCAGTATCTGTGCACAGGCGCCGCCATCGGTGCCAACTTCGTCCTCACCGCCGCGCACTGCCTTGATCCCGACAACAACGGGACAATCGATTTCGCCGACAACGCCGTCACGTTCAACTTAAACTACGGCGGCAACATGACCCACAGCATCAAGTCCGTCGCCCTCTACATCCATCCTGATTACACCGGCTTCCTCAATCCAAACCTCAATGACGATCTGGCCCTGATCGAATTGGACGCACCGCTCCCCGATGGCGTGCCCATCTACCCATTGCAGGATACGCCGATCGCCCTGGGCACCACGCTCACCATGGTGGGCTACGGCCAAAGCGGCTATGGTGACGCCGGTGCCACCGTTGGCTCCTCATGGACCATCAAACGCGTCGGCCAAAACGATGCCGACGTTTTCGCACCTCAGGACGACCTCGCCGCCCCATCCCGCGACGAAGTCGTCTACTACGATTTCGACGGCCCGTCGGGCACATCCAACATCTTCGGCGGCACTTCCCTTGGCAACGATGTCGAAACCATGCTCGCCCCGGGTGATTCCGGCGGCCCCGCCTTCTACTACCACGACGGCCAATACCACATCGCCGCACTCAACAACTTCACCCAAACAGTCCCGCCCCAGTTCGGTGATATGGGTGGCGGCGTCCTCGTCCCAGCCTACACAGACTGGATCAACAGCATCATGGCCGGGACCACCGGCAGCGTCCCCGTCGCCGGTCACGACGTGTTCAATATGGACATGGATGACGTCCTCGTCGTCGCTGCGCACGGCGTCCTGAATAATGATTTCGATCCTGACGGTGACCCGCTCACCGCCGTCCTCGTCGACGCCCCGACCAACGGTATCCTCAACTGGGCCGACGATGGATCGTTCATCTACCAACCCGATCAGGGATTCAGTGGAATCGATGCCTTTACGTATGTGGCTTCGGACGGCGCCACCGCGTCCGACCTCGCCACCGTCGCGATCACCATCAAGGCCCCCGTCCCCGGAGATGTGAATGGGGACGGCATCGTCGATGTCGGCGACCTCGGGATCGTCGGCAGCCAGTGGCAGTCCGGACCATCCGGCCTCGTCAGCGCCGACCTCAACGGGGACGGCCTCGTCGACGTCGCCGACCTCGGGCTCATCGGCTTCTACTGGTCCAACCCCGCCGGCTCACAGTCCGCTGCCGATCCCGCCCCGGCTGCCGATCCGGCTCCGCAGGCTGCCGCGTCAGACGCCGCCACCCCCGATGACAACGAATCCGTATCCGAATCCCCAATCGCCCCACAGGCCACGCTGCATCAAGTCGCCGCCGCCGGTCTGCTTAACGTCGATCAATCCGTCTTCGCGCCTGTCGATCAGCCCCACGGGCAGACCCCACTGTGGAATCAGGTCCAGCACGCCGGCCTCCAGGGCTGGCGCGGCGCATCCAGTCTCTTCGCTGAACGTGAAGGGCACCACGGCTCCCTCAGCATTCTGGAGATGCTCGACCGCGTTTGATGATCCCGCGAGACTCAAAATCTCCGAAGCGCCGCCACACCCATCGCCAGACGGCGGCGTGTCGCCGCTTCCAGACCATCCTCGGTCTCTCGGTTCAAAATGAAGAAGTCACCCGTGATCTCAAAGTAACCCATGTAGTGACGGATCATGCTCTTCCATAACATGTTCCGCGTCAGGTACAGCCCCAGCCGACCCTCAAAATCATCCGGCAGTCGGCGCACTTCCTGATAGCTTTCCAGCAGCGGCCGCCAAACGTCATCGTCGTAAAAACACCGCACGATCGACAGATCATCCACCGGGTCCCCGCTCACCACGTCATCCCAGTCAATCACCGCCGCCACCTCGGTCGGCGACCCCAACAGATTCCAGAACGCCATGTCCTTATGAATCAGGCTCCCCTGTGACAATCCCAGTAACCCCGCATGGCGCGAAAACAACGCCTCGATCTCGCGGATCTCCTCGCCCGTCAGGAACTCAACATCCCGCAGATACGCCAGGTGCGTCTCAAGACACTTGTCGAAATACGCTTCATTCGATCCGTCCAGCCCTTCGATCGTGTGCGATGCCGCCAACTTCTGCGTGTTGATAAATCCAAAGCCCTCGAGTCTGATCCCATGCAACCGCGCGAGGATCGCGCCCACCTGCCGTCCGATCGCTTCGCGATCCAGTTCACCCGCCTGGTCGTGCTTGTTCAAATCCGGAAAGTCCACGCACTCGAAAATCTGGTACCGGACCGGATGTCCCCCCAGCGTGGCATCACACGCGAACAGATGCGGCACCGGCACGCCATGCTCGCGCGCCAATTCCATCGCCGCCTGTTCCGCCAGCATGTAGTCGTCATCCAGCTTGCCATCATCACTGCGAAAGAAATACGTCATCCCCGCGTGATCGATCAGATAGGCGTAGTGATTCCCCGCGCTGCCCGTGTGTCGAACCGCATCCGGCGGCTCACCCAAAAACGTCGTCGCGATCGCGCCGACCGTCTCCGTGATATCCGCCTGCCCATATTTATCGTTGTAAACCCGCTTCTCCGACATCGGCAGCGGATTGTCGCACTTCCAGTAATAGATGTCCGTTCGCATCAGCGACCACCCACCTCAGTCCAACAACGCCACCGGACCGTCCGGCGAAATCCGGATGCGCTGCACCCGTGCGTACGCCGGCCGAATCTCATCCATCGATTGCGGATACGCCGTCAGCATCACGTCCGCCTCCGCTTCGATCGCACTGCCGTTGAACAGCCCGTTGTAATCAATCATCGTCCCCGCGTCCCAGTTCAGTCCCCCGTCATAGCTGCAATGCAGCCCGTCGCCCGGCCCCCGCTTGATCACCGCCAAATAGCCCGATCGCGTCCCGATCATCACCGGCGCACCCGCGCCCGAGAATGGCGCATAACACGCCTGCCGCCACGTCTTTCCCCCGTCCGCCGATTCCGTCTGCCACATGAACGGCGAACGGTACGGCCGCGCGATCGCCACAATCTTCCCGTCCGGCAACTGGGCCGACGTCGTCTCCGAAAAACCGCAGCAATGCCCGTCGGGTTCCGCGCTCATCCGATTCGCCGCGTGATCCAGCGGCACTGGCTCGTCCCACGTCATTCCCCCATCCCGCGACATCGTGCAATATGGCTGGCACATCCCCGTCCCCCACGTTCCCTCACCCACGTTTGCCACCGAATCATAAAGCCCCACATAGTCATGCCCGATGTTCACCACCAGTGTCCCGTCATTGAGCTGCGTATACCCCGATGCACCGTTGCGCGCGTTCGCCGCGAACATCTTCTCCCAATCCCCCGCCAACCGACCCACCATGGGTTCGCTCCACGTCTCCTCGCCGTCACGAGATTCGCGAATCACAAAACACCGCTCATCATTCTTGAAATGCACCGAGCGAATCACGCCCGGTTCAACCAGAAACCGTGTCCCCTCCGGTACGTCCCGCCGCGCAATGGGGCCGGCGAACCGTTCCCAACTTCGCCCAAGGTCGCCCGATCGGTAAAGGTACACTGCCGAATTGCTATCGTTCAGTTTATGGCAGCTCTCGTTCCGCCCAATCACCAGCGGCAACGTAATCTGATCACCATCCAGAATCATTTGCCCCGGATGTTGAAAATCACCCAGACTCACATCCTCTTCCACGTGGCACCACGACGCACCGCGCCGCCCACCCGCCGTCCATCCCCTTCCTTCCACTTCCTGCTCCGCCTCAATTTCCACATCTCGTACCAGGAAATCACCAAACCCCGCGATCCCCACGCGACCCGCCCCGTAAGTCTCATCCCGCACGCGAGGCCCCCTCACCCCGTGCACCCACATCTGAATCTCGTTCCCCTTCCGTTCCACCTTCAGCGTCCGCCACATATCCTGATGAGCCGGCACATTGTGCATCAGCTTCAGCTCAATGTTGCGGACATGCCCACAGCCATCCGTCACCGCGATCGCCGCCCAGAATCCCCGCGCCCGCCACAACTGCCCCCACACCGGCACGTAAGCGTAGTAATAGCGATCGCTGTCCTGCGCCCCGATCACGATCCCAAAATTCCCCTGCGGCGAATACTGCTGATACCTGCACTCCACCGCCACGTCCGCATACGCAACATCACTCCGGATCGCCGTCACCCACTCCCAGTTACTGTTCGGTCGCGGCGGCCGCCACGCATTCAGTTCCGGCACCACACCCCACCGCGCATAATCCACTTCGTTCAGCGCCGACATCGCCTCATCGGCCGGCGTCGCCGTTCGCGCCTTGAATATCCACGACGCCGTCCCCGAGACCAGGTGAACCGCCAGCAGATGTTTCCCCGCCTTCAACTCGCGCCGAAAGCATTGATCCACATGCCCGATCGGATGCGCCACGTTTCCCGCAGCCATCGTGTCCAGCACCAACGCGCCATCCACCCACCACCGCATCCAGTAGTCCGTCCCCGCTCCCAGCGCTACCTCACCGTCCGCTGGCACGTCAATCTCCGCAAACATAAACGCCTGCTGTCCGTTCCCATGTCCGCCGAACACCGCACTCAAATCCAGCACCCCATCGCGCAGCGTCACGTCCCGCCCCTCAAGCACCCGCCCCCCAATCTCCAACTGATCCGGCACGTTACGATGTCGATCGATATCCAGTTCCACCCGCGACCGCGCCTTGTGACCGCCCGCCACCCGGAAGAACTTCGTCCACACCGTCTCCGTCGTGTCCTCATCAAGCGGCCCGAACAGCCGCCACCGCGTCGGCATCTCGACCGGCACGCCCCGCCGGCGCAGATCGATCGCCTGCCCATCCGCCTCTGCAAAATCCCACGATCTATCCCCAATCTCTGTCACAGCCATCGCAGATCTCCTGGACCTAAAGCGCTGGCGGCGTCTGCCAGTCACCATCAAAGCCCGCGACGCCCGATACTCGGAACTGATTCTTCCCCAGATTGAACTCCGCCGTCACCCCGTTCGCGAACGTCGTGCGCTGCCGCTTGCGATCCGCCGACAGAAACTCGTGACTCACCATCTCCGACATCGCAATCGCACGATGGAACGCGCTCCACTGTTTCAGCCAATCCCGTTTGCGCTGCTCGCCCGCATCGTCCCAGTCCGTGATCGGCACCACGTGCTTCGGCAGCCAGTTGTACGCCGGGGCCGATGCGAACAGCAACTCGTACAGCCGCGGTGTCCGATGCGCCCACCAGTCGCAATCGTCCAGATAGATGTAACCCCCTCCGCTGAATCCCGCCATCATGCAATCGTGAAACACCAATTGAAATAGCGGAATCGGCTCGCCCACGTGATCCGCCACGTGCCGATCCGGCGTATTCGCCAGCCGCTCGGTATGCCAATCTGTGAAAAAGAAATAGTCGCACTCCCCGATAAACCAATGCCGACCCACCTCCGCGCCCGGCATGATCCCCCGCCGCCGCGTCTCCGCCAGGCACGCGACCTCCATCTCGAAATTCGCACGTCGTGTCATCGGATGCGCCGCCGAAAAGTCCTGCGGCAGGTCCGCATTCGCCGCGAACCCATCCCAGTAAAACACATCAAATCTCACCCCGTTCGTTTCAAGCGCATCCAGCACCCGCTTCGTCCGATCCAATCCGTCATACAACCCGATCGGGTACGTCCCCCGCACGCCCATCGCGTTCACCGCATGGCGTTCCTCGTCGTAATCCAGCCCCTCCGGGTCCTGCGTAATCGGACAGATGAACCCCTGGACCAGTCCGCCCAGTTCATGGACCTTCTCCACCAGTTCTGCCACCTTCGGCCAACCGCCTGGCACCGGATTCGGATGCAAATAAGCCTGCCAGAACGCCGCCCCCTCCGTCGCGCGCTCACCGTCAGCCGTGTACCCCCCGTTCGGCGTCTTCGGAAAGAAAAACGTCACCCCCAATCCTTCCTCCCTGAATCGCCGCATGTTCTCCAGCCCAACCGCCTGCGCCTGCGGATCCCACTCCGTCAACCGATACAAAATATTCTCCGCATACTTCCGAATGGCCGGCGTCACCTCCGCCTTCTCCTCCAACGTCCGCACCAGCCCTTCGGCGCGGGCGCGCTGCCGATACAGCTTCGCCATCTCCACGTAACCCATCCCCTGACCAAACCGCACGATCATGCGGCGTGCATAATCCAACCGCCCCAGACTTGGCTCCCAATCAAAACTGAATCCCGATCGCTCCTCCGGCACATGCTCGAACGACACGTTGCAATCCCACCACGTCTCCACAATCGCGCACAATCCCTGATCCCCGCGCACCATCCCGAACATCGGTAGCGACCAACGCGCTCCGATAAACCCATCCGGCGCTCGCACCCCCGGCAGCGCATCCGGACAATCCGCCGCGATCAAATATCCCGATCCCTGCGGCAGCAGCATGTATCCCCCTTCCGCCGTCGCCTTCTCGATGCAATACAGATCGCGCACCGCATAAACGATGTCATTTCCCCCCGCCTGATCCACCTGAATCAACAGTTCGTCGGTGCCCGCACCGATCCCCACGCACAACTCCACGCACACGTCGACGTCCGCATAGTCACTCAGCCGAATGCATCGACCCGTGTACCCCCCGTCCCTGAACGGTTCCCCCGTCACCTGCCCCGCCGCCGCAAGCCGCATCGTGTGATATCGCTGATCCGCGCAAACCCAAAGCTCCGGCTCCCGCCTCGCCGAGCTGCGCCACAGCGGCTC
>NYZD01000133.1 GCA_002685935.1 Planctomycetaceae bacterium | reverse complement strand
GATGCGTTGTTTGATCAGGCCGTCGGCTTCCCATTCGGCGATGATCTCGGGGCGGGGTCTTTTTGGGCATCTGCCCGAGCGAGGCTTTGATTTTGGGGTAGAGGGCGCGCTTCCACTGCTGGAAGTCGGATTTGGAGCGGCCCTTGAAGCGGTATTGGGGCGTGTGACGTTCGGCCATGCGGACGAAGTATTCATCGATTGAGAAGTTGCGGGCCATGGTGTGCTCCTGGGGTTGGCGCGGCGGACGGTCAAAGTAGCGGATCGGGATGGTCGGTCAAGGGGCGGCGGGGCGTTGGTGTCTTGATGGCGAGGGCGGCCTATGCTGATGGGCATTGATTGAACCGTGATTGGAGTGCGATATGGCGGGCGGGAATACACCGGAATCGGGCAGTCTGAGCGAAGACCAGGTGGCGGCGTTTGGCAGCGATGGTTTTGTTGTGGTCGAGAACCTGTATGACGGGGCGACGATGGCGGAGTGGAAGCGCGTCGTGCTTGAGGTGATGGAAGCGGAGTCGGCGTTTCATGAATCGGGCGTGCGGGTGTGGATGGCGGATGCGATCCATCCGATGTTTCGGGATGCGATGTCGGACGCGCACGTGGCGGCGATGCTTCGACAACTGATTGGGGCGAATGTTGAGTTTCTCAGTGCGAAGGCGGTCTACAAGAATGCTGAGACAAGCTTCGCGACGCCTTGGCATCAGGATTGGCAGTATTGGTTTGGGCCGACGAAGTTGTCGGTCTGGATAGCGCTGGACGAAGCAACGCCGGAGAACGGGTGTCTGAAGGTGCTGCGGGGCTCACACGTGAAGCATTTCGAGCACTTGCATCTTGATGGGGAGCAGGGGTTTGTGAACCAAATCGAACCGGAGCAGGTGGCGGAGTGGTCGCCGGTGGAGGTGGCGTTGCCGGTGGGTGGGGCGGTGTTTTTCCACGATCAACTGGTGCACAGTTCACATCCAAACACGTCGGGGCAGGATCGGTGGTCGATGATCTCGACGTACCGCGACGCGAGCGTGAAGGATGAATCGTCGGTGTGGCAGAACTCGGTTGTGGTGAGCGGGCGCAGCGTGAATTCTGAGGGGTCCGGGGATTGAGATCAGATGGGTCGCGCGGAGTCGAGGCCGTGCCATTTGTGTTCTTTGATGGCCTGAACGACGCGTTCGGCGGTCTCGACCGCGGCGAGCCCGGCGCGCGCGTCGACTTCGGGGTTGCTGTTTCCGCGCACGGCGTTGATGAAGTTATCGAGTTCGGCGCGCAGGGGTTCTTCGTCGACGATGGTGAGTTCCTGGACGTTGACGAGGTCGGAGTAGTCGAGATCGGTGAGGTCGGTCCCGGCGGCGACCTGATCTCGGATTTCGTCGAGGGCGGCGACGTTGCCGGTGCGGCTGAGCATGAGGCCGCGCTTCTGGGCGTAGTCCAGTGAGATGTAGGCCGATTCGCTGAAGACTCGGAGTTTGCGTTCGGTTTTGAGTGCGAGTCGGGAGGCGGTGAGGTTGACGACGCAGCCGTCTTCAAACTCGATGCGGGCGTTGGCGACATCTTCATATTCGCCGATGACGACCACGCCGGCTGCGCGGATCTCGCGGATGGGTGATTGGGCCATCATGAGGACGATGTCGATGTCGTGGATCATCAGGTCGAACACGACGCCGACGTCGACGGATCGGAACGTCATCTGGCTGATTCGGTCGACCTCGATGAAACGAGGGCGCAGGCCGAGGTCAGACACGGCGCGGACGGCGGGGTTGAAGCGTTCGGTGTGTCCGACCTGGAGCAGCGCGTTGTTGGCTTCGGCGACATCGACGATGTGGCGGGCGACGTCGCCTGAACCGGCGAGAGGTTTTTCGACGAGACAGGCGACCTTGTGCGAGAGGAGCGCGCGGGCGACATCACGATGGGCGGAGGTGTTGACGGCGACGCTGGCGGCCTGGAGATGGGGGAACTGTTGGAGGAGTTGATCGACGTGGGTGCAGACGGCGCAGGCGTATTCGTCGGCGATGGTGGCGGCGCGTTCTTCGTCGGCGTCGACGACGGCGAGCAGATCGACATCGGGCATTTCGTGATACAGACGGGCGTGGTGCCGACCCATTCTTCCGACGCCGATGACCGCGACGGGCATTTTGGAGGGATGATTCATGCGGTCATGGTGAGCGCGGCGGTGGGATACGTCAACCGGGCGTTGGCGCGGATGGTTGTGGAGTTGCGCGGCGCGTGGCAGGGATGGGGGTGTGGTGCACTTGTCAGCGACGCGACGTTGTCCGAGGATGGTCGGTTCCATGCCGCTGCTTCTGTATCGATACATTTTGCGCGAGATGTTCAAGCACTTGCTGGCGTCGCTGTCGGTGCTGGTGGTGGTGATGAGCTTTGGGTTCGCGATCAAGCCGATCAGCGAGGGGTTGTTGGGTCCACTCGAGTTGATTCGGGTGGTGCTTTACGTGATGCCGGGCATGGCGGCGTTGGCGATGCCGTTCGCGGCGGCGTTCGCGGGGACGATGGTGTTTTTCCGGATGTCGCAGGACAACGAGGTGGCGGCATGCGCGACGAGCGGGATCAGCTACGTGTCGCTGTTGCTGCCGGTGTCGTTGGTGGGCTTGGGGTTGACGCTGCTGATGTTCCTGATGAGTAACTGGGTGGTGCCGCTATTCTGGCAGCAGGTGTCGCAGATTCTCGAGCAGGACGTGGCGCGGCTGATGATTCATCAGTTGGACAATCGGGAATCGGTGCGTTGGAAGGAGAAGGGGTTGGTGCTCTACGCGGATCAGTCGGATCTGGTGACGGATTTGGAGCCGACGGATCCGGACGCGCCGCGGATTGCATCTCAGATGCGTTTGCGGGGCGTGGCGGTGGGCGTGTCTGATCCTCGGGAGCGCACGCTGCGCAGCGTGCATACCGCGGAGCTGGCGGTGGTCAATTTTTATCACGAGGACGGGCGCATTTTCGTCACGCTGAAGCTGACGGACGTGATGTATAACGATCCGGACACGGGGGCGCTGGTGCGGATCGCGTCGCTGCCGATTGAGACGTATGAGATTGAAAGTCCGTTTCAGCAGCAGCCGAAGTTCATGTCGCTGTCGGACCTGCGGCGGGGGGCGCGGGAGCCGGACCGAAGCCGTGAGGGGACGAAGCTGAAGCTGGAACTTTGGGAGACGATGGCGGAGCACATCACGGCCCAGGTGATGCGCGAGCGGTTGCTGGACGATACGCAGAGACTGACGCTGCTTGATCCGCAGGATCGACGGCATCTGATTCAGGCGCCGGTGGTGCACATCGATGGCAATACGCTGGTGTTCCCGCACCGGAAGGACGCGGTGGTGCGGGTCCGGATTCAACATGAAGGATTGATTCGTGAATCTTTGATCGCGACATCTTCAAGGGCCAAGGTGGAACGCGATGACTTCACGCGCGAGCCGCGGATTACGTTTGTGTTGGATGAAGTGACGATGTCGGATCAGGCGCTGGCGACGGATGAGACGCAGCGGATCGAGCGGCGGATATCGCGGTTGCGGATTGGGCAGGAGGATCCGGTGACGGAGGTGCTGGAGCGGCTGCGGCGTCGGACGGCGCAAGAGATGCTGCGTGAGTCGGCGGGATTGGATCACGCGGCGATCGTGAGGGCATCGAATATTCTCAAGGCACGGATTACGAAACTACATCGTGATATCGTCAGTCGCGTCCACGAGCGGGCGGCGAGCGCGGTGTGCGCGATCCTGGCGCTGGTGCTGGCGTCGGTAATCAGCATGAAGATGCGGCATCAGCCACCGTTGGCGATTTTCTTCTGGAGTTTTTTGCCGACAATCGTGGCGATTCTGATGATCTCGTCGGGTCAGAATCTGATTTACAGCGGCAAATTCGGGCAGTGGTCGGGGATCGCGGTGATCTGGGGCGGAAACGGATTGATTTTACTGATGGCGCTGAACGTGTATCGACAACTGCGGCGCAACTGAGCGCGGCCAAGGCGGAGTTTCGGCAGGACACATGAAGACGCTCGACCGCTACATCATCCGGCAGTACCTGGTGAACTACGCGATTCTGTTTGTCGCGATGGTGATGCTGATCATGCTGCTGGAGCTGATCGTGAATCTCGATGAGTTCGGGCAGGCGGCGGAGAAGGTGGAGGGTGGATGGATCGATCGGGCGCGGGCGGTGTCGGCGGCGACGCTGGACTATTTCCTGCCGATGATCCCGCTCTATTTTGTATACATGTCGGGGCTGCTGGCGATTGGGGCGGCGGGATTTACGTTGACGGGGTTGATTCGCAATCGGGAACTGGTGGCGATGCTGGCGGGGGGCGTGAGCATGTACCGGATCGCGGCGCCGATTCTGGTGATTGGATTCGCGGCGAATGTGTTGTTGTTTGTGGATCAGGAATTCATCATTCCGCCGTTGAAGCAGAAGCTGGGGCGGGCCGCGGCGGACATCAAGCATGGTGAGGTCCGGCCGTTCGAGTTTTTCTTTGTGCCGGACAGCAATGATTGGTTGTTCACGGCGGGTCGGTTTGATGCCGCTGAGCAGATGATGACGAATGTGACGGTATTGAAGCGCGATCAGGGGCGGTTGTATGCGGAGGTGACGGCGCAGTCGGCGGTGTGGGACGCGGATTTGTCGGGGTGGCATCTGACGCAGGGCTATGAGATCAAGCAACTTCAGGACGACGAGGGCGGAATGGCGTTGGTGCGCGATCCGCGTCAGATCGCATTTCTTCCGACGGATCTGGATCCGACGACGCTGGTGCTGATTCGGCACAAGAAGTTTCGACAATTGTTGAGCCAGCGCGAGTTGATGTCGCTGGAGGCGAAGCGCCAGACGGTGGACGTGGCGGAGTTCACACGGATTCGGCTGAGTCGGTATTCGCTGCCGGTGTTGAATATGTTGATGCTGGTGATGTGTCTGCCGCTGTTTTTGATGCGCGTGCCGATGAACATGATGCCGCAGTCGGTGAAGGCGGCGGCGCTGGGGGTGGGGGCGTGGGGGGCGGGATTCATCATGTTGCAGATCGGCCCGGCGGTGGAAGTGTCGTGGTTGCTGACGCCGGCGGTGATCGCGTGGATGCCGGTGGTGACGTATTTGCCGATTGCGGTTTACAACATGGATTCGGTTGAGTCGTGAGGCGGGGGCCCCGGGGTTCGTTTTTTCAGGTAAGCCAACGAGATGACGCCAGAGGGGAGGATGATGAGCACTTCGGCGGCGCGATCGATGAGTCCGGCGGCGAGGGCGAGTTGCAGTGCGCCTTCGACGTCGCCGGTGAAGAGTCCGGAGGCGGCGATGAGTCCGTAGAGCCATTCGCGCAGGCCGATGCCGTTGGGCATGGGGCCGACGAGGGTGATGAACATGCCGGCACTGGCGAGGACGATGGCTTCGGGGATGCCGATGGGGTGGCCGACAAGGTTGAAGGCGATGAACAGTCGGGCGGCGGTGGTGAGCAGGTCGGTCCAGCGGACGATGAGCCAGGCGGTCAAGGGGGCGAGGCCGGCGAGGCCTGACCATCGGGCCAGCACGCGCGGATTGAGTCCGAGGGATTCACGGTGACCCCATTTGGCCAACCACGGACGGGCCAATCCCGACGCAATGAAGAAGACCAGGGCGATGCCGATCCACCAGGGGGTGTGGGCGGGGTCGGTGATGAGCGTTGCGCCGCCGACCACGGCGTAGACAAGTACGCTGCCGATGATGACGAGGATGAGTGCGATGGTCGTGTGGCGGTATCCGATGTTGTGGCGATGTTTGAGGTAGGCAGCGCGGCCAATCAGACCGGGGCGCAGGGGCAGGTAGTTAAGCAGCGTCCCGGCGAAGACGAGCGCGGTCATGTCGGCGAAGCGCACGGGTTGGTCGTCGTGGGCGAAGGGAATGGTTACGGACCAGAAGAGCACCGCGGTGATCAGGGCATTGACGATCACGAGACCAAGCAGGAGCGCGACGGTGGCGGGGTCGGCGCGGGACAGCGGTGAGAAATCGGTGTCTCGGACGGCGACGACGGCGGAGGCCACGATCAGGCCGAGGGCCAACGGATAGAAGATCCAAAGGCGCAGTCGCCGTTTGGATGGGTCAATCTGGGTGGTGCTGTCGGGCATGGTGAGACGCGGCCCATGGCTGAATCGTTCTCACGTTCGACGGCGATCGGAGATGGATCACACGCCGAGGTCGCTTTTGGTGAACAACGATTCAAATACGTAGCCGGCCTGTTCGATGTTCTTTCTGGCGCCTTCTTCGCGATCGATGGTGGCGACGATTTTGATGATGCGCGCGCCTTGGGCTTCGATGACGGCGGCGGCTTCGAGGACCTGGCCGCCGCTGGTGCACACGTCTTCGACGAGCAGGACGCGGTCGTCGGCGGAGAGCTTGCCTTCGAGTTGTTGGACGGTGCCGTAGTCTTTCTTCTGGTTTCGCACGAACAGGCAGGGGAGGTCGGCGGCCATGGACGCGGCGCTGACGAGGGGAATGCCTCCGAGCTCAGCGCCGGCGAGTAGCGTGATGTCGGGGGTGACGTGTTGTGCGAACAGTTGGCCGAGCGCGGCGAGGATATCGGGCTGGGTGCTGAATAGATACTTGTCGAGGTAGTAATTGCTGGTGCGTCCGCTGCGCAGTTTGAATTGGCCGCGGAGGAGGGCGGTGTCGGCGATGCGTTGGATGAGGGTTTGGCGTTCCATGTGTGCAAGGATATCGATCCGGGGGGCAAAGATCGACGGGCGGTGACAGCGTCGTGTCGATCCTGCTAGACTTCCGGCTCGGAAAATGGGCTGTGGAGGCACGCGATGGGTCGAGGCACGGTGAATGGAGCGCGGACACTGGGGGGTGTGTTGTCGGTATTCAATACGCCGTACCACGAGGATGAATCGATCGATTACGCGGGATTGGAGCGGCAGATCGACTGGGTTTACGAGCACGGCGGCAACGGGGTCGTGATGGCGATGGTGTCGGAGACGATTCGGCTGTCCAGCGAGGAACGCGACGAAGTGGCGGCGGCGGCGTGCCGATTGGGGCGGGATCGCGGCGTGGTGGTGATCAGTGTGGGGGCGGAGAGCGGGCACACGGCGGAGCGGCACGCCCGACATGCGGCGAAGGCGGGGGCGGATGCGGTGATCGCGATCCCGCCGATCTCGATCGGGGTGGATGAAGGGGAGTTGCACAAGTATTACACGCGGATATTCGGGGCGATCGATCTCCCGGTGATCGTTCAGGACGCGAGCAATTATGTGGGTCAGCCGATGTCGATTGATTTCCAGTCGCGGTTGCTCAATGAGTATGGGGATCGGGTGCTGTTCAAGCCGGAGGCGTCGCCGATGGGTCCGCGGCTGACGGCGCTTCGTGAGGCAACGGGTGGCCGGGCGCGGGTGTTTGAAGGCTCGGGGGGGATTGGATTGGTGGACAGTTATCGTCGAGGGGTGGTGGGCACAATGCCCGGCGTGGAGATAGTGGGAGCGCTGGTGGCGCTTTGGCGGGCGCTGGAGGCGGGGGACGAGGCGCGGATCTATGCGTTATCTCAGCCGATCAGTGCGCTGGTCGCGCTGGAGCAGGGGCTGGACGGGTTCATCGCGGTCGAGAAGTATCTGCTGTTTCGGCAGGGGATCATCGCGAATACGATCGTGCGCGGCCCGGTGGGATTTGAATTGGATGAAGAGACGCGGGCGGAAGTCGATCGCCTGTTTGATTACCTGATGCGTGTGGTGGATGAATCATGACGAACGCTGTGGTACCGCTGATTGACGGGCATCTGGATCTGGCGTGGAACGCGCTGGCGTGGAATCGTGATCTCCGGGAATCCGTGGAGGAGTTGCGGTCGCGCGAGGTCGATTTGCACGACGACAAGGCGCGCACGCACGCGACGGTGAGTCTGCCGGAGATGCGCCGCGGGGGCGTGATGGCGTGTCTGGGGACGGTGTTGGCGCGGTCGAAGCCGGCGGTGCGTCCGGTGCAGCGGGTCAGCATTGATTATGTGGATCAGACGATTGCGAGTGCGGTGGCGCGGGGGCAACTGGCCTATTACCACGTGCTGGCGGATGCGGGACATGTGCGCATGATCAACACGGGGCAGGAATTCGCGGCGCATTGCGCGGCGTGGCAGCGGAATGCGGACGCGCCGTTGGGCGTGGTGGTCGCGATGGAGGGGGCGGATCCGATCATTTCGCCGGACGATGCGCAGGGCTGGTGGGATGCGGGGTTGCGCGTGGTGGGTTTGGCGCATTACGGGCCGAGCGCCTACGCGATGGGGACCGTCAGCGCGAGTTCGGAGGACTCGATTGCGAATCCGTCGATGACGGCTGACGATTGGGTTGATGGGATCACGGACGCGGGGCGGGCGCTGTTGGCGGAGTTTGAGCGGCTGGGCATGATCGTGGATGCGACGCATCTGAGCGATCGCTGCCTTGATGAACTGTTGGACGGTTTTGGGGGGACGATCCTGGCGAGTCACTGCAATTGCCGCGGGTTGGTGGATCGTCAGCGTCAGTTGCCGGACCATCATCTGCGCGGGTTGATCGATCGCGGATCGGTGATTGGGGCGGCGCTGGATGCGTGGATGCTGGATGCTTCGTGGGTGCTGGGCGGCGAGAACGACGGGTTGCTGCGGCTGGCGTCGGTGGCGGATCACATGGATTACGTTTGCCAACTGGCGGGGAACACGCGGCATTCGGGGATCGGCAGCGATCTGGACGGCGGCTTCGGCACCGAGCAAAGCCCGCGTGATCTGGACACGATCGCGGACCTTCAAAAACTGGGGGGTCTGCTGCGTGATAAGGGTTACAACGACGAAGATGTGGCGGCGATTTTCCACGGCAACTGGCTGCGGCTGCTGAGTGAGTCATTGCCGGACTGATCGCCGGATCGAGCAACATTTCGGCGGGTGGGACGTTGAACGTCTATGATGGCGATGTTGTCGCGCGCCGACATCACGAGACCTGGGTATGCCCCATCGTCAAGGAAATGCGTTGAATCGTTTCGCCACGCTGGTGATGGTGGAGGTGGTTGTGTGGTGCGGGCTTTGGGGCTGCGCGACGCCGGCGGAGCATCGACAGGAGGCGGACGCGGTCGCGGGTCGGATCATTGAAGACAAGCAGCGGGAGGCGCTGGATCGGGTTGAGCCGTTCACGATCACGCCGGCGCGGGACACGTTGCGCCGTCGATTGCTGGAGATGCAGGGGCTGCCGGTGGCGGGGGAGGCGTCGATAGGGTCGGATCAGTTGGCGCGGCCGGAGCATTGGCCGGAGCAGGGGGATGCGGAAGCTGACGCAGCGGCGGATAGCGCTGCGCATTGGCGAGGCGATGAGACGGTGGTGCTCACGCTGGTTGAGGCGCTGCAGGTCGGTGCGCGGAACAGTCGGGAGTATCAGTCGCGCAAGGAGCGGGTTTTTCGCGAAGCGCTGGATCTGGATATCGAACGCGATGAATTTCGCAACACGTACGCCGGGCTGATCGAGAGTCTGTTCAGCAGTGATCTGGGTGGTGATTCGACGGTGACGGGGTCGGAGCAAAGCGGCGAATTTTCGATCACACGGCGGCTGAAGGATGGGGCGACGCTGACGTCGCGGATCGTTTTTGATTTGGCACAGTTGCTGACGCAGGAGGGCGCGTCGGCGATCGGGATTCTGGCGGACGCGACGATCACGATTCCGCTGATGGCCGGATCGGGAAGACATATTGTGACCGAGCCGCTGACGCAGGCGGAGCGGGAGGTGTTGTATGCGTTGTGGGAGTTCGATCGATTCAAGCGTGAGTTCGCGGTGCAGGTGGCCAGTGATTATCTGTCGGTGTTGCAGCAGCTGGATCAGATTGATAACACGCGTGAGAATTATTTGAACCTGATCGCGTCGACGCGGCGGGCTGAGGCGCTGGAGGAGGCGGACCGTGTTTCCCGGATTGAGGTCGACCAGACGCGCCAGGACGAGCTGCGGGCGCGGGACCGATGGATCAGGGCACGGATGAACTATCTGGATCAATTGGATCGGTTCAGGATCACACTGGGTCTGCCGACCGATGCGCGGGTTGAGTTGGATCCCAGTGAGTTGGTTCGGCTAACGGACGTGGCGGCGGAGACGTTGAGCAGAGCAGTGGCGAGCGATTCGACCTCGGCGACGGGCGCGGATCGTGCGCCGGAGGGGTTGGATGACCCCCTGCTGAGATCGGGGGGACCGCTTGAGCTGGAGCCCGCGGCGGGGATTGAACTGGCGCTGGGGCATCGGCGTGATCTTCAGGTGTTGCTGGAGCGGGTGGAGGACGCGCAGCGGAAGGTCGTAGTTGCGGCGGACGCGCTGCGGGCGGGGCTTGAGCTGACGGGGACGGCGACGGCGGGCGAGCGGCGGACGGTTGGGTCGGCAGGTTCGTCGGATGCTGAATTGCGATTTGAGAAGGGCGCGTACACGATTGGAATGGGGCTCGATCTGCCGTGGGAGCGGACCGTTGAGCGCAACGCCTATCGTGAATCGCTGATCGATCTGGAGGTCGCGACGCGCGACGTGCAGGCGCTTGAGGACGAGATCAAGCTGGACGTTCGCCGATCGCTGCGCCGTTTGAAGCAGACGCGGGAAAGCTATCTGGTGCAGCATCGGTCGGTGGAGTTGGCGGAGGAGCGGGTGGAGAGCACGACGTTGTTCCTGGATGCGGGTCGCGCGGTGACGCGCGATCTGTTGGAGGCGAACGAGGCGCTGGTGTCGGCCCGGAATGCCCTGACGGCGGCGATCGTGAGCTATCGCATCAGCGAGTTGGATCTGCAGCGTGATATTGGTTTGTTGATCGTCGATGAGAAAGGTTTGTGGCATGAGTATCGCCCCGACACCCGATAGGAGCGGGCTGGCGTTTTTGTTGCGGCCGCGCTGGTTGATTGCGCTGCTGATCGTCGGCGTGGTGGTATTTGCCGTGATTGTGAAGTCGATGATCGGCTCGTCTGACGGGATCGATCACGAGGCGGACACGTTCGCGGTCGAGCCGGGGGATTTGGTGATCAGCGTGGTGGAATCGGGCACGATCCGGAGCAGCGATCAGGTGATCCTCAAGTGCGAGGTGGAGGGGCGTACCACGATTCTGTTTGTCGTGGACGAGGGGACGGCGGTGAAGAAGGGGGATCTGCTCGTCGAGTTGGATCGCAGCAAGTATGAGGATCAGAAGATCGATCAGGAGATACGGGTTCAGAACGCGGAGGCAGCGATGATTCGGGCGCGCGAGAATCTCGCGGTGACGAAGAACCAGGCGGAGAGCGACGTGGCTGAGGCGGAACTGAATCACGAGCTGGCGAAGAAGGATCGCACGAAGTACGTCGAGGGGGACTACCCGGTTGAGCGGCGAGAGGCGGAGACGAATATCACTCTGGCCAAGGAGGAGCTTAAGCGAGCGCAGGAGAAGGTGAAATGGTCGCGTGATCTGGAGGATAAGGAATACCTGTCGCGCAGCGAGCTGGACGCGGATGTGTTGGCGGAAAAGCGGCGCGAGATTGACCTGGAACTGGCGGAGGAGAAGCTAAAGCTGTTGGAGAAATACACGTACGATCGGCGGATGGCGGAGTTGAACAGTTCGGTGGTCCAGACCGAGCGGGCGCTGGAGCGCGCGAAGCGCAAGGCGAATGCGGACACAATCGATGCGGACGCGAACCTTCGGGCGAAGGATGCGGAGCATCGTCAACAGATTACGAAGCTTCGGAAAATTGATGAACAGATCACCAAGTGTCGGATCACGGCGCCGGTGGACGGATTGGCGGTGTATGCGACGACGGTGCAGACGCGGCGGTGGAGTCAGCCGGACCCGTTGCGCGAGGGCATGGAGGTCCACGAAAGGCAGGAGCTGATCTATCTGCCGCAAGCGTCTTCGATGATCGCGGAGATTCAGATACCGGAGGCCTCGCTGAAGAAAGTGAAGATGGATCAGCCGGCCCGTGTGACGCTGGATGCGCTGCCGGGTCAGGAACTACACGGGCGCGTGAGCAAGATCGCGGTGATGGCGAACAACCAGGCATGGTGGGATCCGTCGTTGAAGGTCTACGCGACGGAGATTGAGATCGACGGTGATCACCCGGACTTGCGCACGGGGATGTCGTGTCACGTGGAGGTGGTGGTTGAGGAGCATGCCGAGGCGATGTTTGTGCCGGTGCAATCGGTGGTGCGTCGCGCGGGTCAGCCGACGGTATATGTGTTGGAGGGCGGGGAGCGCCGGCGGCGGAAGATTGAGATCGGGTTGGATAACAATCGCGTGGTGCACGTGCTGGCTGGTTTGTCGGCCGGAGAGCGTGTGTTGCGCGCACCGCCGTTGAACGATGAGAATGCGGCGGCGCCGCAGCATACGGGATCGGCGTCGTCGGGAGAGGGCAAGCGCCCGGCGGGTGACGCGAAGAATCAACAGTCCCAGAAGCGATCCGCGAAGAGCGATCGCGGCGGCAAGAGCGGATGAGTCCTGCGTCAGACCAACAGTCCGATGTATCGGTTGTCAATCACGTTGCGCTGGTTGAGCTCGACGGCGTGCATAAGACGTATCGCATGGGTGAGGCGGACGTTCACGCGCTGGTGGATGTGAGTGTGACGTTTGGGGCGGGAGAGTTCTGGGCGGTAATGGGGCAATCGGGCTCGGGCAAGAGCACGCTGTTGAATCTGTTGGGATGTCTGGATCGGCCGACGTCGGGAGCGTATCGATTGAAGGATCATCACGTTGGTGAGATGGATGATGATGCGCTGTCTCGGCTGCGGCTGAGTGAACTGGGGTTCATTTTTCAGAGCTTCAATCTGATTCCGCAGTTGACAGTTCGGGAGAATATCGAATTGCCACTGTTCTATCTGGGGTGGGACGCGGCGCGGTCGGCGGCTCGGGCGATGGAGCTGGCGCAGCGGGTCGGGCTGGAGGATCGGTTGAGTCACCGGCCGACGGAACTGAGCGGCGGGCAACAGCAGCGAGTGGCGGTGGCGCGGGCGCTGGCGAATGACCCGGCGATTATTCTGGCCGACGAGCCGACGGGAAATCTTGATACGGAAACGGGTCGGCAGATCATGGTGATGCTGCGGGAACTAAACGAGCAGGGCCGCACGATTCTGATGGTGACGCATGAGACGGAAATCGCCGCGAACGCGAATCGGCATCTGTATCTGCGCGACGGGCGGGTGGATCGGATCGAGGAGGTCGGCTGATGTTGGGCGTGTGGTTGATGCGACATCTTCAGCTTGGCTTCAAGAATCTGTTGTTGCACAAGCTGCGCTCGCTGCTGACGACGCTGGGCGTGGTGTTTGGGGTGGGGAGCGTGATCGCGATGCTGGCGGTGGGGGAGGGCGCGAGCCGTGAGGCGTTGCAGCGGATCGAGCGGCTGGGGGCAACGAACATTATTCTTGAATCGATCAAGCCGACGGAACAGGAGGAGGCCGGTCGCGCTCAGCGCCGGATGGTCAGTGCGTACGGGATCACGTACAAGGATGACGAGCGCATTGGTGAAACGATGTCGGTCGTGACGCGGACGGTGCCGGTCAAGCAGTTTCGCAAGAAGGGGCGGCTGGGCGAGCGCACGATGGAAATGCGGATCGTCGGGACGACCCCGGGCTGGTTTGAATTGATTCCGAGAGATGTGGTTGCCGGCCGGGTGTTGGTCGAGAGCGACGTGACAGGTTCGGCGAATGTTTGCGTGCTGACCGAGGAGGGCGCGCGCCAACTTCTGGCCACGGAGCACGCGCTGGGGCAATCCGTGCGGCTGGGCACGGATTTTTTTGAGGTAGTGGGCATCGTGCGCAGCGAAGGGGGGGGCGGAGGCGTTCAGACGCCGGACACGCGGATCGATGCCTATATCCTGATCAACGTGTGTCGCGCCCGGTTCGGCGAGGTGGACATGCAGCGGTCGACGGGGTCGTTCAGTGCCGAGCGGGTGGAGCTGCATCAATTGCTGGTGCAGGTCGACAGCAGGGCCCACGTGGAACCGACGGCGAAAGCGATCGAGGCGATGCTGAATCGGTTTCACGGGAATGATGATTTTGTGATCAACGTGCCGCTTGCGCTGTTGCGGGAGGCGCGCGAGACGAAGAGGCGATTCAACGTGGTGCTGGGTTCGATCGCGGGGATCAGTTTGCTGGTGGGTGGGATCGGGATCATGAACATCATGCTGGCGTCGGTGACGGAGCGGACGCGGGAGATCGGCATTCGTCGGGCGATCGGAGCGCGGCGGAGTCAGATCATCGGGCAGTTTCTGGCTGAGACGGTGGTGCTGTCGGCGGTGGGTGGGTTGATCGGCGTGGGGTTTGGGTTCGCGCTACCGCCGCTGATCACGCGTTTCGCGGCGATGGAAACGGTGGTTACCGCGTGGAGTGTTGTGTTGTCGATCGGGATCAGCGTGCTGGTGGGCGTGGTGTCGGGTATCTACCCGGCGGTGCGCGCGGCGCGGCTGGATCCGATCACCGCGCTACGGCATGAGTAAGTTACCAGTCGGTTGCGTCAGAGTCGCGGGTTTGCGCGAGGCGCAACTGGTATTCGTATCGACTGGGGTCATCGAGATCGTAAAGGTCGAGCGCGATCCGGAAGGCGGCGGCGCGGTCGGGTTGATCGTTGGCTTGATACCACATGCCCAGACCGGCGCGGGGGCCGGGCGCATCGGGGTTCAGCTCGATGGCGCGATCGATCCATTGCCGGGCCTGGGCGGTTGCGCCCTGGGTGGCGATCGCGAGCATGGCGGATTCGGTTAGCAGGTCCCAGCGTTCGGGGACGAGGTCCATGAGCTGCAGACAGATTTGGAGGGCGCGCTGTTGGTCGTTGGTGAGTGACAGGGTGTTGAGGTAGGCGTTGAGCAGATCGATGTTGGTTTCATCAGGGGTGACGAGCTGTTCGTAGAGGGCGATCGCATCGGCGTAACGCGTCAACATCATGTAGTTGGCGGCGAGTTGGGTTTTGAGGTGTCGGTCATCGGGGGTTGACGTGAGCTGAGCTTCGATGGCGGCGGTATGAGCGACGAGGTATTGATAGGCGGGTTGATCTCGGATCAGGGGGGACATCTCGTGGTCGGCATCGACACCGCGGGTCCAGCGTTGGGCCATGGCGTAGTAACGACGGGCTTTGACGTCGTCGCCTTGTTGACGGGCGATCTCGCCGAGGACGTTGTAAGCTCGCGACTGTCGCGGCCAGAGCTTGAGGGCGAATCGCGCGCGTTCATCGCCGATCTGCATCTGTTGTAACCGATCGTGATCGGGCAACATGGCGGCGGAGTGGACTTCCAACTCGGCGCGGTAGGCCTGAAAGCGAGCGCTGTCCGGATGCCACTTGGTGATATAGCCGGTGAGTTCGATGTTGTCGCGCCACACGGCGCTGTATTGGATGGTCAGGCCGGCGAACGCGAGGACTGCGATGGTGGCGATGGCCAGGCGCGACGTGCGCAGCGCCAGCTGCGACGACGCGGCCAGCGCGGCGGCGAGGAGGGTCAGGAAGATGCTGAGGGTGAACAGGAGGCGCTCCCCGAAGATGGTGCCGATCAACACGAGGGTGTTGGACGGGACGGCCCAGGCGAGGGGCAGGCAGAGCCAGAGGCCGAGCAGGATGGATCGGCGTCGCCAGCACCACCAAGATGAGACCAGCCATGCAGCGATCGCGGCGGCTCCGAGCAGCACGGAGGGATCGGTCCAACGATCGGTCGGCATGAGCATGCGCGGCGAGTAGTCGGGGGACTGATTGAAAGGTACGGCGAGCAATTGTGTGGCGCGGCCCAACAACTTGAAGGGGGTGGCAAGGCGCTGATCGGGATCGGCGCCGACGAGCGGATTGTCGAGCGCGGCGACGGATGGATCGACGTCAACCATCGGGCCGGGGGAGATGGCGGCTCGTTGCGCGCCGGCGATGAGCGCGACGGTGAGGAACATGAGTGCGGGCTTCCACGGCCAAGGCCGGGCGAGGATGGGTTTGCCGAGGGCGCGTCTTTGAGCGAGCTCGATGAGCGGCAGCATGATTGCCAGGAGGTAGCCGTGTTCCTTGCTGAGGCCGGCCAAGAGGACACAAAGGCCGATGACGGCGGCGCGCGGCCACGTCCAGTGATCGCGCCAGCGTAACCACAGGGCGATTCCGGTGACGATGAACAGCGCGGCGAGCACTTCGGCACGACCGACGACGTTTGCGACGGCTTCGACGTGAATCGGATGTGCAGCGAAGAGCAGGCCGGCGATCCACGCGGCTAGGGGTTGGCGGAGCCATGTCCATGCGAGCCATGCGATCAGTGCGGACAAGATCGCATAGAGCGTGACGTTGACGGCGTGATAGGCCCAGGGCTGGCGGCCGTGCAGTTGGACCTGCGACCAGAATGTCAGTGTGGTGAGGGGGCGAGAGACGGCGAGGGTGGTGCTTTGATCCCACCACGGGGCGGTCCACAGTTGCAAGGCGAAGGCGGTGCTATCGAGTCGCGTGTCGTTGATGATCTGGATGTCGTCGTAGACAAACTCGTAGGTGGTGGACGAAGCGTAGAGGCCGACGGCGAGCAGGGCGGCGGCGAGCGCGGCAGTGAGTGGGCGCGCGAGGAAAGAGGGGCGATCTCGCGGCGGGTCGGCGGGGATGTCTGGGTCAATGGGCTTCGAAGAGTCGGGCATGGATGCCATCCGATCCGATTCGGGCGCGCACCGGTTTGGCGCATTTGGGGCAGTGGCCGGTGTAGGCGGTGCCGGCATGATTGCGGTAGATACGACTGTAAGACCCGCAGCAGCGCCAGTGGACGGACAGCCAGGGACGGTCCTGCTGCTGCCGGGGGACGGAGACGTCGTTGGATGCGGAATTGCCGTCGTGCAATCCGCTGATTTCCAGAATGTAGTCCGGTCGCTGCGCCATGCCGGTAGTGTTATCGGCTATTGCGGTGCGATACTTTCAACGGCGATATGATGGCAGACATGCAAGACCTGCCCGGCCGGCGCGTGGTGGTGATGGGATTAGGCCGCTTTGGCGGCGGGGTGGGGGTGACGCGCTACCTGGCTGAACAGGGGGCGCAGGTGCTGGTGACAGACGTGGCGCCGGCCGAGCGGCTGGGCGATGCGCTGGCGGCGCTTGAGGGGGTGGCTGTGACGTATCGGTTGGGTGGGCATGAGGCGGATGATTTCACGTCGGCGGATTTGATTGTGGTGAACCCGGCGGTGGATCGACGGGGGAATCAGTTTCTGAATGCGGCGCAGGCGGCAGGTGTGCCGCTGAGCAGTGAGATGCGGCTGCTGGTTGAGCGGTTGCCGAATCGTGGGCGCGTGATCGGGGTGACGGGCACGGCGGGCAAGTCGACGGTGACGGCGATGATCGGACATCTGCTGCAGCGGGGATCCGCGGGCGAGCCGCGCGGTGTCTGGGTTGGCGGGAACATCGGCGGATCGCTGCTGGAGGTGGTTGACGAGATTGCCAGACCGGATTGGGTGGTGCTGGAGCTATCGAGTTTCATGATGGCGGATCTGGATGCGATCGGGTGGTCGCCGGGCGTGGCGGTGGTGACGAACATCTCGGACAACCATCTGGATCGCCACGGGACGATGGATGCGTATGTCGCGGCGAAGCAGACGATCGTGCGGCATCAGCGATCGGGCGATCACGCGGTGTTGGGGCCTGACGCGGCGGACTGGCCGACGGCGGCGGGGGTTGGGCGGATGGTGCTTGGGGCGGCGACGTATGCGGATGTGATTTCGCTACCGGGCGGTCACAATCAGTTCAATGCGATGTTGGCGATCAGTGTGGGCGAGGCAATTGGGTTGGGCGGCGGCGAGCAGTTGCGCACGCGATTGGCGGATTTCCCCGGGTTGGCGCATCGCCTGCAGTTCGTGGGGGAGGTCGGCGGTGTGCGGTTTTTCAATGATTCGAAGAGCACGACGCCGGCGTCGGCGCGCATGGCGATCGAGTCGTTTGATGCGGGTACGGTGCATGTCATTCTCGGTGGGCATGACAAGGGAGCGGACCTGACCGATATCGCGCGGTTGGCGGCGAATCGATGCGCGGGGGTTTACACGATCGGCGCGACTGGGGCGCGTGTGGCGCAGTTGGCTGAGGCGGTGGTGGGGGGTTGTCCGGTTGAGGCGTGCGGAGACGTGGATGCGGCGGTGGGACGCGCGGTGCGGGGGGCGCGGGCGGGTCAGGTGGTGCTGCTTTCACCGGCGTGCGCGAGTTGGGATCAGTTTGAGAACTATGAACAGCGCGGGGCGCGATTCATTGAACTGGTTTCGGCACACGTGCAACGTTGACCGGTGTCAGACGACGACGCACTGATGGCCCATGAGTTTGGCGAAGTTTTGGATCGTGGGGATCTGATGCCCGACGCCGAGCGCGACGTGATGGGTTGGGCCTTGCGACACCCAGCGGTTCATCCAATCGGCGACGTCGAAGCTGTTGTCATCGGGTTGTTCGGTGAAGCGCAGGCGGGTGTTGGTGTTGCCGATGCGCAGGATGTCGCCGGGCATTGACCAGCCTTGAGCGGCGATCCACTTGAGTCGGCCGTCGGCGGTCTGGGTAAGACCGAGGATGGTGATGGGACCGTTGCGCACCTGTGCTTCGACGGACACGCCGTAGCCGCGTTTGCCGTGGAACAATCCCATGCCGCGCAGGATGGGCTTGCCCTCGGCGATGCGGACGTGGAAGGGGCCGTCGTGCCCCATGAGGATGAATCGTTCGTCGAAGTCCATGGCGTAGAGTTCGGTGTAGCTGCCGCCGGCGTCGAGGGTGTCCATCACTTTCATGGCGATGCAGTTTTTCAGATCACCCTCACCGGAGCAGGGGATGGCGCGGGCGGTGAGCATCGAGCAGCCGAGGATCAGGCCGGCGCCGAGACGCTCGTATTCGTTGCCGTCGAGACCTTTGTAGAAGTAGGTCAGGCCGTGCAGGTCTCGTTGTTTGGCGAGGCGATCGAGTCCGACAGCGACGCGACAGGCCCAGTTCATTTCAGCGGGCTTGGGCTCGCGGGCGAGGGGATCGGACAGACTGTCGCCGGAGATTTCGAACATGCGTTTGACTTCGGTCTGTTTCTGTTTGATGTCGGCGGCGGTCGCGGCGTCGACGTGCTGCTTGAGGTCGCACATTTCGAGGACTTCAATGTGGACACCGAGTTGGCTGGTGTGTTGGGTGAAGTCGCTGTACATGTCGAGCATGCCGGGATAGGTCTGGCCGAGGAAGCCGATGCGGCTGCGCTGGAGGGTGCGCATGGCGTGGTTGGCGTTGACCCATTGTTCGATCTGATTCCACGCGGTGATGGCGGCGAGGTGTTTGTGCGTGACCTCGTTGGCGACGGCGCCGGGGGTCTGGCGGGCGAGGCCGAGCAGGCCGGTCACGGTGTGGAAGTCGATGCCGCTACGTTCGAAGGCGTTGCCGATTTCGGGGACGCAGCAGGCCTGACAGTTGGCGAGCCACTCGCCGGTGCCGGTCTTGGCGTAGGCGAGTTGGGCGGTGGGCTGCAGATTCAGGATGAGGACGGGCCGCTTGACATTGCGCACGGCGAGGAGGACCTGGCTGGAGGTGGAATAGGTCGTGACGTAACACACGACCATGTCGACGGCCTCGCGGATGAAACGGTCGCCGGCCTTCACGGCGCCGGGCTGATCGTCGATCATGCCGACGTCGACGACATCGCAGCCCATCTGTTTGAGCCGGCGCCCGACGAATCGCCCGTAGCCGGCCAGTCGATCGCGCAGGCCGTCGAATTGCGGCCAATACGCGGCGAGTCCGATGCTGAACAGGCCGATTTTGCACTTGGATTTCTTTGCGGGCATGGGTGGGACCTCATGAATTGAGCGCGTCAGGGGCAGCGTAGCGGAATCGATGGTTGTTCACCAACGAAAACGCCCACGGCGCGGGGCTGTGGGCGATGTGGTGATTCGCGGTTGATGCAGCGATGGATTACTCGTGGATCAGTTCGGCGTCGACGACCTGGCGGGCTTTGTCGAACGTGAATGTCTTGCCAGCGTAATCAACGGCGACAATGTCGCCGGGGGTGAACTCACCGGCGAGTAGCTTCGCGGCGAGGTTGTTTTCGAGGCGCTGTTGAATGACGCGCTTCAGGGGACGAGCGCCGAAGGTTGGGTCGTAGCCTTCCTCGGCGAGCGCATCTTTGGCGGCATCGGTGACAGTGAGTTGGAGATCGCGTTCGGCGAGGCGGCCGTGCAGCAGGCGCAACTGAATGTCAACGATGTCGCGCAACTGTTCGCGCGTGAGTTGATGGAAGATGGTGACTTCGTCGATGCGGTTGAGCAGTTCGGGACGGAAGTATTGTTTGAGTTGATCGCGGACCTGGGCCTCGATTTCAAAATCCTCAGCGCCGGTGGCGGTGAGTTCCTGAATAGCCTGCGAGCCGATGTTGGACGTCATCACGACGATTGTGTTGCGGAAGTCGACGGTGCGGCCGTGGCCGTCGGTCAGGCGGCCGTCATCGAGCACCTGCAGCAGGATGTTGAACACATCGGGGTGGGCCTTTTCGATCTCATCGAAGAGGATAACGGAGTAGGGGCGGCGGCGAACGGCTTCGGTGAGACGGCCTCCTTCTTCGTAGCCGATGTAGCCGGGCGGCGCGCCGATGAGTCGGGCGACGGAGTGTTGTTCCATGAACTCGGACATGTCGAGGCGAACGATGGCCTGATCGGTATCGAACAGGAACTCGGCGAGGGCGCGGCAGAGCTCGGTTTTGCCGACGCCGGTGGGACCGAGAAACAGGAACGATCCGATGGGCCGGTGCGGATCGCCGAGGCCGGCGCGGCTGCGGCGAACGGCGTCGGCGACGGCGCGGACGGCGTCGTCCTGGCCGACGACGCGGTGACGCAGATCGTCTTCCATGCGCAGGAGTTTGGCTTTCTCGCCTTCCAGCAGTTTGGCGACGGGGATACCGGTCCACTTGGCGACGGCTTCGGCGATCTGATCGGGGGTGACTTCTTCGCGCACGAGGGATGCGCCGTTGGACACCGCGTTGTGGGTATGTTGCTCGGCGTTATCGAGTTGCTGCTGCAGATCGCCCATTTCGCCGTATTGAATGCGCGCGGCGCGTTCCCAATCGGCGGCGCGTTGGGCTTGTTCGAGCTCGACCTGTTTGGCGTCGAGCTGTTCCTTAAGGTGCTTGATGCGATCGAGGCTGCCCTTCTCGGTTTCCCAGCGAGCGGTGACGGCGCCGTTGCGTTCGTTGAGTTCGGCGAGGTGCTGTTCGACGTTGGACAGTTGCTTCGCGGAGGCATAGTCCTTTTCGAGCTTGAGGGCTTCGCGTTCGATTTCAAGTTGCATGATGCGCCGGCGCAGCTCGTCGAGTTCTGCGGGCATGGACTCGTTTTCGATGCGAAGGCGGGAGGCGGACTCGTCGACGAGATCGATGGCCTTATCGGGGAGGAATCGATCGGCGATGTAGCGGTGTGAGAGCTGTGCGGCGGCGACGAGGGCGCTGTCCTGGATTTTCACGCCGTGGTGGGCTTCATAGCGGGCCTTGAGGCCGCGCAGAATGGCGATGGTATCTTCGACGGACGGCTCGGCGACGTAAATAGGCTGGAAGCGGCGTTCGAGGGCGGCGTCTTTTTCGACGTGCTGGCGGTACTCATCGAGCGTGGTGGCGCCGACGCATCGCAGTTCGCCGCGGGCGAGCATGGGCTTGAGCAGATTGCCGGCGTCGGGTGAACCTTCGGTGCGGCCGAGGCCGACGACGGTGTGCAGTTCATCGATGAAGAGAATGATCTGGCCGTTGGACTCGGTGACTTCGCGGAGGACGGCCTTGAGGCGTTCTTCGAATTCGCCGCGGTATTTGGCGCCGGCGATCAGCGCGCCCATGTCGAGAGCGATGATGCGTTTGTCGGTGAGAGATCCGGGCACATCGCCGTTGGCGACGCGCAGGGCGAGTCCTTCGGCGATGGCGGTTTTGCCGACGCCGGGCTCGCCGATGAGGACGGGGTTGTTCTTTGTGCGGCGGGACAGGACCTGCATGGTGCGGCGGATCTCTTCGTCCCGGCCGATGACCGGATCGATCCTGCCCTGCCGGGCGAGTTCGACGAGATCGCGACCGTAGCGCTCGAGTGCTTCGTATTGCTGCTCGGCGTCGGGATCGGTGACGCGCGCGCCTTTGCGCAGCTGCTGAATGGCCTCGAGCAGATGTTTGCGATCGACGGCGTTGACGGACAGCACTTCCTTGGCATCGGACTTGACGTCAGACAGGGCGAGCAGGAGATGCTCGGTGCTGACGTATTGATCCTTCATGTTGGTGGCATCGGCCTGGGCTTTGCCGATGATCTCGCCGAGGTCGCGGCCCATGGTGACGTTGCCGGCCCCGCTGACGGTGGGCATCCGATTGATTTCGGATTCGGTGATGGATGCGATGCGATTGGGGTCGGCTCCGATACGTTGAAGCAGCGAATGCACGACGCTGTCGGAGTCTTGAAGCAGCGCGTGGAGGAGATGGAGCGCGCCGACCTGGCTGTGGCCCTGGGTCTGTGCGGCCATCTGAGCGGCGGCGAGCGCTTCCTGAGCTTTGGTTGTGAAACGATCCATGGTCATGGCAAACCCCCTTCGATGTTGGATACTCTTTGGGATTGGCTGCAAGACCCGGGCCGAATCTCGCCAGCGGCTGGGCTGGTAAATTATTTCATATTAACATGTTACACCAATATTGATTTGGTGATGAGCCCGGATTTCTGCCATATTGGCAGTAGGGCGATGGGATTCAGACACCAGAGCTGTCGAGGGCCTGACTACTGGGACTCGTCCCACAATGGCGCGTTGGCGGCGTGTTGAGTGGCGTTCGCGTTCGCCTGGCCCGGCGCCGGCAGGCTTTGTGCGTAGCTCAGGGCGTAGGGATTCTTCGGTTGCGGTGGGGTCAGGGCTTCGAAGTGAATCGGCACGTGGGTCTGGCCGGCGACGAGCCGGTTGTGGATTTTCGCAAGGCGGGCGCGCTGTTGGACGGATGGATCGGTTGTCTTGATTCGGTTTGCCGCGGCGGCGTTGAATTCGACGGTGTCGGGTTGGATGGGCTGTGTGGGCGTGACCGGATGGGTGCGCTTCGGGGCCTGCGCGGGATGGATGCCGACGAGTCGCAGGCTCGGGATGCCGGTGGGTTGGATAGGCATGGCGGCAGGAACACTCTAGTCCACGAATAAAGCGTTTGCCAGCGGGGCAAGGTCCGCTCGAGGTTATCCGGGCACGCTGTCGGCGCGGGGGAATGAGCCGAGGACGGTGAGGTTGTGACAATGCTCCTGGGCGGCATCAAGGGCGCGGGCGAGGTTGTCGTTTTCGTGGTGCCCGTCGCAGTCGGCGAAGAAGCAGTATTCCCAGTTGGCGTTTTGGGAGGGTCGCTTGTCGATGTGGGTGAGATTGATGCCGCCGTCGCGCAGCACGTCGAGGACGGCGGCGAGGGCGCCGGGCTTGTGTGCGGTGGAAAACATAAGCGCGGTTTTGTCGTCGCCAGTTGGTTTGGGTTTCTGATTGCCGATCACGAAGAAGCGTGTGACGTTGTTGGGATTATCTTCGATACGGGAGAAGGCGGTTTTCAGATTGTAAATGTCGGCGGCAAGCGTGGATCCGATCGCGGCGGTATGTGGTGTGTTCGCGGCGTGTTCGGCGGCTTTGGCGCTGGAGGGCATGGCAATGAGTTCGGCCTGGCGGAGATGATCGGCCAGCCATCGGCGACATTGGGCGAACACTTCGGGGCGCGAGCAGATGGCCTTGACTTGCTCGGGGTCGTCGTTGGTCAGCAGGTTGTGGTGAATGGCCACGAGTACTTCGGCGCAGACGTGGACGTCGCATTCCATGAAGCCGTCGAGTGTTTCGGTGATGCCGCCTCCGATGGAGTTTTCGATGGGGACCAAACCGAGGTTGATTTCCTGGGCGGCGATGGCGCGGAACACGTCGGAGATGGTCTCTACGGAGACGTAGTCGATGGACGAGCCGAACTGCTGCTTGGCGGCGAGATGGCTAAAAGATCCGTCGGGGCCGAGATATCCGACGCGCAGACTTTGCTGAACGGCAAAACTGCCGCTCATCAGTTCACGGTAGATCGCTTCAAGACAGGAATCGGGCAGCGGGCCGGTGTTGAGCTCGCGCACGCGTTTGAGGACGCGGTGTTCCCGTTCGGCGGCATAGATGGGGGTGTCGACTTCGCGCTTCAGTTTCCCGATGTCCACGGCGATGAGCGATCGCTCGTTCAAGAGCTTGACGATATGCGCATCCAGCTCGTCGATGAGCTGTCGATGCGTTTCGATCGTGACGGGCGGATCAGATTGGCTCATGGATTGGACGCCATTGAACGTTGTGGTCGATAATGGCCTGACGAGCCTGCCGCGCCGGCCGGATGGCCATTCTAGGCTGCGGCGGGTTGGGGTCAATTGTGTGCGTTTAGAGGGCCTTGCGCGTGGGTGATCTTGGTGCCATTGGGGATGTTCAGCAGACCTGGACGCAGTTGCAGGATCAGTTGCCGTCGTGGCTGAACATGCTCGCGGTGGTGATGCTTGGGTGGGGGTTTGTGTTGTGGCTGTTCGGTAAGCGGTTTATTCGGCCGTCGTTGACGCTGATCGGGCTGGCGGGGGGTGCCCTGTTGGGCGTGCAGATCGGCAAGGCGGTGGACGCCGGGCCGGCGGTCGGGTGGGCGATCGGGGGGGGATTGGTCGGCGGGGTGGTCGCGTACATGGCGTTCCGGATCTGGATGGCGTTACTGCTGGGGTTGGCTTTGGGGGTGATGGTGCCGTGGGGAGTGGCGGCATGGCATGGTGAGCCACCGCCGACGATGTCGCCGACGGGTGAACAGATCGGTGAGCGGATCCGTGAGCAGATTGACGAAGTGATGCCGACAGATCCGACGGATGTGGATGCGGAGGTCGACGCGGACACGAACGTTGATTCATCGGGGGACGGCGCTGACGCGCCGCCGTGGCAAGATCAGATGTCCGATGTGCTATCTGAAATGACGGCGGCATGGCGCGGGTGGTGGGGTGAGTTATCGGGCGTGATGCGCAGCCTGGTGATCACCGGCGCGGGGATTGGGGGGTTGGGCGGATTCGTGTTGGGCATGATGCTGCCCACGCTGGCGGCATCGCTGATGGCTTCGTTCACGGGTGTGTTGTTGCTGGTATCGGCGATGAGCAAGTTGATACCGGCATGGGCGCCGGGTCTGGCGGACGATATTCCGAGCGGGCCGCGTGCCTCATTGGTACTCATCGTGGTGGCGACGGTGATCGGAGCGGCGTTTCAGTGGACGATGCGTCGCCGGTCTGCCGATAAATAACGGCGACCTGATCGGACCGACGTGCGCGTCGGTCGATTACCGGACCGAATCACGGAGACGCACCGATGTGGCTTACCCTCGCCGCGGAAGCCGGCACGAAAGCCCCGACCGAAGAATCGGGATCGCCCTGGCTGATCTTCCCGAAACTATTTGAACGGCTGGACTCACTGGCGCAACCGGACACGGTGACGCTGATGCGTGATCTGCCGCCGGTGTTCGCGGCGATCGCGATCGCGGTGGGTCTGGCGTGTCTGTTGCGCGGGCATCGCTGGTATCGCATCATCGTGGTGATCATGGCGGCGGCGATGGGCGCGGTGATCGGGTATAGGCTTGGGGCGGAGATTGAATCGGCGGAGGTGATCGTGGCCGGCTGTTTGGGTGTGTTGTTGGCGGTCGTGGCGTGGCCGCTGATGAAATATGCGGTGGCGCTGTGCGGGGGGCTGGCGGGGGCGATGATCGGGGCCAATGTGTGGGCGAGTCTGTGCGGGTTTGTCAACACCGAGCAGAACATGATCATGTCGCCGGACAGCTATTGGGCGGGGGCGCTGATCGGGCTGGTGGTTCTGGGCATGTTGTCATTTATCGTGTTTGATCTGACGATCATGATGTTCACGGCGTTCAGCGGATCACTGCTGATCGTGCTGGGTGTGATCGCGTTGTTGTTGCAAGTCTCGAATTTTCAAGAGACAGTCACGACGAGTCTTCAGTCGAGTCCGATGATCGTGCCGATGCTGGTGATTGTGCCGGCGGTGGTGGGGCTGATCATTCAGCAAGCGGTCTCCAAGGGCGCGGAAAGCGAAGAGGCATAACAGCACTCGGGGCGGAATCGCGCCTTTTGTGGCGCGGAGTTGAATGCAGCATAAGAAGAGCGGGCTTTGCGGCCCGCTTCTCTTTTGCGCTGATGGTTGGGAGCGGGGGAGTCGGATCAATTACTGACGCGGTTGAACGATGGCGACCGCTGTGCCAACTGATCGGTGGTGGGGGTCTCGCCTCGCTGCATCGCGCCGGACGGTTCGGCGGGGGTTGCGCGGTTGGCCTGGTCGGCAAGGGGCCAGGCGAAGAGGCTGAGGAGGAGGACGATGATACCGGCGAGGCCAGCGCTCAGTCCGCGCCACGGCCGGGGCGCGAATTCGACGGCGCTGTCGGGGGTGGGCTCGACGAGGTAGGCGGCGCGAATGATGCGCAGATAGTAGGCGGCGGCGATGGCGGAATTGATCACGACGATCACGGCGAGCCAGGGGAACCCACCGGTGATGGCCGCGCCGACGAGGAAGAACTTGCCCCAGAATCCGACGAGGGGCGGCACGCCGGCGAGGGAGAGCACGCACAGCGCGAGCACGGCGGCCATGGCGGGATTGCGGCGCGACAGGCCGTGGAGATCTTCGAAGGTTTCGGCATCTTCACCGCGCCGTTTGAGGACGCCGATCACCGCGAACGCACCGACGTTCATCACACCATAGGCCACGAGGTAGAACAGCAGCGCGGCCAAGCCATTGCGGATGATCGGATCGCCGGTGCTGCCGACACCGACGGTCAGCCCGACGAGCATGTAGCCGCTGTGGGCGATCGAGGAATAGGCGAGGACACGTTTGACGTTGGTTTGCAGCAGTGCGGCGGTGTTGCCGAAGAACATGGTGATGACGGCCAGGGACCAGAGCAGCCACATCAGGGCGTGGCCGTTGTCGATGTCGGACAGCGGCCAGCCGACGAGCATCAATAAGATGATGAGCGTGACGAAACCGGCGGCCTTGGGCACGAAGGCGAGGAAAGCGGTGACGGGGGTCGCGGCGCCCTGGTAGACGTCGGCGGTGTAGGCGTGCATGGGGACGGCGGCGATCTTGAAACAGACGCCGACGATGGCGAGCACGAGGCCGAGCAGGGCGAGGTCGCTGACACCACTGTGAGCGAAGGTCGCGTGGATGTCCCGCAATTGGGTGGAGCCGGTCGCGCCGTAGAGCAGGGCGAATCCGTAGAGGAAGACGGCGGCGGCCATGGCGCCGAGGAAGAAGTATTTGACGCCGGCTTCCTGAGCGATGGCGTTGCGGCGTGAGGTGGCGACCATCACATAGGTCGGGAGGCTGGTGAGTTCGAGGGCGAGGAAGAGCCAGATGAGATCATCAGCGCCGGCGCAGAGCATGACGCCGATCAGTGACAGGAGGAAGAATCCGAAGAACTCGCCGCGGGAGACGTTGGCGGGGTCGAACGATCTTCCGTGCGCCGGTTCAGCGCCGGATTCATCGGGCAGTTCCACGGCGGTGAAGAGCAACAGCAAACCGATGCCACACACGGCGAGCTTGATGTACTTGACGAACAGATCCATCGCGGACGGGTCGGCGTTCTGGTTGCAGAAGATCACGATCAGCGCGGCGATGACCAATGATGCTCCGACGAGCAGGACAGTGGCTCGTCGGATCAGGCGGCTGGAGGACAGGCCGAGGATCATGGAAAGGAACGCGGCGATGAGCAGCACAAGTTCCGGCCAGAGCGTGGCGAGTTTAGCGACCATCGCGTTGGTGTCGGCAGCGGCAAGCGTGATCATTGCGCCACCTCCAGTTTCAGTGTTGCGATCGACGGGGTGGCATGATCGAGTTGTGCCGTGATGGCGGGCGGCGGATCGGGATGCATCAATTCGTGAGTTGGTTTGAGCAACGCGTCGACGCTGGGTTCGAGCGATTCAAGCATCGGCGTGGGATAGAGGCCGAGCACGAGACAGACGACGGCGATGGGCAAGAGGGTGGCGATCTCGCGGCCGTTGAGGT
>NYZD01000132.1 GCA_002685935.1 Planctomycetaceae bacterium | reverse complement strand
GACGTGATCGCCGGCGTGAGATTTACCGACGGCGAAAAACAGAAAGCCGCCTGATCATCACTCATCCACAGGATTTGACCATATCTCTGGCGCATGTTTGGCTGTCCACTGCCGCAGCGGTATCGGTAGAAGGTGCTTCTACTAGCCGCGATCAGGTGGCAGAGAGGCTGACATTCGATGCCAGGAATGACGCCCAGTCCAAGTCGCGCGCTTTCTGCAATCGGCTTAAAGGCATGGGCCAACGGAGGGATTGGAGAAAGCAAATGAGGGAAATGACGGGCGATTGACGTGGACTGAACGGGATCCAAATAGATCAATGGAAGTTGCGTCAAAGTTGCGTCACTCTGGATCCTCAGACAGTCCAATGTCAGTCTGGCGACAGTCCGGGGTTATTCACCTAACCCGTTAAATCATCAAGACGAACAATGACTGCGCCGCAACTTATGAAACGGACAAAATGGATTAGGGAGGCCCTGCTCTATCCGGCTGAGCTACGGGTGCAACCAGTTCGATTATGCGCTCACCAACTCCCCAAGCTCCGTCACCAGTTCCCGCGGCGCGCCGATATCCGTCACCACGACCTGCCCCAGATATGGTTGCGCCGCCGGCCGCGTGAACCCGCGCTTCAAGCCCACGAATGTCACCGTCGCCGCCGCCTTCACCGCCCCACCCAGCGGCTCACCCGTGTCGCAGTCCAGTCCCGACGGAATGTCCACCGCCAGCACCGGCACGTACTGATCGTTCAGCGCCGCGATTGCATCGTCCAACGGCGGTCGCACCGCACTGCTCAGCCCCGTGCCGAACAGTGCGTCAATCCAAAGCGCCGGCTCCTCCAAATCCCGAATCGCCCCGTCCGGATCGTTCGACCCATCAATGATCCGTAGCCCCATCGCCTCACAGATCCGCAGATTGCTTGCCGCGTCCTCGGTGTATGAATCGGCCGGCCGCATCAACAGGATCACCGGCTCCGCCCTGTGATTGTGCAGGTGCCGCGCCGCCGCAAATCCGTCACCGCCGTTGTTTCCCCCACCGCACACGATCGCCACCCGCCCCCCGGGGTCCGCGTCCGGCCAACCCAGCATCGTCATCGCATGCAGCGCCAACCCCCGCGCCGCGTTCTCCATCAGCACCATCCCCGGGATGCCGTACCGCTCGATCGCCTCGGCATCCACGCGCCGCGCTTGCTCGCGGCCGAAAACCAATGGTCCCGTGGATTCATTCATGAAATGCTCGCGCCGATCAGTTCCGCTACGACACGGCGCAGCCCCACAATCATCTGCGCCATCCGCGGAATGTCGATCTTGTCAGCCGTGTCCTCGATCGTGTGATAGTAACGATACCTCAGGAAAGCCGTATCCGTCACGCACAATGCCCGATACCCAAATCGCCAGAACGACCAGTCATCCGACCAGCCGATGCGCGGCACCACGCACGGAATGATCACCCGATCCGACGGGAACTCGCTGTGTGCCCTGAACAACCCATGCACCCGGCGCGTCCATCCACGTGATCTCCAATTGCTCAACAGCCCCATGTAATTCCCAACGCGCGGATGGGACCACCCGACCACCGGCGGATACCGCTGCACATCACGTCGGCTCGTGTAATAGCCCACCGTGTCCAGCGCAATCATGCCCGCGATTTGCTCGTCCCGCTCCCGACACCGAGCCGCATACACCCAACTGCCCATGCCCTCGGTCTGAAAGTACGGGCGCTCCTCATTGGCAAACGCAACAAAGCGGACCGTCACTTGCGGATCGCTCTCCGCAAACGCCCCCGCGATAGCCAGCAATCCCGCGATGCCCGTCGCATTGTCATTCGCGCCCGGCACACCACGCTCCGTGTCGTAGTGCGCACCGACGATCACCATCTGCGCATCACGCCGCCGGCCCGCCCGTTCCACTTCAATATTGGCAAACTCATCATCACCCACCTGGTAAAGCTGTGCCGCGCACGCATATCCCATCGCGTCAAAACGCTGTTCCACATACCGTCGCGCCGCGGTCAGCGCTTCGTTACGCACCACGTTTCGATCACCAATCTGCGTCGCCAGCATGTCCACGTCCGCCGACAGCCGCTCCGCCACATCGGACTCATCATCCGTCAGCACCGGCGGCGGATCCGGCAAGGCATAGTGTCGCGCCGGCGGACGAATCAGCGGATATAGAAGAGACTCACGGTTCAATTCCGACCCCCACTCCCCGGATCACCCAAGACAATCTAGTGAACTGCCGCAGCGCCCTGACCGCGCGAATCACTATGGATGCGAAGCCATGCGTGCACGCCGACTTTCGATCAAATCCGTCACCTCATCGATCGCCCTTTCCAGATCATCATTCACAATGAAATGATCGTACACGCCGCACGCCTCCCCCTCGGCCATCTCCCGTTGGGCCTCCGCAAACCGCTTGCGAATCGTCGCCTCGTCATCGCGCCGCCGTTCCCGCAGCCGATTCAACAGCACCTCCGGCTCGCGCGGAAGAATGAACAGCGTCATCGCGTCCCGGCGGGCCGCACGCACCTGCTTGCCTCCCTCAATGTCAATTTCCAATATCACAACGCGCCCCGCCGCGATCATCTGTTCCACCGGACCGCGCGGCGTCCCGTAACGGTGCCCAAACACATTCGCCCACTCCAGCAACTCACCGCGCTCGATCGCCGCATCAAACTGCGCATCATCCACGAAGTGATAGTCCACGCCGTCAGTTTCTTTCTTGGGATTCTGTGGACGCGTCGTCATCGACACGCTGAACGCACCACCAAGCTTTGCTTCGATCGCATGCGCGATCACCGACTTGCCGACACCCGACGGCCCGGAGATCACCAGCAGCAGTCCCGGTGCCTCACGCGTCACGCTCGGCCTCCTGCGCCTCATCGTCGATCGCGCCCGACGCTCCCTGCACCAGAAACAGCGCAGCCATACGCACCGCCAAACCGTTGGTTACCTGCTGAAGAATCATCGAGTTCGGCCCGTCGGCCACTTCACCGTCGATCTCCAGACCCCGATTCACCGGGCCCGGATGCATCACCAGCACGTTGTCTTTCATCCGCGCAAAGCGTGCCTTGGTTAGACCGAACAATTTGTGGTATTCGCGCGCCGATGGAAACGCCGGCCCAGTCAGCCGCTCAAACTGTACCCGGAGCATGTTGACCGCATCGACTGATTCCAACACCTCATCCAGATCGTGATGCAACTCACAATCCAGTTCCGCAAACGCGCCCGGCACCAGCGTCGCCGGTCCGACCAATAGCACTTTCGCGCCGAGCTTTGTCAGAGCGGAGATGTCCGATCGCGCCACTCGCGAATGCGCGATGTCGCCCACGATCGCCACCCGCAATCCGCTGAAATCAAAATCATCCCGTCCAAGCTGACGCCCGATCGTGTAAACATCAAGCAATCCCTGAGTTGGATGCGCATGCTGACCATCGCCCGCGTTCACTACCGAGCAGCCCACTGAGCCCGCCAGCAGCTTCGCCGCACCCGATTGCTGATGCCGCACCACGATCACGTCCACACCCATCGCTTCGATGTTCCGAGCCGTGTCGCGCAGCGTTTCTCCCTTGCTCGTGCTCGACGACGTCGCCGTAAAATCCAGAACGTCCGCGCTCAGCCGGCTCGCCGCAAGATAGAAGCTGCTCCGCGTGCGCGTCGACGGCTCGAAGAACAGATTCGCCACGACCTTGCCGCGCAGGGCTGGCACCTTCTTGACACTGCGCGTCGAAACCGATTCAAACCCACGTGCCGTTTCCAGAATGTGATGGAGGTCCTCGGCGGTCAACGAGCCGAGATTCAGAATGTGCCGGTGCGGCCAGACGTACTGGGTCCGTCGCTTCGCGCTCAATTAATGCCTCTCCGCCCGATCCGGTTCACGGGCTCCAACCATGATACGGTCAGACGCGTCCGTCGGTGTCATCTGCACCTCGATCACCTGATCCGCATCGGCTGTATGTTTCATCCCCACAAAGTCCGCCGCGATCGGCAACTCCCGCCCGCCGCGATCCACCAACACCAACAGGCGAATCACGCGCGGCCGTCCAAAATCCATCAGCGATTGCATCGCCGCCCGAGATGTCCGGCCACTCATCAACACATCATCAATCAATACCACATTCGTGCCGTCCATCGGAAACGATAGATCGGTCGGTCGAACCGTCAACCCCGGCGCCATCCGCGATAGATCGTCGCGATACAGCGCCACGTCCAGCACACCGTGATAGTCCGGCTCCAGCCGTTCGGTCAGCCGCTCGGCCAGCAGATCCCCCCGACTGCGCAGACCCACAAACGCCCATGGCCCGTCGCCGCGATCATCGCGCATGGCATCGCCCAACTCTTGCGCCAGCCGATCACACATCTGCCGAATCTGTTCGCCGTCGGCGATTACCTTCATGCCGCCAATCGTACCCCATCCCCGGCGCGCTCGCCAAGCCTGCCGCTCATTCGCCGCTCACCATCCGGGCGTCCGCAACCAGCTCGAGCGGGATTGTCAGCTCATCAAACGACGCGCCCAGCTCATCGGTCACCCGCAGCTTCAATCGATACCGTCCGACCGTCAGAAGTCTCGACAGTTCAATAATGTGCCCCGTGTAGAAATCACGACGCCGGTTCCGCGACACATCCCGAATCGTCCGGGGTTGATCGCGCCACACCGGCAGATCGTCCGCCTCGGTGTATAGCACCACCTCCTGGGTCAGATGCACCAGATGCCGGCCATCATCCTGGGCTTGCGGCCGGAAGTGGTCCAATTCCGCATATATGATCATCTTCTGCGCCTGTCCCGCCAGGAACACGTGATCCTCAAATTCCGAATAGATCCCGTAGCCGTCCACCGTCGTGCATAGATGTGCCGACCGGATCCGCAATGACTGAGCCCGATCCACTTCATTGGCCAGCGCCGCCGCCGCCGCCGCCAGTTGTTCCACGTCATTCCCGCTCGCCGTGCCCAGCTCTCGGCCCAGTTCGGCGAACAGCCGCTGGTATGACGCCACGACTGCCCGCTCGGTATCGTCCAGCCGCGCTAGTTCCGATTCGGTCAACTCATACCGCGGGTCAATCGCCGCCAGCGCCGCCCGGCCGATCCATGGCCTCAGCCCCGAGTCCTCATAGCGCGCCTCGCCCGCCAACTGTTGATCCACCTGACGGAGCAGCGCGTCCAGCTCCGGCGCAACCGGGGCTACGTCAGGCACCTTCAGCAGCGCCGGCTCGGCCTCGCCCAGTCCGACCATCACCACCTCTGGCACATCATCGGGCCGCCGCGACATGTCGTCCGCGGAGGAACCCAGCGTCCCCGGGCCGCGGTCTGCTGCGTCAACATCCCTGCGACCTTCTTCGCGCCCATACGTCGTCGCGATTGGCATCGTGGGCGCCCACTCCACCGACTCCCTCGGCACCCCATCGATCGACGCCTCCATATCGCGCACAAACGCGTCGACTGTCGCGTCCACTTCGTTCATCTCAGCACCATCCGCCGTCTCCTGCGACGAGGCGCATCCGACCACACCGCACAATCCAGTGACGGCAGCCAAATGTAAGAAGTATCGGGACCCGACAACAAAAATGGGACGTGCGGACATGATGCCTCCTTGCACCGTCATGCGTCCGCGGTCGAGAGCCGACCACGATGCGGAACCGGATCCTCCGGCCCAGCCACCTATTCTACCCCAAACCCCGCGCAAAAAGCACGCCGAACCGTTCCAGATTACGGTCCGCCGTCGCAAACCCAGATTTCGCACGCCGATCCATCTCCACCAGCGTCGCCAGCAGCCGCGCCGCCTCGCTCGCCCCCATCCGCCGCGCCGCGGCAAGCGTCGCGCTCGCCCGATCCGGCGGCCAGAGCTTCAATCGCTTCGTGATCGCCCCCGTCGGCTCCCCGGCATCCAACAGCACCGCCGCGTGATGGATCTTCCGTACCAGATCCGCCGCGAAATACGTCAGCAACTCCGCCGGCTTGTTTGACAGCTCCAGCAGTTCCGTGACTATCTCGATCGCTTCACCCGCGTCACCACTCAATAGCGCCGCCTGAATCTCCCACGCCTCCTCATCACTCGCGCGACCCACCAGCGCCTCAACTTCTTCGACTTCAATTAGCTCTCCCACCGGCCCTGAAGCCGCAACTTTACCCAGTTCACTGCTCAGCCGAGATAGATCGTTCCCCAAGCTCGCAATCAACGCCGACGCCGCCTCAGCCGCCAACGGTCGCCCATGGTCCGCCTCGGCATGTTGTATCAGCCACTGCCGCGCCGCCGCCGCTTTCAACGGCTCGCATTTCGCCACCGCCCCCACCTTCACGATCGCCTTGTGCAGCTTCCAACTCGCATTCCACTTGCCCGGACGCAACACCAGCGTCGACGCGTCCGTTGGGCCGTCCGCATAGCGCTCCAGCGCCTCTCGGTATTGCGTAACAAACTGGTCCGCATCTTCGACGATCACGATCTTCCGCTGCTGCATCAGCCCAATGCCGCGCAACTCGTCCAACACGTCGGCCAGCGTCGCAGCCGGCCCGTCGAAGTGCAGCACGTCAACATCCGCGTCGGCCGACTTCGTCACCGCGTCACGCAACTGATCCAGATAGTGACGCTGCAGGTACGCCTCCGGGCCGTAGATGACGCAGATCATCTCCTCACCGCTGAACTGCGGCGGACCCGATGCTCCACGTGAGCCCTGTTTCGCCATGGCCGTAGCCTATCGGTCACCCACCACACGGTCCAGCCGAACACCCAATAGACGAGTGAAATCACACCGATGCGGCGCTTTCAGATCGAATCAACACCACCGCATGACACGCGATGGCACGGTTTTCCCCCAGCGCGTCCACGTGTTCGTGCGTCTTGCCCTTGATGTTCACCTGAGATTCGTCGCAGCCCAGCAGCACCGCCAGATGCCGTCGAATCACGTGCTTATGCTCGCCCAGCTTCGGCTTCTGACAGATCACCGTGACATCGAGATTCCCAATCGCGTACCCCGCCTGGCGCATCAGCCGGTCGGCCTCAGCCACAAACACGCGCGAATCGGCGCCCGCCCACTGCGGATCATTATCCGGAAACAACTGCCCGATATCCGGCTCCGCCAACGCGCCGAGGATCGCATCCGTCACCGCATGATACACCACGTCTCCATCACTATGCCCCGCCGCGCCGCGATCATGCTCGAACGTCACGCCCCCAATCACCAGCGCCCGTCCCGCCTCAAGCCGGTGCAAATCAAACCCATGACCAATGCGAATCGGTTGCGTCATCATGCTGATTCTACGCCCTCGATTGCCGCTACCACAAGACCGTTGCGGACCGAATACTCGCTCGATTGCGGCGTCATAAGTCCCTTATCCAACCGGCCGATGAGCGCCCACTCACGGGGTGCCGCCCCCAATTGGCTTGGAAAGCTTTTCGCGATCAGACGCATCACGCGACTGTAGTAATCGGTCAATGTCATCGTTGATGTCCCACAGCTCGTCCTTCACACTGAGCGCATCGAATACCAACGCCGCGGCCTCCTGGTCATAGTGCCATTCGCCCCAATGTGAGGCCAGCAACTCAAGCAGATCCACGATCCGGGCGGCACAGTCCCGGTCAATCGCAAACCCCGCCGCCGCCGCCTTGTAGCGGCTGGCGTCTCTGGATGCCTCATTGCGAACATTGTGCTTCACGTTTGGCGGCAGTTGTGACGAATCAATCCGCCAGATCACATCATCCATCACGTTGGCGTACGCTGTATATATTGCCTCCGAGGCGGCCACGCAGGCATGCAACATTTCAATACGCTCCCGAATATCCTGCTCAGACTCAATCGTTGACGCATCGTATCCGCCCCGCATCGCAATCTGATCCCATCGCTCGTCATATTCACGGGCCTCATCACGCAGGTCGGCAAGTGCAGCGGCGAATATGTACATGATCTCTTGTTCATCGCCTGCCATTTTGTCGGCCGTGCTGTTAAATATCTGAACCATTTCGGTGATCTGTGCTTCCGCGCTGCCCTATCCTCCCTGGTCCAGGTTTTCCAGCGCCCGCCGGCGCATCTCGTTCGCGTCACGTTTCATATCCTGCAACGCAGCGTCGGTCTCGCGATCCCGCTCTACCTTGTCGATAACGTCTTGAAACGCAGTGGAAACGAACAGCAGCAGCACAATAACGACCGTAATGTTCACCGCCCGCCGACTTCGCGAGACGCCCCACGCCACCCAGGCCGCCACAAGCGTCATCGCCACGAGAACGAACACTTTCACGGCCACGAGCGGAATCCACATCATCTCATCGCCGGACTGATCGCGAGCCGACGGGTATTCGAGCAGCCCGATCAACCCCATCATCAGAAAGATGACAACGATGAGAACTGGATGAACGCGAAACGTCTCACGATCCGCCTTCGCGTTGCGCTCGGGCAGCGGCGGCGGCACCGGCGTCGAGAGTCCGTTCTCGTTCATCTGCATGATCTGACCCCTGGGATGTGAGCGCCATGCGTGCGCACGCGTCATCGGACATGGATCGCTCTTCGACCAGATGTAACCAATCAATATAACAGGTTTAAACACTGCCGCGCCACGGTCTGTGCCGCCACGATCCCCACATCACGCGCCCAGTTGCTCACTTCCGCTCCGCCTGCTGCCGGCGCAGCCCTTCCTGCAAAAACACTTCGCGATTCGGAAAACCGTTCACCATCGTGAAGCCGCCGTCCACCGCGATCAATTGACCGGTCATGTACGGAATCTGCGTAAACGAATACGCCGCGCACGCCACGTCCTCCGGTTTGCCGATCCGTGGTATCGCCTGCGATCCCCCCTTCGCCATCAGCCCGTACGTTTCCGCGACCGTGTACTCCTGCCCCGTCACCGGATCCACCACGCCCGACGGACGCGACGTCAGCGGCGTGACAATCACGCCCGGCCGCATTGCGTTCACCGTGATATTGCTCGGCCCACCATCAAACGCCGCCCCCAACACCACGTGATTCAATCCCGCCTTGCTTACCCCGTAAGGAATCCGCGTGCTCTCCGGCGCCACGTCCGACACCGACCCCACAAACAAAATGCTGCGATGCAACACCTCCGACCCCGCGCTCCGCTCCCGCTCCGCCTGTTCCATCATCAGCTTCAACGCCCGCTGACCCACCCGGTACGCCCCCATCAGATTGATATTCAGAACCCGCTCCATCTCCCTATCCAGATGCTCGATCGGCGTCTCCGCGAACTGATGCCGCACGATCTTCCCGCTCTCGTCTTTCACGAAATTCACGACGCCGCTGTTGCTCACCACCACGTCCAGCCGGCCGAATCGCTCATACACCGCGTCCACCAGCACAAACGCCGAGTCGTTCTGACTCAGATCCGCCCCGAACGCTGCCGCCTCCACGCCGAGTTCCGCTCGCAACTGATCGGCGGACGCCGTTGCCCGCTGTTCCCCCGTCTGCGTGTGTCCCCGCGCGTCCGATCGATCAGATCCCGAGTTGTAATGAACCGCCACGTCATATGCATGCGCGGCAAACTCCCGGACGATCGCCATGCCGATGCCGCTGCTCGATCCCGTCACCAACGCAACTGGATTGCTCATCTCAAGTGCTCCACAATTCCAACAGGAGACGTAAACTTCTCAATAATGCACATGATCACGACCACGGATCCGGCGCCACCGCCGCAAGATCACTCACCACATCCACCAGCGCCGGCCGACCCGAGGCCAGCGCCCCCAGCAACGCCGGCCCGATGTCCGCCGGCTCCATCACCCGCACCGCGTAACACCCCATCGCCTCGGCAACCTTCGACAGATCCACGTCGTTGAACTGCCACATCTCCAGCCCCGTCGTCTGCCGGCCCCCGTACGCAGCATTGAATATCGGCGCTTCCTGATTGAGCGAATGATTGTCATTCACCACGATCACCACGGGCACACCGTAACGCACAGCCGTCTCAAGTTCGCCCATGTGATAGTAGAATCCCCCGTCACCGGTGAAACAGATCACCGGCCGCTGCGGCGCCGCGCACTTCGCGCCGATCGCCGCCGGCAGCCCCCACCCCAACGACCCCACCGCACGCAGGTACGTTTGCGTCGGGTGATGCAACTCGATGTGCGTGCCCGTCCATATTCCCGCGTGGCCCGTGTCCGAGACCAACACAGCATCAGCCGGAAGATGCGCCTCAATCTCCCGGCAGATCCGTTCCGGACGCATCGGCGTGGCATTGCTGTCTCGGCGTCTGGCCACATCGGATCGCCATTGCTGCACGAACTGCTCAACACGGCCCAGCCACGCCGGGTTCGGCCCAAGCGGTTCCACCACCGCAAGCAACGCTTGAAGCGTCGCCCGGACATCCCCGCACATCGACGCAACATTCGGATAGTTGCGCCCCAACTCTTCACCGGCGATGTCCAGTTGCATCACCGCCGTGTTGGGTCGAGGAATCTGCCAGCTGTGGGTCACCTGACCGCCCGTGCGGCTGCCGATGTAAAAGACCAGATCCGCCCCCGCGACCACCCGATTCGCGCAATCGCGCGAATACGAACCAACCACACCCACCGAAAGGCGATGGTTCTCGGCAATCGCGCCTTTGGCGCTGAGCGACGTCGCCACGGGCATGTTCAACTTCTCGGCCAGCATGACGACCTCGGCCTGCGCCGCCGAACGCGTCACCCCGCCGCCGGCCACGATCACCGGACGCCGCGCTTGGCTTAGCACCTTCGCCGCCTCGGCAATGTCGGCCGCGTCCGCGACCGGACGGTGGACCGGGTATTGAGCGATCTGCGGATCGTACTCCCGCGCCAGGTTCGCGCTCCCTTCAGTCACCTGGCCGAAATTGCCCGCCAACTCCAGATGCACCGGTCCCGGGCAATCAGAAAGCGCCGATCGAAACGCCTGACGCAACAGGTCCGGCAGTCGCTCGACCATGTCCACCTGCGCGCTGAATTTGGTCAGCGGCGCAAACAGCGGCATATCGTCAATTTCCTGATACACATGGCGATATTTGGTCTCGGGAAATCTCCCCGCCGCGATCGCGATCACCGGCGAGCAGGCCAGGAACGGATCACGCAAGCCCGCCGCCAGATTCGCCGCCCCCACCGCCTGACACATGCAGATGCCCGCCCGACGGCCCATGCGCGCGTACCCATCCGCCATGTACACCGCCGCCTTCTCACTGTGCGCCGTCACACACGTGATCCCCATCTGATGCATCTCCGCCAACGCCGGCGTCACGATCGTCGGCACCAGGAACACATGCGTAATGCCCTTCGCCTGCATCGCCTCGGCAAAGAATCGAGACCCGGTCATCAACGGCATGGCGCCCAACTCCTTCATCGCGACGCCGATCACAAACGCCCACGCGCCGGCCGATCACGTCGCCGCCGCCAGTATAGATGATCCCCCCATGTTGATGTGGCCGCCCCGCCCCACTCCTCACCGCCCCGCCCGGACCTCAATCTCATACTCCCCCGCCACCACGTCAAACATCACGTTGCCCCCTGCCACGCGCACATCACTCACTCCCGCGGCCTCCTCGGCCGTCGACCCGTTCACCAACACCTGGTCCCCTTCCCCGCAGGGCAACACCACCGCTGCCGTCGTGTTCGCCGGAACGTTCGCCGCCACGCTGAACACTTTCGCCGTCTTCCGCCATCGGCACGCAATCGGCCCATAAGGACTGTCCAGCGTCAACTCCGCGTGATCGATCCCCTCACCCGGCTGCGGCTGAATGCGAAACCGCTTGAAGCCCGGTACTTCCGGGTCCAATGCAATCCCCCCCACCACTTCGTAGATCCACTCGCCCACCGAGCCGAAGAAAAAGTGGTTGAACGACAGCACGCGCGGCGGCGCAAACCCACGCTCCGGCGTGTACCCATCCCACACCTCCCACATCGTCGTCGCCCCCTGCAACACCATGAACAGCCACGACGGGCGCGTCTCCTGCAGAAGCAACCGGTACGCCGCGTCCGTACGCCCCAACTTCGTCAGCGTCGGGTTCAGCAGCGGCGTGCCCACCATGCCCGTCCGCAAATGCCACTCACTCTCCTCAAACAACCCCAACAAGACCTCCGTCGCCTTCGCTCGCTTCTCTTCCGGCAGCAAGTCAAAAGCCAATGCCAACAGATAGGGCGTCTGGCCATGCCCCACCAGTCGGCCCGACGGGCTGACGAACTCTCGGTTGAATGCCGCCCGCACCCGATCCGCCAAACCTTCGTACCGCCGCGCGTCATCCGTCCGCCCCAGCACCGTCGCCGTTTGCGCCATCAGTTCTGTGCAACGAACAAAATACGCCGTGCCGATCAGCGCCCGAGGCGCCGGCCCATAGTTCGGCACCTCCTGATCCGGATTCAGATGATCGCCGTACCCATCGTCCGGGCGCATCAGGTCCTCGCTCGTTCGCTCCATGTAATCGATCCACCGCGCCATCGAGTCATAGTGCCGCTCCAGAATGCGCGTGTCCCCGTAGAACCGATAGATCGTCCACGGGCAGATCACGCCCGCGTCGGCCCAAACCGCCACGCCGTGCCATCCCGCCCCCCGGACCGGGCCCGCCACGTCGGGGGCCATGCTTGGGAACGCCCCCTCCGCGTCCCGCCCGTCTTCCACGTCCACGCACCACTTTGAATAGAACATCGCCACATCCATCGTGTAGCAGGCCGTCGGACCATACACCTGCGCATCACCCGTCCATCCCATACGTTCGCTGCGCTGCGGGGAGTCGGTCGGCACCTCCATGAAATTCCCCCGCTGGCTCCACTCGATGTTATGTTGCAGCTTGTTCACCAACTCGTTCGAGCACGAAAACCGCGCCGTCAACGCAACGTCCGCGTGCATCACCACGCCCGTCACGTCCGCAAGTTCCAGCGGCTCGGCGCACCCCGTCACCTCCACATACCGAAACCCGTGATAGGTAAACCGCGGCTCCCAGACCTCCTGCCCATCCCCGCGACACACGTAGCGATCCGTCGCCTTCGCACTACACAGGTTCTCCGTGTAGAGCGTGCCATCGGCATTCAGCACCTCACCGTGTCGCAATTGGATCGTCGTCCCCGCCGGCGCCGTCACTCGTATTCGCACCCGTCCCACCATGTTCTGACCCACGTCGTAAATGAACACGCCCGGCTGCGGCTCCGTCCGCTCCAGTGCTGGAAACTCCTGGATCGATCGCACGATCGGCCCGGGTTTCGCGCTCATCACCGCCGTCGTCCCCGGCCCCACCCACGCCGCCTGCCAATCCGAATCATCAAAGCCCGGAGCATCCCATCCCGGCATTTCCAGCCGCGTGTCATATGTCTCCCCGTTGTACAGTTCAGAATCAAGAATCGGACCCGTCGTCGCCCGCCAGTTCTCATCCGTGCGAATCGTCTCAACCGCACCGTCCTCATATTCAATCACAAGCAACGCCATGAAGAACGGCTGCTTCGACCACATCGCACGGTTGTCCGGCCAAACCAGTTCCCCACACGCCCACCCGTCCCCCACGATTGCCCCGATCACGTTCTCGCCCACCCCCACCATCCCCGTCACGTCATACGTCTGATACGGAATGCGGATCTTGTAATCCGTCCAGCCCGGCGTCAGCCAGTCCTCCCCCACCCGCTTGCCGTTGATCGAACACTCGTACAACCCCAGCGCCGTCGCGTATAGTCGCGCTCGCGTAGGCTTCCGCGCACAGTCAAACTCGCGCCGCACATACGGGCACGGCTGGCCCATCGTGCCCTCACGCTCGGCCACGCTGATCCACTTCGCATCCCACGCCCCCTCACTCAGCAGCCCCGTTTCCCAATACGCCGGGTCACTCCACGTAGACGCTTCGCCCCGCTCATCCGATACCCGCACCCGCCACCAATACCGCCGCCGCGCCTCCAGCGCAGCCCCCTCATAGACCACCTGCACGCAGACATCATCCGCCACCTTCCCCGTGTCCCACACGTCCCCCGTATCCGCCGCCAGCAGCGCCGCGTCCGTCGCCACCTGAATCTGCCGAGCCGACTGACGAGCCCCGCGCGCATCGCTGACCATCCGCCACGAAAACCGCGGCTCCGCCACGTCCAACCCGACCGGATTCTCAAGATATTCACAACGCAATCGCAATGGCGCGTTCATGGTGATTCCTCATCAGGGCTGCGGCGACAACTCATCCCACGAGATCAGCTCATATTTGCTGATTCAGGTTGCGCAGACTCGCAGATGGACCCCGCACAGGCAAGCGCGGGTCCGCCGAGTGCGAATCACTGACGTGATCTTCTCGCTCAGGTCCTCATGGCCGGTCGCTTCGGAGCGTGTCAGGACCTGAGGACGCCGTTGTAGCAGACGGCGCATCGGAGACGTATCGCGCCGGGCTGTCGGCGGCCAGCGCGCTCAAATCGTCGGCAGCATCCTGCGCCGCCTGGCGTACCGCATCCAGGAACTGGCCTACGGCGGGCTCAGCCAGGGCGCCATCAAGCAGCTCAAGGCAGTCGCCGATGGCCGACCGGTCGCCACGACCAAGCCTCGCAAACGCGGCAAGATTGATCTCGCCCCGGGGACGCGGCTCCTACGTGAATGGCACGGCGATCGGTACGAGGTAATCGTCGAGGCCGATGGATTCCGCTACGCCGGCAAGACCTATCGCAGCCTGTCTGCCGTCGCACGCGCCATTAGCGGTTCCCACGTCAGCGGGAACAGCTTCTTCGGTCTGGTGCCCAGGAAGCATTGAAAGCGAGGGATGGCATGAGTGATCCGAAACGCGCTATTCGCTGTGCAATTTACAGCCGCAAGAGTCATGAGGAGGGACTCGACCAGGAATTCAACTCCCTCGACGCCCAGCGGCAGTCGGCCGAGTCGTACATCGAATCACAGCGACACGAAGGCTGGCAGTGCATTCGCAAGCGTTACGACGATCCGGGATTCTCGGGCGGGACGATGGAACGACCAGCGCTAACCGAACTGCTCAGCGACATTGAAGCCCGACGCATCGACTGCGTCGTGGTTTACAAGGTGGACCGGTTGAGCCGGTCGCTACTTGACTTCGCCAAGCTGATCAGCCT
>NYZD01000131.1 GCA_002685935.1 Planctomycetaceae bacterium | reverse complement strand
GGCTGAGGCCGAGGCGGCGGACGAGTTGGTTGAGCCGACCGAGTCGGACGAGCCGGTCGATCTGGTGGTTGAGGAGACGGCCGAGGAGGAGGTCGATCCGCTGACGGCGATGACGCGCGAGAAGGATGAGGTGTTCGCGCAGTTGCAGCGGGTGTCGGCGGATTACCAGAATTACATGCGTCGGGCGCAGCACAACCAGCGCGAGTCGGCGGAGTTGGCGCGGGCGGATGTGATCAAGACGCTGCTGGGGGTGCTGGATCATTTCGATCATGCGCTGTCGGCGGAGGCGGAGGGGGACGAGGCGAAGGCGTTGATGGACGGCGTGCGGATTGTGCATGATGAACTGATGAAGGTGCTGACGCAGTCGGGGCTGGGGCGGGTGGAGCCGGCGGTGGGTGACGCGTTCGATCCGGAGCAGCATGAGGCGCTGATGCGACAGTCGGCGGAGGGTGTCGAGGCGAATCACATTACCGCGGCGCTTCAGCCGGGCTATCGTTACGGGCGGCGGACACTGCGTGCGGCGAAGGTGGCGGTGGCGCCGGAGTCGGAATGATTTTGAAACTGATATGGGAGTCGGACCATGCCGACGTATGATTATCGCTGTGCGGCCTGCAATCACGAGATGGAAGCGTTTCAATCGATGAGCGCGAAGCCGCTGCGCAAGTGCCCGGAGTGCGGGAAGCTGAAGCTGAAGCGTTTGATCGGCGTGGGGGCGGGGATCATCTTCAAGGGATCGGGCTTCTACGAGACGGACTACGCGCGCTCGAGTGATTACAAGGACAAGCACAAGGCGGAGAAGGACGGCGGGAAGAAGACGGACGAGAAGAAATCGGACAGCGGGAGCGGCACGAAGAGCGAGGCGAAGGCTGAGGGCGGGGGCGGCGCGAAGGAGTCGTCGGATTCATCGAACAAGAGTGATGCGGCGTCTTCGTCAGGTGGCAAGACTGAAGGGAAGGCGAAGAAGACGGAGTGAGGGGCAGGTGGGAACAGCACGAAGGGCACCAAGAGCACCAAGAAGAGGTGCTCTTGTTTTTTTGGAGATCGGGGGTCGGTACGGATCGGCCGGTGAGGGGATGATTCAGGGGTGGGTTGGACGTTGCACGGCGCTCACGAGAACGCGGCGCGGGACACGAAGGGGCGGGGTGGTTCTTATGATCGGGGTGATGCCTCTGGGTTGATGTAAGTTCGGTGCCTTTGGGATTGCAGAATAATTGGATAGGCGCTATGTCCGGATTTGGGGGTCGGGGCCGGGCGGAGTGGGCGCCGCTCTGGGGGATTTCGGACAAGAAAATCCTTGGCGCGACATGGACATTTGGATATCCTTTTGTTGTTATTGGCTGGGCGATGAAACGAGGAGAGCTGGATGATCACCGATCGATATCGACGTTTGGTCTCGCTGGATGGTGCGGTTTTGTTGATTGCGGGCGTGCTGTTGTTGGGCGCGGGGGCGGCGGACGCGGGCACGATTCATCACTGGCGGTTTGAGGACGGGGCGTATCTGGATGATTCGATCGGGGGGGGGCGACGCTGACGAATGTGGGTAGCGCCACGCAGTCGCCTTTGCCGGCGAGCGGACGGGGGTGGAATTTCAAGGGGCTGGCGGGGGGAAACGCGGATGCGACAGATCATGATGCGGGGGATCGGCTGACGACGGTGTTGAGTGATGCGCCGACGGGGGATTTCACGATTGAGCTGTTCGCGCATCAGGACGTGATACAAGGCGGCTTTGGCTCGAGCCTGGCGGGGTCGGCGGTGGGTAATCAGAACGCCGAGGTGGGCTGGCTGCTGCAGGATCGAAGCGGCGCTCTGTCGCTGACGATGTGCGGCGCGGCGGGTTGCGAGGTGGTTTCGTCGGGCATCGGCCTTGCGGCGGGTGTGGACTATTACCTGGCGGCGTCGTGGGACCAGGATGGTGATGCGACGTTCTACGTGCAGGATTTGACGAACGGCGGCGCGTTGCAGGTTGCGACGGTGGCGCACACGTTGTCGTCGTACAACCCGTTCGATACGTTCGCGATCGGCGCGTTGCCCGCGGGCAACCTGATCCTGCCTACCGATGGGTTGCTGGATGAGGTGCGTCTGTCGGACATGGTGCTTGCGGCGGATGAGCTATTTATCGTGGACTGGGTGCCGCCGAGTCTGGTGCCGGCACCGGCGGGGGCGTGGCTGGTCGGCGCGGGGGCGATCGTGCTGGGTTTGCGGCGCGGGCGCGGGGGCGCGTGAGTTGCGCGCGGGGCGCGGGTGGGTTGCGTTGCCAGATTTGAATGAGTCGGCGAGGGGGATTGCGCCGCATTGACATGCGGCGTTCTAGGGGGATGGGCATTCGGTTAACAATTGGCGGATGGTCTTCTTGAGGATCGGGTGCGTGACGTCCGGCGCGATGTCGCACAGGGGGCGGAGGACGAAGTCGCGCTGGTGCATGCGGGGATGGGGGACGGTGAGGTGGGGTTCATCGATGATGAGGTGGTCGTAGAGGAGGATGTCGAGGTCGAGGGTGCGAGGGCCCCAGCGCTGGCGGCGGATTCGGCCGGCGGCTTGTTCGACGTGGCGGAGGTGGGTGAGCAGGTCGCGGGGGGTGAGGGTGGTGTGGAGCGCGACGGCGGCGTTGAGGTAGGGGTCCTGGCCGGGCGGGCCGACGGGTTCGGTTTCGTAGGTTTCGGATTGGGCGATGAGTTTGGTGTGGGGCAGGTGGCGCATTGAGAAGACGGCGCGGTCGAGATGTTGTTGGCGTGGGCCGAGGTTGGAGCCGAGGGCGACGTGGGCGGTGGGCATGGGGGTATGGTAACGGGCGCGCGACGGGATAGGGAAGTTGTGTGGGTCTTGGAGGTTGCTGCGAATCAACGGTGGAACACGGCGGCCGCACTTGTTGGGGAAGGGTCGGGACTGACAGGCTAGACTGTCTGGCGCGGCGGATGTTGCGGGCGATAGCGGTGCAACGGGCGGAACTTCCAGGGAACAGGAGCCGGGTCATGGCTTGGTATGAATGGGCGTTTCCGACAGTGACGATCGCCGTCGGGGTTTTTCTGTTGTGGTTCAATGGGGTTTATTGGGGCGGCGATTATTCGGATTGTCCTTGTTGATGTTGGGCCGTAGTGGTGGAGGGTCGCGCGTGGCATTCACATTGGACAAGGTCGTGCCCTGGGGGCGGTCGTTTGGGGAGTACGCGCGGATGTTTGCGCTGACGGGGGTGGATTTGGTGGGGCGCGTATTGGATTGTGGGGGTGGGCCGGCGAGTTTTGGGGCGGAGACGGCTGGGCGCGGGGGGTCGGTGGTGGCGTGCGATCCGCTTTATCAGTTTGGTGGTGGGGAGATTCGGCAGCGCGTGGACACGGTGTATCCGGAGATGATGGAGCAGGCGCGGCGGAACCATGATGATTTTGTGTGGGAGGTCTTCGCGACGGTTGAAGCGCTGGGGGCAGCGCGGATGGCGGCGATGGAGATTTTTCTGGCGGACTATGAGGATGGGAAGCGGGCGGGGCGGTATGTTGCGGCGGCGTTGCCGGGATTGCCGTTTGCTGACGGGGCATTCGATCTGGCGCTTTGTTCGCATCTGCTGTTCGTGTACACGGAGCAGTTGACGGAGGCGTTTCACGTGGCGGCGATACGGGAGATGGTGCGGGTGGCGGGGGAGGCGCGCGTTTTTCCGCTGATCGCGTTGGGAAGTGTGCCGTCGCGGCATGTTGAGTCGGTTACGAGGGCGCTGGCTTCGGCGGGGTTGGATGTTTCGATCGAGAAGGTTGACTATGAGTTTCCGCGCGGTGGCGATGAGATGATGCGGGTGCGCGGGGGTGCCAGGGGTGATTCAAAATGAGATTCAAGCTTGGACCGTTGCCGGCGAACGAAGCGTTCAGCCCGTTGGAGACGGGCTGGCGGAGGTCGCGGGAACCGGGCGCGGTGTGGTTGCAGGTGATTGCGGTGCCCGCGGCGGTTGTGCTGGTGGCGGTATTCGGCCTGGCGCTTGGGATGTTCACGTGGAGTGGGTCGATCGACGTGAACATGAATCTGATGCGGTGGGGCATTGTGATCATGATTCCGATTCACGAACTGGTTCACGCGGTGACGACGCCGGGCTGGGGCATGTCGGACAAGACGGTGGTGGGTTTTTGGGCTCGGCGATTGCTGCCGTACGCCGTTTACACCGAAGCGTTGACTCGACGTCAGATCATGTGGCTGATCCTGATGCCGTTCGTTGCGTTGAGCGTGGTGCCGGCCGCGGTGCAGCTTGCGCTAGGGGTCGACTCGGAGGTGCTAACTCACCTGGTCGTCATCAACGCGGGGTTATGCAGCGGGGATATTCCGCTGGCGTTTGTTTTCTGGTTCGGGACGCCGCGCGGGGCGCTGGTGCGGAACAAGGGTTACGACAGTTATTGGAAAGCAGGCGAAGCCGGCGATGAAGCGGGGGCTGAATGCGATGGACCGTGACGCAGGAGGAGTTGGACGCGGCGTTTCGAGAGCGCGGTATCTTTCAGAGCGCCGGGGCGGGCACGTTCTATCGTCTGAGGGATATTGAGTCGGACGATAGCGCGGCGCTTCGCTGGTTATCGCCGTGGCCGGCTGGGCGATCTGATGGATGAGGGAGCGGGGCGTTGCTTAAACGTGCTTTGGCGAGGTACTGATGATGGAATGGCTCGAAAGACAGTTGCCGGCGGTGTTGATCGGGATCGGGGTTTTTCTTTTGTGGTTCTATGGGGTGTATATCAAGAACAGGGAAGAAGGGCGCGGTTTCGATACGGCCGGCAAGCGCATCGCGTTTTATGGGGCAATGGGTATCGGCGCGATGTTCATCGGTGGTGGAATATTGCTGCTTATATTTGTTGATTGGGGACGTTATTGAACAAAAGCGCGGCGCGGTGCGGACCGCGGGTTGCCACGGGTGACAATTGGGGGCGGGGGTGGGGATGGGATCAGTGCGGGGGAAACAAGATTTGATTCGTGGTGACGGGGTCAATCGTCGTCGTTGTCTTTGGAGCGCTGGTTCATCTGGGCTTTGAGGCGGGCGAGGATGGAGGAGTGCATCTGGGAGACGCGGGACTCGGAGAGGTCGAGGGTCATGCCGATTTCCTTCATGGTCATCTCTTCGTAGTAGTAGAGGATGACGATGAGGCGTTCGGCGCGGGACAGGCCTTTGGTCATGAGGTCTTTGAGGTCGCGCTTCTGGGCGGCGGTGAGGGGGTTGATCTGTCGCTGATCGGCGAGGACGTCGATCTCGTGGATTTCCTTGTTGCCATCGGTCTCGGACCATTTTCGATTGAGGGAAGAGACCATGGGCGCGCCGGCGTCCTTGGTGATCTTTTCGAATTCTTCCTTGTCGACGCCGAGCCTCTTGGAGATTTCGTCCTGGGTGGGTTTGCGTCCGAGCTGCATTTCGAGTGATCGTCGGGCCTGATCCATTTTGGAGGTCCGGGAGCGAACGAGTCGGGGGACCCAGTCCATGGAGCGGAGTTCATCGAGGATGGCGCCGCGGATTCGCGGGGCGCAGTAGGTTTCGAACTTGACGCCGCGCTCGAGATCGAAGGCGTCGATGGCGTCCATGAGTCCGAAGACGCCGGCGGACATGAGGTCGTCGACGTCGACTTCGTTGGGGAGCTTGGCGTGGATGCGTTCGGCGTTGTATTTGACCAAGGGCAGAAACTTCTCGACGAAGTAGTTTCGGATCGTCTCGGTGCCGGTGGATTGATACTCGACCCAGACTTCCTTGATGGGTCGTTCGGCGAGGGGGACGTCCTGAGTTGCTGTTTTGCGTTTGGCCATGGTCTGCTCCTTGACCCGCCGGGTCCTGACTTCGCAGTCGCGATCGTGGCGACGGTTCCGATCCTTCGGGGCGTCGTCGCGTGAATCGTTGGGGTTTGGTTATGGTTGGTTCATGGGTGATGATCGTGTGGACTTAGGCGGCAGCGCCGGCGGCGGGGCCGGTCGGAGCCGGGGTCTGGGTGGTGGTTGGGGATTCGTCGGCGGCGGGCTCGGGGTTGACGCCCGGCTCGGCGGCGGGATCGTGTGATTGGGCGGCGGGTTCGTCGGTGGACTGGTCGGGGTCGATGGGATTCTGGGATTTGTAGTGGTCGACGTGTTCGCGGATGGCGCGTCGTCCGACGGCGGCGAGGGCGAGGCCCACGAGGTAGCAGACGACCATGGCCAGGAGCGCGCGGGAGAGGGTGGTGGCGGCGGAATTGCCGGCGGTCATACCGGCGACGAGAGCGACGGCGAAGCCGCTGAGCGCGATGACGGGGGCGATGATTTTTGAAGGCATCGGCTGAGCACTCCTTTGCTCATCGAGATGCGATTCGGTCCGTGTTCGATTGCGCGTCCGGTAACTGAATCAGTATACCATAGCGCACGCGATTGCGCTGGGGTATTGTACCCTATCCGGCAAGCCAAGAGGCGAATTTTTTGAAAAAACCTCCATCGCGCGGTTCGGCGGCGTGTCGGTCGAGTTTGTGTGCGAGTTGTCGGACATATCCACTGGCGGGGCAGTCGGGGGCGCCGATGACGAAGGGTTCGCGACGGCGGACGGCGGCGCTGACGTGGGGGTCGAGGGGGACGCAGCCGGCGTTGGTGGCGCGGACGCCGAGGAATCGACGGCAGACGAGGTCGATTCGGTCGAAGACGCGTCGTGCCTCGCGACTGTCCCGGACCTGATTGATCAATATTGAGAATTCGGCGCCCTCGCGTCGGCGGCAGATGGTTTTGATCAGGCCGTAAGCATCGGTGATGGCGGTGGGCTCGGGGGTAGTGACGACGAGGACTTCATCGGCGGCCTCGACGAAGTTGAGGACGTTGGGGCTGATGCCGGCGCCGGTATCGATGATGACGAGGTCGTATTCGTCTTCGAGTTGGGTGAGCAGGTCGAGCATGCGGGCGCGTTCGAACTCTGAGAGGTCTGCGATGGCGGCGAGGCCGGAGACGCCGGGGATGAGGGTGAATCCCCCGGGGCCGTCGATCATGACGTCACTGAGGGTGCGTCGTCCGGTGAGGACGTGGGCGAGGGTGGTGCGCACATTGAGATTGCACAGGACATCGGCGTTGGCCATACCGAGGTCGGCGTCCATGAGGAGGATGCGCCTACCCATGGTGGCGAGTCTGGCGGCGAGATTGACCGCAACATTAGTTTTGCCGACCCCGCCCTTGCCGCTGGTCACCGCCAGCACGCGAGCCGGGGCGGGCGGGCGTCTATCTTCCGCAGTTTCCACAGTCGCCTGCCTCATGAGTCTTCGTAATGATGATGCCTGATCGATAATCATCGTATTTTACACATTTTGGCCGAGGATGAGGCCGGCGAGTCGGTGGGACTGTCCGGGTTCGATCTGGTGGGGTACTTCCTGCCCGGTGGTGATGAAACTGATCTGTTTATTGACCTGGCGGACGACATTGACGAGGACGCCGAAGTTCACGGCCTCGTCGAGTTTGGTGAAGATGACGCGATCGGTGGGGATGCGGCTGAAGCGTTCGACGGTGTCGATGAGGACGGGTTGGGAACAGGTGGAGCAGAGGACGAGGTGGACTTCGTGAGGTGCGGCGGCGTCGATGAACTGGCGGAGGTGGTCGAGTTTTTCGTCGTCGCGGGGGGAACGGCCGGCGGTATCGATGAGGACAATGTCGTAATCGGCGGTGTCGCGGAGGGCGCGGGCCATGTCATCGATGGTGACGACGACGTGGAGTGGGATCTGGAGGATGCCGGCGTAGGTGCGGAGTTGGTCGACGGCGGCGATGCGGTAGGTGTCGATGGTGAGCAGGGCGACGCGGAGGTTTTGTTTGAGTTTGAAGGTGGCGGCGAGCTTGGCGATGGTGGTGGTTTTGCCGACGCCGGTGGGGCCGATGAGCGCGACCTTGTAGGGGCGATCGCGGCCTGCGGGGTCGGCTTCGTGCAGGGCGTTGGGATCGACGGGGATGAATCTGGCGAGTGCGTCGCGCATGGCGGCGTTGATGTTCTGTTCGTCGTCCATCTGGTCGGGCTGGAGGACATCGCGCACGTGCGTGATGACCTGCTCGGCGAGCTCTTCGGTGAGTTCCTGCTGGAGGAGTTTGAGGTATTGCTGAAAAAGTTTGCCGGGCATGTCGGGGCGGGGGCGATCGGTCTGGTGGTGCATGACGGTGCGCACCATCTGACGGATCTGTTTGAGTTCTTCGGTGATCTGCGGATCGGCTGGGGGTGGGGATTGGTCGGCGCGGGTGTCGGTCGGCGGTTGTGACGCGGGGGCGGGTTGCGGATCGCGCGGCGGCGGCGCGGGCGCCTCGGCGGCGGGCGCATCGGGGGCGTCGGGCGCGTAGAGTCGATCGAGGACGTGGCGTTTTGCAGTCGTTCAAGTAATTGTCACTTTCTAAAAAGGTAGCGATCACTTGCGTTTGCGTTGTTCGACCGAAGGTTCCAACTTCGCG
>NYZD01000130.1 GCA_002685935.1 Planctomycetaceae bacterium | reverse complement strand
TCGGGCGGTGGTGTCGCCGATGTACATCGCGGGGCGTTTTCGGACGGCGGTGAGGCCTTCGAGGACCTTGATGGACTGCTCGTCGTATTGGGCGGCTGGGGGGATGGCATCCGCCGGCTGGGCGTGATCGGAGGGCGCGGGAGTTGTCATTTATCGACTCGCGGGATGGGGTCGGGCGGCGGGGGCCGACCCACATGATGATGTTGTTTTGACGATGTCATATTGTAGCGTGGCGGGGCGGAAAACGCCACTTTGGCGGGCGGTGGACAGGGGCGAAAGAGGGCATAGAATATGCGGCTTGGCCGGCGGTATGGATCGGCTGTGTGCAGTTGACTTTACAGGAGAGCGGATCATGGCCAAGCGTCGTCATCGTCGAGCGAAACTGACTTGGAAGAACCGTAAAGCGAATCACGGCAAGAAACCGGGGTACGGGACGAGCAAGAAGAGCATGAAGAATCGCTGAGTGGCGGCGTGGTGCGGGTGGATTCCCTCGGGGGGGCCGGTGGGCTAATCTGATGGCATGAAGGTCGCGCTGGTGGCGCATCCCGCGTGGTTCGATGCTGAGGCGGCGACGCTGCGGCATCTGGCGGTGGGGCTGGTGGCGCATCAGGTCCGGGTGATCAATGTCATTCCTGAATCGAATCTGAATCCGGAACTGGATATGACGGGGGACGTGGTTGCGTACCGGGGCAGGGCGCCGCGGACGTTGAGTTATTTCTCGAAGCGTTATGTGGTGGACCAGGTTCGTCGGCTCGAGCCGGACCTGGTTCATGCGCTGGACAGTCCGGCGCGGGGGATGGCGGAGGCGATCAGTCGGGCGCTGGGGGTGCCGCTGGTGTGCAGTTGCTGGTCGCGTCGGTCGGCCCATCAGTTGAGCCGGGCGCGATCGCGGACGACGGAGCGGATCGCGGCGACGGGTCCCTTGGCGCATCTGGCGCGGCGACGATTCGGTCGGGGGTCGGACGTGGTGACGGTGCGTCCGGGGGTTTATGGTTTTGATGAATCGATGCCGGCGCCGTTGGCGGAGCCGGACGCGGCGCTGTGCGCGCTGGTGATCGGTCCTCCGGCTGGTCAGACGCCTGATCCGGAGATTCTGTATGGTTTGGCGCAGGCGAAGGGTCAGCTTGGGTCGGTGATGTTGTTTATCTATGCGTCGACGGATGTACAGCGGCATTATTGGCAGGCGGCGCGGAAGTTGAATCTGTCGGACCAGGTGATTCTGGTGCCTCGGGCGACGGGGACGATGCGGCTGTTGATGCAGTGTGACGTGTTGATTCAGCCTCAGGCGACGGGTCAGGTGCGGACGATGACGCTGAGCGCGATGGCGGCGGGTCGTCCGGTGCTGGCGGCGACGGATCCGGATTTGGATTTTCTGATTGAGGATCGCACGGCGCGTCTGGTGGCGGAGCCGACGGGCCGACGGTGGGCGGCGTTGTTGAACGATCTGGCGAGCGAACCGGAGACGTATCGGGAGATGGGTCGGTCGGCGCAGCGTTACGTGACGGAACATCACGGGATGTCGAATTTCGTGGAGGGGATGGTGGCGGTGTATCGGCAGGCGGCGCCGACGCCGTTGCCGTTTGATGCGTCGGGCGCGGAGGACGGCAGTGGCGAGGGATCGACGGGGGACAAGGACTGACACGGAGCCGACGGGCGAGCGGTGTTGCTATGCGGATCACGAAGACCATTGAAGAGACGCGAGCGGCGCGCGGGGGCATGACGGGGTTGGCGCTGATGCCGACGCTGGGGGCGATGCATGAGGGGCATCGGGCGTTGATTCGTCGAGCGCGGGAGTTGGCGGATCACGTGGCGGTGTCGATTTTTGTGAACCCGACGCAGTTTGGGCCGAGCGAGGATTTTGAGAGTTATCCGCGTCCGCTGGAGGATGATCTGGCGATGTGCCGGGGGGAGTCGGTCGATCTGGTGTTCGTGCCGACGGTTGAGGAGATGTATCCGGCGGATGAGGCGGCGGTGGCGATCGAGGTGCCGTCGCTGGGGGGGATGCTGGAGGCGGCGCACCGGCCGGGGCATTTTGCGGGGGTGTGCGGGGTGGTGGCGAAGCTGTTTGGGATTGTGCGTCCGGACGTGGCGGTATTCGGTGAGAAGGATTATCAGCAGTTGAAGGTGATCGAAGCGTTGGCGGCAGGGCTTTGTCTGGGGGTGAAGATCGAGGCGTGTGCGACGGTCCGGGATGCCGATGGGCTGGCGCTGTCTTCGCGGAATGTGAACCTGAGTGATGGGCAGCGGCGGGATGCGCTGGGGTTGAGCCGGTCGATGGCGGAGGCGGAGCGGCTGGTGGTCGCGGGGGAGCGCGACCCGGGGGTGATTGAGGGGGCGATGCGGGGGGTGCTGGAGGCGCATCAGGTGGCGGTGGACTATGCGGTGGTGCGTGACGCGGCGTGTCTGGGCGTGTTGGAGGCGGTGGATTTGCGGGCGGGTGCGGCGGTTTGTCTGGTGGCGGGCCGGGTGGGGGAGGTGCGTTTGATCGATCAGAAGGTGTTGGGGTGTTGGGTTGAAGGCGGATGGGACAGGCGGAATGGTTGCAATTGGGGCCCGATGGCGATAGGTTGCTGAGGGCTTTACGAACCCTCCCCTCGGCGCCAACCAGGGCGTGGCGCTCTATCGGCAGCACGGAGTTGAATTGATGCGGCAGGACGGTCGGTTGATGGCGATTCTCTGCGTCATGGGGGCGTTGGTGTTGTGGTGCGGCGGGGAGGTGTTGGGTCAGCAACCGGCGGGGATCACGGATCATCTGATCGTGGAGCAGGGGGAATTCAGCAGCGACGAGCACGCGTTGATCCGCGATTACGTGGGTTACTGGGCGGGGCAGATGCTGGGCGAGCCGAGCGCGGTGAAGATCGCGTCGGCGCGGGAGGAGTTGCTTCGTCCGGTGCGTCGAGCGCGGTACGTGCGAGAAAGCGCGGCGGAAGGCAATCCGATTCGGGTGGCGATTTTCAGCGAAACCTATGCGGCGCAGGTGGCGAACGCGATCTCGCCGGGCGTGTCATCGGATCGGATGCTTTGCCGGCTGAACACGATCATTGTCGCGGCGGAGTTGCGGAGTTCATTTACGACGGAAACGATCGTGACGGCGTTGGGGGATAAGAGCGCGGCGGTGCGTCTGTGGGCGGGCAAGGCGTGTGAGATGGCGATGCACCAACGTGCGGCGAACGCGCCGCCCCCGCTGGGCGAGGCGCAGCAGGCGCAGTTGCATGAGGAGTTGAGGCGTTCGATCAAGGCGGAGCGTTCGCCGTGGGCGCGGGAGGAGATGTACGGCGCGCTGGGATCATTATCGATTGACGCGGCGCGGGCGGACATGTTTGGGTTGTTGGAACGGCGGGTGTCGGAGTATTACTGGAACGTTCGTCGGATGGGCCGATCCATTCGGGCGGACGCGGCGGGGTTCAAGGCGATGTCGGGCCGGCTGATGTTTAACTGGTATGGACCCGGCGCGGACAAGAGGAAGCTGGAAGCGGACGTTCGTCGACTCGTGATTCTGTCGGGGAAGTATCTCCAGTTGATGGCGAAAGTGGCGCCCGAATCCGAGAAGCTGCCGGGAGAAGTCCACGCGGTGTGCATGGACATGATCGGGAAGATCGACGATGTGCTTGGATGGTTTGTGTACGAGTGGAAGTCGAAGGTGAAGGTAACGCCGCTGCGGAAGATGTGGGAAGAGAAGAGGGTGCTGGACTTTGTCGATCAGGTGCTTGCGGACGTTGGTCCGGGGGGTGAGCTGACGGAACTGGAGCTGGGCATCAAGCCGAGCGATTTCGAGATACCGCAGCCGAAGGATGATCGCGCCGCGACGCCGGGCGGCGGATGATCACACATCGAACGATTCTGGACCTTTATTGATCTGATATGCGACTGCTGATACCCGCTGTCGGACTGCTGGTGTTGCTGCTGGTTGTGCTGCGGTGGAGCGATCCGTCGCCGCGGGCGGAGTTGACGGTCGCCTACAGCGACATCAAGACGCTGGACCCGCAACTGGTGAGCGCGATGCTTGACGTGCGGGTGTCTTACTCGCTGTTCGAGGGTCTGTGCACGTTTGACCCGGCGACGATGGCGGTGCTGCCGGGGGTGGCGGAGCGGTGGGATCTTTCTGAGGATCGACGGACGTACACCTTTCACCTGCGTGAAGATGCGCGGTGGTCGAACGGCGATGCGGTGACGGCGTGGGATTTTCGTGAGGCGTGGCGGCTGGCATTGATGCCGGATCTGGGGCCTCCGCCTTACGTCGGGTTTCTGTATTTCATCGATGGCGCCGAGGCGTACGGAAAGTGGTGTCTAAAAACGCTGATGGCGATCAGGGAGGCGGGGGACGACGCGGACAAGATCGCGATGGCGAAGCGTCGGGCGGCGAATTCGGAGGCGAAGTTCGATGAGCTGGTGGCGGTAAAGGTGGTTGACGATCGGACGCTCGAGGTGCGGTTGAAGCTGCCGACGCCATATTTTCTGGACATCGTGGCGTGCTGGCCGATGTTCCCGGTGCATCGGGCGACGATGGCGCGGATGACGACGGTGGACGAGAATTCCTACAACCTGCATCGGGATCCGACGTGGGTTCATCCTGAGACGATCGTGGGGAACGGGCCTTACCGCTTGGCGCGGTGGGTGTTTAAGCGAGAGATGTTCCTGGAGGCGAGCGAGACGTATTGGAATCGAGAGGCGGTGGGGCCGCAGACGGTTCGGATGGTTCACTATCGGACGACGTCGGCGGCGTTCCACGCGTATGAGACGGGGAAGGTGGATCTGGTGTTCGGGGTGGGATCGCTGGCGTTCGCGCCGGAGCTGTTGGAAGCGCAGCGCGCGGGGGAGCGGAACGACGTGCACGAGGTGAGCAACTTCGGGACGTATTACTACGTGTTGAACTGCCGGGAGAAGCTTTCGAGCGGCCGTGACAATCCGCTGGCTGATGCGCGGGTGCGTCAGGCGTTGAATCTGGCGTTGGACAAAGAAGAGATCGTGCCGAACGTCCAGCGGATCAAGCCGGTGGTCGCGCGGTCGTTCACGCCGCCGGGCGGGTTGGGTCCGGATTACGATCATCCGAAGGGGCTGGGGTACGATCCGGATCGGGCGCGGGATCTGTTAGCGGAGGCGGGGTATGCGGGGGGTGAGGGATTGGGTCCGCTGGACTTGACGTACAACACGAATCAGGGGCACGGGCCGCTGGTTCAGGCGGTGGCGCACGCGTGGAATAAGGAACTGGGCATCGCGGTGGAGACGTCGAGCAAGGAGTGGAAGGTGTTCTTGGCGGATCGAAATTCGGGGAACTTCACGGTGGCGCGGAGCGGATGGTTTGGTGACTACGGGGACGCGACGACGTTTCTGGATCTGTTTTTGCCGACGAACAACAACAATGACTCGGGGTTTGATGATGAAGCGTACACGGCGTTGATGGACGAAGCGGCGCGGGAGGCGGATGCGGGTCGGCGGCTTGAACTGCTGGCGGAGGCGGAGCGGATTGTCATCGAGGAGCGCCCGGTGATGGTGCCGATGTATCACTACAAACTGATTCATCTGTTCGATCCGGATCGGCTGGGCGGCGTGAGTTTACATCCTCGAGGTATGCAGATGTTTTATCGCATGCGAGTGTTGAACTGATGTGGCATCTGATCGGCAAACGACTGGTGCAACTGCCGCTGCTGCTGTGGATCATCTACACGGTGACGTTTGTGTTTGCGTGGCTGATTCCGGGCGATCCGACGGAGCGCGGCGAGGGGCGGCGTCCACCGGCGGAGGTCCAGGAGGCGATGAAGGTGCAGTACAACCTGGACAATCCGTGGGCGTTTTACGTGCAGTATCTGGGGGACGCGACGGGAGTGGGGTACCTGGTGGGGCAACGAGAGCGGGCGTTCGATCTGGGTCCGAGTCTGCAATACATCGACTGGCGGGTGGCGGGGATCATCAAGGGGGCGCTGCCGGTGAGTTTGCAGTTGGGGTTGGCGGCGATACTGGTGGCGCTGGTGATCGGGGTGTCGGCGGGGGTGATGGGGGCGCTTCGGCCGGGGGGATTCTGGGATTGGGCGACGTTGTCGGTGGCGATGGTGGGGATCAGTCTGCCGACGTTCGTGACGGGCACGGTGCTGCTGTTGGTGTTCGCGCTGGTGCTGGGTTGGCTGCCGGTGGGGAACTGGGGCGGGGCTGCGGAAATGGTTTTGCCGACGATCACGCTGTCGTTGCCGTTCGCGGCTTACATCGCGCGGCTGACGCGGATGGGGATGATCGAGGTGATGAACAGTGATTTCATTCGCACGGCGCGGGCGAAGGGGTTGAGCGAACGGCGGGTGGTGGTGAAGCATGCGTTGAAGGTGGCGTTTTTGCCGGTGCTGTCGTTTCTGGGACCGGCGGCGGCGGCGGCGATGACGGGATCATTTGTGGTCGAGGAGGTGTTCAACGTGCCGGGGATGGGTTACTTTTTTGTGGCGGCGGTGCAGAACAAGGATTTGTTTTTGATCATGGGGGTGGTGCTGGTTTACGCGACGATGCTGATTGTGTTTAACCTGCTGGTGGACGTGGCGTATCACCTGATCGATCCGCGGATTGAGTTGGAGGGGTAGGGGGGCGACGGCGGTTAGCGCGATTCTGACTTGAGATACTTCAGGGCGTTGAGGACGAAGTGTCTTCGTTTTTCGTTGAGGTTGGAGCCGAACTTGAGGCGATGATGGCCATCGAGGAGGATGCCGCCGAAGAATCCGCCGGGCATCGGCATGGGCATGGGTGCATCCTTGATGGCCTGGACGGCGTCCCAGTCAAAGCGCCGCGTCCATCCCAGTGGTCCAACTCCGACGAAGACCGCGCTGTCGGAGCCGATGGAGACTTCGACCTTGCCGCACACGGACATGGCCGAGACGGTCACGAGGATGATGCTGCCGATCAGGAACGGAATGCCAAACAGCGAAGCGACAAGGTCGAATTCGCCGTTGGCGATCTGTGATCCGTAGATTGCGGTCATGGAGCCGCCGGCCCAGACGCACGTAAAAGGAATGATGAAGCACGCGAAGGGAGTGCGCGTGGATGCGCCGACGATCATCTTGTCGATGTCATCTCTGAACCATGCGCCTCGGGGTGGGTCGTGCAGGATATCGGCGGTGACGGCGTCCCGATCGATGGATTCGGATGGTTTAAATGCGTCATTGCATCGGGGGCAGAATGCCAGGTCGGTCGCCATGTTGACCTGGTCGGGTGGGACAGCGTTTCGGCATTTTGGGCATTGGATTGGCATGGTTCAGTTCCGCGACGTGCGGCATGGGATGGGCGCGAGCGTCCCGCCTCAACCGTTGGTTCGCTTGTGGGTTTGCACCCAGGATTGGACGCGCTGCCGGTTCTCGGGAGGGAGGGTAAATGTGCGGTTGCCGTCTGCGTCGCGCGCTTCGATATAGTCCGTTTGGATCTTGTCGTGCGGCGTTCGTGACAGCACGAACGTCTGGCGGGTGAGGTCGCTGTGTCTTGCATGTCGCACGGACACGGAGGGCGGGAGTTGGAGGTCGCGGGCGACGGCGGCTTCGAGGTCACGGATCGCGTAGCCCTGGCGGCCGGACATGAGTTCGATGGCGGTGGGGCCGGCGGGGGATTGGGCGCGGTCGGTCGATGCGCAGCCGAGGGCGAGGATGACGATTGAGAGGCCGGCGAGGGATTTGATCACGGTGAAGCTCCGGGGTTAGCGTTCGGTTTTGGTTTCCTGGATCAGCAGTGGCAGCAGGTCATGGAAACTGGAAATGGTCCGTGTCGCGACGGAGGCATCAGCATTCGGGCTTTTGTGAAGACGGTTCATCCACGCGGTATCGATGCCGACATTGGCAGCACCTGTGACGTCGGATGTGTAGGAATCGCCCACATGGAGGATCTGCCTGGGGCTAAGCTTGGTGCGGGCCAAAGCCAGGTCGAAGATCTCGCGTCGGGGTTTGTAGGATTTTGCCATCTCGCTTGTGACGACCTGTGGGAACTCCCAGCCAATGGCGGCTATCGCGGCGAAGATGAATTCGTCGTCGATGTTGGATACGACGAACACGGGGATTGGGCACTTGGCGAGGAACTCGATCGCATCAGGGAACGGCGAGGGGGCGGACCAGTAGCGGAATACCTCGGCGGACAGTTCGTGCGCGTCGGCGTCGATCCCGTGCTCAGCTAGAAGAGCGGAGAGGCTATCGAGTTCCAATTGTTTTTGTGTGCGGAAAGATGGGCCGTGGGAGTCGGCACACGCCGCGGAGAACAGGTGGGACCATTGACTCATGATTTGCGGGATGTCAGTGGATGAGGCGGCGCGTTGGGCGATGGTTTGTGCCACGCTCGTGAGGGCGGCATGGTCCTCTTCGACCAGCGTGCCGTAGAAATCGAGAGAGATCGCGTCGTAGGTCATTTCAATTTGTGAGCCACGAGGGTGAGTGAGAAGTTCGCGTTGCGGGAATGGCGCACACGATGATGGTTTGGCGTGAACGGGGAGGGCGTCATCAGGCGTGAGGTCATGACCCGTTTGCTCTTCTGTCGGCCAGGAACATGAGGGCGGCGGCGATTGTGGTACCGGCCAGGCAGATTGCCGACGCGGTGGGGTAAGTTTGTTCAGCGGATCCTCCCATGTCGAAAACCACTAGCGCGCATCTATTCCACGTGTAGCGTATAGCCGCAATGTCTAAAGCAGTTGGCGGCGTCCGAGGCCGTCACGTGATCCAACACTGA
>NYZD01000129.1 GCA_002685935.1 Planctomycetaceae bacterium | reverse complement strand
GCCCCCGCCGACAACCGCACCCACGATCTCCTGTCCGACATCCTCCGCCAGGTCAAGACGCGCAACGTCGAGGCCGGCGACTTCTCGCTGTTCAGACTCAGCGCCATGCTCATGCAGCTCTTCGCCATCGCCTGCGTCGCGCTCGGCGTGCTCAACACCGCCGATCCCGCCCTCTTCACCCGTTTCCTCCTCGGTGCGATCTTCCTGCAACTCGCCGTGATCACCCTTCTGATCGCCGACTGGAAGAAATAACGCCCCCCGCCTCATCCCCGTTCCACCGTAAAATGATCCGATCAATCACGACCCACGTGGAACGCACGCCTGAATAGCCCCCAACGCATCCTGATCGTCTTACCCTCATGGGTCGGCGATGTCGTCATGGCCACGCCCACCCTGCGCGCCGTGCGCAGCCGGTTCCCCGACGCCCATTTCGCCGCCCTCGTTCGCTCCTACGTCCGCCCCCTGCTCGATCCGATCCCCTGGTGCGATGATCTGATCGTCTCGCCACCCGCCGATACATCCGACCCGGAATCTCCGACCCGTGAATCCACCCTTCGCCTCGCCCGACGTCTGCACCGTGAGCGTTTAGACCTCGCCGTCCTCCTGCCCAACAGCTTCCGCGCCGCCCTGCTCACCTGCCTCGCCCGCATCCCCCGCCGCGTTGGCTACGCTCGTGACAATCGCAGTTGGCTGCTCACCGATCGCCTCGACCCACCCCGCGACGGTCGTCGCTTCACCCCCACCCCGGCACTCGATTACTACCTCAAGCTCGCCCAACACCTCGGTGCCGACACTGCCGACACCGCCATGCAACTGTTCACCCGCCCCGAATCTGAACGCCGCGCCGACATCCTCTGGCGCGACGCTGCCATCCCCGCCGACCACCCCGTCGTCCTCCTCAACCCCGGCGCGAAGTATGGCGACGCCAAAATGTGGCCCCCCGATCGCTTCGCCCAGGTCGGCGACCAACTCATCGATCAACACCACGCCACCATCCTCCTCAGCGGCGCGCCCAACGAACGCCCCATCCTCGACGCCGTCCAGGCCGCCGCCCGTCACCCATTCATCGACCTCCAATCACGCGGCAGCGATCTGTCCCTCATCAAATCCATCATCCGCCGCTGCGACCTCGCCATCACCAACGACACCGGCCCCCGGCACATCGCCGCCGCATTCGCCGTCCCCGTCATCTCCATCTTCGGCCCGACCGACCCCCAATGGACCGACATCCACTTCACGCGCGAACGCATCATCCGCCACCCCGTCGACTGCGGCCCATGCGGCAAAAAAATCTGCCCCCTCGACCATCGCTGCATGACTCTCATCCCCCCCGAGCGCGTCGCCATCGAGGCCGCCGACCTCCTTTACCAGACCTGACACAATCTTGCCCAATCCCGTCGCCCCCTAGACAATCCCCACCCCCATGAACATCGGCATCGTCATCGAATCCTACTTCCCCGAAGCCGGCGGCAACGAACGCTCGACCGACCAGATCGCCCGCCAACTCATCGCACGCGGCCACCACGTCACCATCCTCGCCAATCAAGCCCACAAAGACCCCAACTTCCTGCCCGGCGGCCGCATCGAAACCGCCGCATTGCCCGCCACCACCTCTGCCCTCGGCCTCCTGCTGTTCCGCCGCTGGGCGATCCGACAACTCCAGCACAACCCATTCGATGCCACCCTCTCCATGACCACCGCCGTCCCCGCTCAGGTCCTGCAACCCCGCGGCGGAACCTACCGCGAAACCCTCGCCCGCAACATCGCCATGCGCCCGCCCGGCCTGTCCCAGCTCAAAAAACGCATCACCACCGCACTCAACGCCAAGCGCATGGCCCTGCTCTGGGCCGAACGACGGACCCTCAAATCCCAAAGCGTCCACCGCGTCGCGTCCATCAGCAAATACGTCTCCGACCAACTCTTCTATGGCTACTCCCTCCCCGCCCATCGCGTCGCCCTGATCCCCAACGCATCCAGCGCCGCCCCCATCGACCCCGCGCAGCGCGACCAGACCCGCTGCGACGTCCGCCGCCGACTCGACCTCAGCGACGACCACGTCGTCTTCCTCTTCGCCGCCATGAACCCCTCCCTCAAGGGCCTCGGCCCCCTTGTCCGGGCCCTCGTGCACGTCAGGACCCACTGCCCCGGCGCGCGCCTCATCGTCGCCGGCACGCTCCAGTTCCATTTCCAACACCGCGCCGAGCAGCTCGGCGTCCGCGACATGATCCGCTGGGTCGGCCCCACCTCCAGCATGGCCGACCTCTTCGCCGCCGCCGACGCCACCGTCCACCCCACCTACTACGACCCGTCCAGCAAGATCGTCATCGAGTCCCTCCTCCATCACGTCCCCGCCATCAGCACCCTCTTCAACGGCGCATCCCAATGGATTGAGGACCCCACCGGCCAAACGTCCATCGGCTCGCGATTCTCGTCACAACTCGACAGCCGCCGCCACGCCGAATCCCCCAACCGCGCCGGTCGCGTGATCAACACCCCCGACAACATCGACGACCTCGCCCAGGCCATGATCGATCTCTGCGATCCCGATCAGCGCGCACGCTGCACCCAGGCCACCCACCAACTCGATCCCGCACTCACCATGGATCGTCACGTGGACCTATTGGAAACGTTACTTCACGACGCACGCTAACGCCCCGCAACCCGCCGGCTCAACCATCCTCCGGCCGCACCCCCTGCTCATCCACATCCAGACCGTCGGTCTCAACCGGCTCGCCGCCCACGTATCGATAGCACTTGTCCTCCGCTTCATTCTTCCGCGCCGCGCTGTGCGATCCATCACAAAACGGCTGATCGTTTGACAGCCCGCACATGCAGATCCACGCGTCCTTCTCCTTGCCCTCCACTCGATACGGTTGGGTCGCCGTACGCTTGACTAATCTTGCCATGGTTTTGCCCTTTCATTCGTAAATGCTATGGCGCGCGTCAGTAATGGGATCCGAGCCATAGTCTAAGCAGATATCCCCGCCCCGCCACCACACCTCCGCCCGCAAACGTACAATGACCCCATGCCACGCTACAAGATCCGATACACCCTCGCCGGACGACTCCTCATCGCCGCCATCGCCGGCACCCTCTCCGGCTGCGATCGTGCCATCATGTCCGTCATGGTCGACGCCCCCAACCGCGGCCGATCCGCGCGATCCACCGACCCTTCAGCAGCCCCACCCCTTCCCCGATGGCTCGGCGCCACCGAACAGTTCTACGTCGACGTCGGCCCCCCCGACGCCAAACTCCGCGTCTGGCGCTTCGAGCCAAAGGACGATGCCGACCTCATCGACGGAAATCCCAAAGGCACCATCCTCGTCATACACGGCTACCGCAACACCGCCTTCTGGATGCTCATCAACCGTCGCGCACTCGCTCGCGCCGGCTACCGCCTCTTCTTCGTCGACCTACGCGGCCACGGCAAGTCCACCGGCGACTACATCTCTTACGGCGCCGTCGAATCCCAGGACCTCGTCCAGGTCATCGACGAACTCCAGCGCCGTGATCTCATCACCGGACGGATCGGCGTCTGGGGACACTCCATGGGCGCCGCCACTGCAATCCAGCTCGCCGCCCGCGATCCCCGAGTCGAAGCCGTCGTCGCCGTCTCCCCCTACACCACCATGCGCGACGTCGTCCCCCACCTCGTCCACAAAGCGCTTCCCTTCTCACGCTCCTTCATCGAACCCGAAAAGATTGACCAGCTCGTCGACCAGGCCGGCGAGCGCGCCGGGTTCGACCCCGACCAGGCCAGCACCCTCCACGCCATCCAGCAGACCGACACCCCCATCCTCATCATGCACGGCCAATGGGACTGGGTCGTCCCCTATGAGCACGGCAAAAAACTCCACGAAGCCGCCCCCGATCACACCGAATTCATCACCCTCCCCAAGATCGGACACGTCCTCGCCGACGTCGACCTCGGCGGCCGCGTCGACCGTGAATCCATCGCGTGGTACGACCGCTACCTCCTCGATCAGGCTCCCTGATCCAGCAGCTACAATACCCGCATGACCGACCTCTGGACCGAGCGCCGTGAAAAGGTCCTGCGCGCCGTCGAGCCGCTCGCCGTCCGCATGCGCCCCCGGTCACTCGACCAGTTCGTCGGCCAAACTCACTTCCTCGGATCCGGCAAACTCCTCCGACGCATGCTCGAAGCCGACCGCATCACCTCCGTCGTCTTCTACGGCCCCCCCGGCTGCGGCAAGACCACACTCGCCGAACTCATCGCCACCTACACCGATCGACACTACGAACGCGCCAACGCCGCCGCCGTCGGCGTCAGCGACATCCGCGCCGTCCTCGACGATGCCAAACGCCGACTCCAGGACAACCAAACCAAAACCATTCTCTTCCTCGACGAAATCCACCGCTTCAACCGCGCCCAACAGGACGTCCTGCTCTCCGACGTCGAACGCGGCATCATCACCCTCATCGGTGCCACCACCCAAAACCCATTCTTCAGCATCAACAGTCCCCTCATCAGCCGCTCGCAAATCTTCCAGTTTGAGCCCCTCACCGAACCCGACGTCGCCGCCCTCATCCGCTGCGCCCTCACCGACCCCGAGCGCGGCTACGGCAAACAGGCCATCAACATCACCGACGACGCCGTCGCCCACTGGGCCACCGCCTGTGATGGCGACGCCCGCCGCGCCCTCACCGCCCTCGAAACCGCCGTCCTCTCCGGCGGCAGTCAATCGCCCGATGACAGCAACACCCTCACCATCGACATCGACGTCGCCGTCGAATCCATCCAGCGCAAAGCCATCGACTACGACGCCACCGGCGACGCCCACTACGACATCATCTCCGCCTTCATCAAATCCATGCGCGGCTCAGACGCCGACGCCGCCGTCTACTGGCTTGCCCGCATGCTCGTCGCCGGTGAAGATCCCCTGTTCATCGCCCGGCGCATCGCCATCCTCGCCTCGGAAGACATCGGCAACGCGGACCCCCGCGCCATCACCGTCGCCGCCTCCGCCTACACCATCACCGAACGCATCGGCATGCCCGAATGCCAACTCACCCTCGCTCAGGCCGCCATCTACATGGCCACCGCCCCCAAGTCCGGCGCCTCCGCCCAGGCCGTCTGGGCCGCCATGGATGATGTCAAAAACCAACGCACCGTCCCCGTCCCCAAACACCTCCGCGACGGCCACTATCCCGGCGCCAAACAGTTCGGCCACGCCGCCGGATACCGCTCCGCACACGACTCCGAGCGCGGATGCGTCGACCAGGAGTACCTCGGCGTCGACAAACAGTATTATGTCCCCACCGACCGTGGCTACGAACAACGGATCACCCAATTCCTCGAATGGCTCAAGACGCCCGAAAACCCGACCGATGCAAAAGAAGAACAATAACCCCCCAACCTCCACGCTCGACGCACCGCCTATGACCCCGCTCAAAGAAGTCAAAAAAACGCTGAGAGCACAACTCAAAGCCACGCTCCGCCAGTTCGATCACGACTGGATTGAGAAACACTCCCACGCCGCCGCACATCTCCTGTTCGATACCGCCGCCTTCACCAAGGCGCGCGGCATCATGATCTTCCTGCCCCTCCCTCACGAAATCGATCTTTGCCCCGTCGCCCTCGGAGCATGGCAGGAACAGATGCTCGTCACCGTCCCCCTCGTCAGCTACGCCCAAAAGCACATGATCCCGGTCGAAATCCACAGCCTCGACCAGCCCATGGATACCGACCACTACGGACTGCGCACCCCCACCAACACCGCCCCCATCCCCGTCGATCAGATCGACCTCGTCCTTGTCCCCGGACTCGGCTTCGACCGCGAAGGCTATCGCATCGGCCGCGGCAGCGGCTTCTACGACCGATTCCTCGCACAGCCCGCTTTCAACGGCACCGCCTGCGGCATCGGATTCGAACCCCAACTCCTCGATCAGGTCCCCACCGCCTCCCACGACATCAGACTCGACATGCTCGTCACCGATCAGCAGGTCATCAAATTCGGCCGCAAATCCGAGCGCCAGGCCGGCTGATCCCCCCGATTTTCTGGTCCCCCGTTCACACCCCTGCCGATTAGACTACAATCCCGTGTCCCCCTTTTAACGCCGGTGCCCTCGGTCGATGGCATCGTCGTCAATCATAGGAGCATAACCCGTGGTGCTTGATAGTCAGATGGTGCGCCGGTCCGGACGTGCTCGCGTCTACACCCGCGGCGGACGCAGACGATTGTCCTGGTGGTGGCTCATCGGCATCCTCGTCATCGTCGCCGTCGCCTACTTCGTCATCTTCCCCCCCGGCTCCGACGATCCCGCCACCAAACCCGCCG
>NYZD01000128.1 GCA_002685935.1 Planctomycetaceae bacterium | reverse complement strand
TCTCTTTCAGTTCATGCGCCAAGTCTCTTTCAGTTCATGCGCCAAGTGTGACGCACGTTGTCTACTATGATAACAGAATTGGGCAAGAAAGTCAAACATGAATCGACGAAAAGCGGGGGTGAATCGTTGTTTGCACGTCGATGTGAATAATCGGGGTAAACCCCTAAGTTTTGATCCGGGAAATCATGAGTCGAGACGACCCAGATTGCCAAATCCTTCAAGGGTTGGTTTTGATGACCAGGCCATCGAAATCAGGCGCTGTGCGTGATCGAACGAGCGCACCGAGAATTCACGAAAATCCAATCCAGTGATGGTTGACAAGGGCATCTGTCGGAACTAATCTGTTCAATTATACGGGGGTGGCCGAGTCAGTTCGAGCGCCGTTCTGCAGAGTGGCGCGGCCGCATCAGGGCGTTGGAGGATAGCGCTGAGAAAACGATCCCCGCCTAGATCGAATTCGCGCCGATCGGAAATGAGTTTTTGACGTGCGCGCACGCCATGTGAATTATTACGCGCTTCTTTTTGCGGCTCCGCCGCGAACTGTAAGGCGGAAGCTGTTGCTGGAAGCTGATCCTGTTGCGCGGGGCGCGTCCCCGCGGATGAAATGAGGAGTCGCTCGATGATCTCTGATGCAATTTCGAAGTGGCGGCGTCAGGTAAGACTTGCGACACGTGGCGCACGGGGCGCTCGGCGCCGGCCGATCGATCGAGTTGCGCGCGCGCCCGAAGCGGAGGTTCTCGAGCCGCGCATCCTGCTCACCACGACGCCCGTTTACGTCGACGACGATTTCGCCGGGTTGTCGATAGGCGACGATCCCGCCGGTCCCGCGACGAGCTTCGGCACCGACGCCTTCGCGACGATCCAGGAGGGCATCGATGGTGTCGACCCCGGCGGGACGGTCTTCGTGGCCGACGGCAACTACAACGAAGACTTATCGATCAGCAAGTCGCTCGACCTCGTCGGTGACAAGGGGGATGAGCTGGCGGGCGAGGGCGCGTTGGCGCCGGTACTGGACGGCACGGCGTTATTCGGGTTCGGCGTCACGGTGACGGGCGCCGCGACGTCCGTGCTGATGGAGGGCTTCAGTCTCGAGAACTGGATGGTGAGTGGCGCTTCGGTGACGACCGACGGCACGTTCACGCTGAGTCACAGCACGGTCCTGAACGGGTTCCTCGGCATCCAGGCGGATAGCGGTGCCGCCAACATGGTGGCCAGCATCATCGACGGAAGCACGGTGTTCGGCGTCAACTTGATCAACGGTGGCACCGCGGACATCGACAATAGCCGGATCACCAACGGTCTCGTCGGCGTTAACGCAGGAACGGGCACCGTCGACATCGACGAGTCGGTCATCACGGGCAACGCGATCGGTCTGCTGGTGAACACGACAGGATTCGCAAGCGTCAACTTCAGCGATCTTTCCGGCAACGGGACCGCCGTCAGCTCGCCGATCAACACGGTGGACGCGTCGAGCAACTGGTGGGGCACCAGCGTCGAGGCGAGTGTTGTGGCGGCTACGTCAGGTGTCGTCGACTTCACACCATTCCTTGACGTCGGCACTGATACGAATACGGACGGCTCCCTGGCTGGATCGGCTGGTTTCCAGGGTGATTTCTCGACATTGCACGTCACGGCGCTAGGGGAGCAGGCAGGAGGCGCCGGGCGCATCGAGGAGGCTGTGGGCCTGGCTGACGACCCGGGCACGATCAACATTCGCGATGGCCTATACGTCGAATCGAACGTGACCCTCGACAAGGAGCTGCTCATCGAGGGGCAGTCAGAGGCGGGCGTGGTGATTGCGCCCGGTGCGGAAGACGACAACCTGGACAGCGCGACGGCGGGGACGGTCATCAACGGCCTGGTCGTCGAGGCGAGCGACGTGCAGATCAAGCGCCTGACGCTCGACGGCCAGGCGAACCCGGCGCTGACCGCAGGAAAGAACAACTTCCGGACCGCGATCATCACGTCATTCAACACAGGTTCGGTGTATGACGACCTGGAGATCGAAGAGGTCACGATTAACCATGTGTACCGTCGCGGCATTCAGCTTTTCTCTGGTGCGACGAGCGGCCCGGTGACGGCGACGAGCACGGGGAACCTGATCAATGACGTGACGATTGACGACGTGACGGCGAACTTCGCGATCGCGGTGTTCGAATCGGACACGGATATCACGAACAACACGATCACGAACGCGTCGGCGGGGATCGGGACGAACTTCCTGCAGGACGCGTCGAACGCGCCGTTAGTGATGATCACGGGGAACCAGATCGACAACGTGGTGGAGGGTATCAACGCTTCAGGCCTCGCGGGGGGCAGCGTGATCGGCGGCGCGGGTTCGGCTGCGAACACAATCGACCTGACGCAGGCGAACGGGACGACGTTCGACGGCGGCATCATCGTGCAGTACGCGCAGGGCGTGGTGACGGTGGAGAACAACACGATCGACGCGAGCGAAGGTGACACGGGCATTCTGCTGTTCAGCAACGAGAGCGCGGGCGTCCGCGTCGTGGTGAAGGATAACGTCCTGACGGCGACGCTCAGCGACGGCGCGACGCGCGGCGAGGGGACGGGCATCTTCGTGACCGACGAGGGCGATTTCTTCGGCGACAACGACGGCGCGAGCTACGCGGAGCTGACGGGGAACACGATCACGGACTTTGCCAAGGCCATCGACATTCACGGGGCGTCGGACGAGGCGACGGGCGTGAAGGCCGTGAACGTGACGCTGGACAGCAACGTGATCAGTGGCGCCGAGATCGGTGTGCGGGTGTTTGAGCGCGACGGCTCGGCGGACGCCGGCGGCGATGAGGGGGTGGCGGACGGCTATGCGGTCGAAGTGTCGATCGCGGACGACATGAGCGGGATCACTGGGACCGACACGGTGATCCAGATCGACAACGCACAGATGTCACTGACGGGCAAGGACATCACCGCGAACACGACGGGCGTGCATGTGACTGGCTCGGAAGGCCTGCTCACGCTCAGCAGCAGTGATGTCAGCGGCGCCGATACGGGTGTGCTCGTGGACGGCGGGGCGTCGGCGACGATCATCAACAACCCGACTTCGATCAGCGGGAACACGACGGGCATCCACGTCAGCGGCGGTACGGCGCTGATCGAGAACACGAATCTGACCGGGAACACGACTGGCGTGCTGATCGATTCGGACGCCACGGTGGACCTGGGCGACGTGGATGGCGCGAATGTGACAGGTCTGGGCACGGGTACGGGCTCGAACGGTTCGAGTGCCGGCAACAACGTGCTGACGGGTTACACCGGTGTGACGACGTTCGCGATCGACAACGACAACCTCGACGCGTCGGGGAACATCGACGTCGAGGCGGAGAACAACAACTTCGGCTCGTCGGTGGTGAGCGTGATCGAGACGGTGATCGACCACACCGTGGACAACGCGGCGCAGACCGAGGTGTTCTTCATTCCTACGGTGTTGTTCCCGACGCCGACGATCGTGTTCGTGGATGACAGCTGGGCGGGGACGGGTCTGGGGGTTGATCCGGACGGTGCCGGTGGTGCCCTGGGCGACGCGACGGCATTCGGCCAGGACGCGTTCGCGACGATCCAGGATGCGCTGGCGGCGGTGATCGGCGACGGGACGGGTGAAATCCGAATCTATGACGGTCTGTACCTCGAATCCAACTCGTTGATCGACAAGCCGATCTTGATCCAGGGGCAGTCCGAAGCCGGCGTGGTGATTGGTCCGGACGCTGAGGATGACAACCTGGACAGCGCGACAGCGGGGACGGTGATCAACGGTCTCGTCGTGGCATCGGACGACGTGCGCATCAGCACGCTGACGATCGACGGCGAGGCGAACGGGTCACTGACGCCGGGCAAGCACAACATCCGTACGGGCATCATCACGTCGTTCAACACGGGCAGCGTGTACGACAACCTGGACATCCAGGACGTGACGATCCAGAACATCTTCCGTCGTGGGATCCAGCTCTTCTCTGGCGCGACGAGCGGCCCGGCTACGGCGAAGAGCACGGGCAACATCATCAACGATGTGACGATCGACGACGTGACGGCGAACTTCGGTATCGCGGTGTTCGAGTCGGACACGTCGATCACGGACAGCACGATCACGAACGCGGCGGCGGGGATCGGTACGAATTACCTGCAAACGTCGGCCAACGCGCCGCTGGTGACGATCACCGGCAACGACATGGACAACGTGGTGGAGGGTATCAACGCGTCCGGCCTCGCCGGCGGCAGCGTGATTGGCGGTCCGGGTGCCGGTGATCCGAACACGATCGACCTGACGCAGGCGAACGGGACGACGTTCGACGGTGGCATCATCGTGCAGTACGCGGAAGGCGTGGTGACGGTCGAGAACAACACGGTCGACGCCAGCGAAGGCGATACGGGCATTCTGCTGTTCAGCAACGAGAGCGCGGGTGTGCGTGTGGTGGTGAAGGACAACATCCTGACCGCGACGCTTAGTGACGGGACGACGCGTGGCGAGGGGACGAGCATCTTCGTGACCGACGAGGGCGATTTCTTTGGTGACAACGACGGAGCGAGCTACGCGGAGCTGACGGGGAACACGATCACGGACTTTGCCAAGGCCATCGACATCCACGGTGCTTCGGATGAGGCGACGGGTGTGAAGGCGGTGAACGTCACGCTGGACAGCAACGTGATCAGCGGCGCCGAGATCGGAGTGCGGGTGTTCGAGCGTGACGGGTCGGCGGACGCGGGCGGCGACGAGGGGGCGCCAGACGGTTACGCGGTGGAGGTGTCGATCGCGGACGACATGAGCGGGATCACGGGCACCGACACGGTGATCCAGATCGACAACGCGCAGATGACGCTGACCGGCAAGGACATCACGGCCAATACTACGGGCGTGCACGTGACCGGCTCGGAAGGCCTTCTGACGCTCAGCAGCAGCGACATCACCACCGGCGGAACCGGCGTGCTCGTAGACGGTGGCGCCTCCGCCACGATCATCAACAACCCGTCCTCGATCACTGGGAACACGACCGGCGTCCACGTCAGCGGCGGCAAGGCGCTGATCGAGAACACGAACCTGACGGGCAACACGAAGGGCGTGCTGATCGATTCGGACGCCACGGTAGATTTGGGCGACGTGGACGGGGCGAACGTGACCGGACTGGGCACTGGCACGGGGACGAACGGTTCGAGTGCCGGCAACAACGTTCTGACGGGCTACGACGGCACGACGACGCTGGCGATCGACAACGACAATCTCGATGTGGCGGGGAACATCGACGTCGAGGCGGAGAACAACGACTTCGGCTCGGTGGTTCCGGCGGTGATCGAGGTCGTGGTGGATCATACGGTGGACGATCCTGCGCAAACCAGGGTCTTCTTCTCGGGTGTGCCCGTGGTCGCTCCGACGATCGTGTTCGTCGATGACGACTGGGACGGCACGGCGCTGGGCGTTGATCCGGACGGGGCAGGAGGGGCTGCTCTTGGCAATGCCGTCGCATTCGGCCTGGACGCGTTTGCGAATATCCAGGACGCGCTCGTTGCCGTGTCCGGTGGCGGGTCAGGCGAGGTCCGGATTTACGATGGTGACTACTTCGAGTCGAACTCGATCGTCGACAAGCCGATCCTGATCACGGGACAGACCGAAGCGGGTGTGGTGATCGGTCCCGACGCTGAAGACGACAACCTCGACAGCGCGACGGCGGGGACGGTGATCAACGGCCTGGTCGTCGAGTCGAGCGATGTGCGGATCCGGAATTTGACGATCGACGGCGAGGCGAACGGTTCGCTGACGCCGGGCAAGCACAACATCCGTACGGGCATCATCACGTCGTTCGATACGGGCAGCGTGTACGACAACCTGGACATCCAGGACGTGACGATCCAGAACATCTATCGGCGTGGCATTCAGCTGTTCTCGGGCGCGACGAGTGGCCCGGCGACGGCGAAGAGCACGGGGAATTTGATCAACGATGTGACGATCGACGATGTGTCGGTGAACTTCGCGATCGCGGTGTTCGAATCGGACACGGCGATCACGGATAGCACGATCACGAACGCCGCGGCAGGCATCGGGACGAACTACCTGCAGACGCCTGCCAACGCGCCTTTGGTGACGATCACGGGGAACCAGATCGACAACGTGGTGGAGGGCATCAACGCATCGGGCCTTGCCGGTGGCAGCGTGATCGGCGGCTCGGGCGCCGGTGATGCGAACACGATCGACCTGACGCAGGCGAATGGCACGACGTTCGACGGCGGCATCATCGTGCAGTACGCGGAAGGCGTGGTGACGGTCGAGGGCAACACGATCGACGCGAGCGACGGGGACACGGGCATCCTGCTGTTCCACAACGAGAGCGCGGCCGTGCGTGTGGTGGTGAAGGACAACATCCTGACGGCGACGAGCAGCGATGGGACGACGCGCGGCGAGGGTACTGGCATCTTCGTGACCGACGAGGGCGACTTCTTCGGTGACAACGACGGTGCGAGTTACGCGGAGTTGACGGGCAACACGATCACGGACTTCGCACGTGGCATTGACATTCATGGTGCATCGGATGCCGCCACCGGCGTAAAAGCGGTGAACGTGACGCTGGACAGCAACGTGATCAGCGGCGCCGACATCGGGGTGCGGGTGTTCGAGCGTGACGGGTCGGCGGACGTGGGCGGCGACGAGGGCGTGCCGGACGGCTACGCGGTGGAGGTGACTTCTTCGAGCGACCTGAGCAACATCAGCATGGCGGGTGTCGCGGTGGAGGTCGACAATGCGAACTTCACGACGCCGGCGAGCATGTCGCTGAGTGGCCACACAACGGGTATCCGCCTGACCGGGGCCGATGGCGTGCTGTCGATGACGGGGGCGACGTTGACGGGGAACACGACGGGCGTGGTGGTGGACGATGGCGAGGCGGCTATCAGTGGCGGCGTGCTTTCGGGGAACACGACGGGCGTCGAGGTGTCCGGCGGCGAGGCGACGATCGATGGCAGCGATCTCTCGGGCGGGACCACGGGCGTGCAGGTGAATGCCGGCGGCACCGCGTCGATTCTGAACGCTGATCTTACTGGCGGCACGACAGGTGTGTCCGTCAGCGGTGGTACGGCGAAGCTGCAGGGCAATGACCTGACCGGGAACACGACGGGCCTGTTTGTCGAGAGCGACGGCCTGGTGGACGCGGGCAACCTGGGTACCGACGTGACCGGCCTGGGCGCGAGCACGGGCAACAACGATTTCAGCGGCTACACCGGAACAACGCTGGCGATCGACAACGACAACCTGGACGCAGCAGGCAACGTCGATGTCCTGGCCCAAAACAACTCGTTCGGGACGGTGCTGAACTCTTTGATCGAGACGGTGGTGGATCACACGGTGGACGATGCGCTGCAGACCGAGGTGTTCTTCACGCCGGCGATCCTGCCGCCGACGCCTTCGATCATCTTCGTCGACGACAACTGGGTGGGCCTCGGACTGGGTGACGATCCCGACGGCCCGTTCCCGGGCGGC
>NYZD01000127.1 GCA_002685935.1 Planctomycetaceae bacterium | reverse complement strand
CGAAGCGGGCGGCCCAGCGTCGAAGTCGGGCCTCGACCGCGCGCCCGCTGCCGCGCGCGTTCGTCCCTGGTCCTCTTTGGTAAGCAGCAGCAGACGATCGTCGTGGCGCGCCCAGCGCGCCGATCGTCGACGTGTCGGCGCCGCGAGGACATGTCCGGCCCCCTTACTCCGGGGGTCGACCCGGGTCCGCGCGACGTACGTTTTGTGTGTGATCAAATGAACTTGAACATGGATAAAGGGCTCAACATGAACGCACGACAACCCCACATCGCAGCCTCGAGCCGCACCGCGCGTTTCCCTTTCACCCGCTCGGGCAGGTATGCTGCGTCGCCGGTCGTCACGGAGAGTATCGATGCCAATCAACGCGCTGCTGATCGTTCTGGTTTCAGCGGTGATGCACGCGGGATGGAATCTGCTGATGCGCGGCAGTGGCGGGCCGATGCGATTCGCGCGGCGCATGTTGTGGGCGGTGACGGCGATCACCATCGTCCCGGTGATCATCTTCGAGTTCACCCGCACGCCGCTGGGCTGGCCGGTCTGGGGGATCGGCGTGGGTTCGGGCGTGTGCTGCGGTTTGTATTACTTCGGACTGGGCCGCGCGTATCGATCCACGGACTTCACCATCGCCTATCCCGTGGCCCGCGCCCTGCCGGTGATCGCGATCGGCGTGATCGATATGTTTTTGAACGAGCCGCCAAAACCGCTCGGCTGGCTGGGGATGCTGCTGGTCGTGATCGGATGCGTGCTGGTGCCCCTGGAGTCGTGGCGGGCATTTCATCTGCACCGATACCTGAATCGCGCCTCGATCTGGATCGGACTGACCGCCCTGGGCACGGTCGGCTATTCACTGCTGGACGACCGGGCTGCGTCGCGCATGGAGAGTCTCCACATCCAGGGATTCGAGGGCGGGCTGCGCTACAGCGCGGTGTTTTTCATGTTCGCGGCGGTCTCGCTGGAACTGCTGCTGCGGGTGACGCGCACGCGCCCGAATCCGGGCCCCAACCCGAAATGGTCGCACATCGCGCCCGCGGCGATCCTCGTATACGTGGCGTACGCGCTGATCGTCTGGGTCTATCAGATGGTCGAACAGGTCAGCTACGTCGTGGCGTTCCGGCAGTTCAGCATCGTGATCGGCGTGGTCGCGGCGTTCCTGCTGTTTCACGAAGCCGGCCGGGCGATCCGCATCTTCGCGTCGGTGTTGCTCACGATCGGACTGATGGTCATCAGCCTGTGGGGATGATCCCGGCACGCAATCCGCGCGCAGCGCATCGCGAACGATTCGATCTGGAATTTGAAATCGCGCGCGTGCGTTTCCCGATCGGTTCACGCGCCCGTTTGAGCACCGGCGCGACGCCGGAGATGCTGGCGCTGGACGGCCAGGCCGATCTTATGCACGCCCTTTTCGAGATTGCCCCCGTCGATCTTGTCGCCGGCGCAGGACAGGCCGTAGCGCGTGCGGCGCTGGCGCAGGTCTTTGATGTTCTGCACGATGGCCGTGCCGTCGTAGGTTTCATCCTCAAAGGTGATCGTGACGGGCAGGGACTGGCCGACGTTGTATTGACCGTCGGCGATGATGGCCAGACCGGTGAGGCTGACGTCGACGACCGGGCAGTTCTGCTCCTCGCAGAGCGTCGCGGCGATCTCGGCGATGGCGGTCGAGACGCGGAAACATTCGCGATCGTCGGCGGGGACGGCCTCGCCGGTGGTGGCGAATCCGATCACCGGCTGCGGCTCGATGCCGAGCACCGCGTCGATGCGCGCGGGCTGCTTGACGAACTTGTTGCGGATCTCGTGATAGATCAGCACTTCCATGCCCGGTTCGGGGGACAGATCGGGCTCAAAGAATTCCGCGGCGCAGGCGCCGTCGCTGACTTCAACGACCTTGCCGGGATGGAGGATCCGCTGTTCAGTTTCGTGGGGGAACTGAAGGAACACTTCGATGCCGGTACCTAACATGGTTCACCTCGTTGCTTGAGATATGCCGGGCCGGCGTTCCGTGCCGCGCCGATGTGCGTATCGACATAATGGAGATGGTGGTTCAGTGGGTTATGCGGACGGACGGTGCATCGGCGGAAGAATCATTCACGGAGGCTTGCGGTATGGCATTTTCATTCTGCGAATCGATGATTCATGATTATCGCCACCACGGTTATGTCGTGTTCCGGCAGATTCTGCCGGATTCGCTGCTGGCGGACCTGCGTCGCGCGACGGAGCCGACGGCCAAGTTGGCGCGGGCGCAGCGCGGGCCGCAGGCTCAGCGGCTGCAGCCGATCAGCGACCACGACATCGATCTGAAACCCTTCGAGGATTACGCGGCGCTGCCGGCGCTGGTCGATGCGATCGCGCGGATTCTCACGCCCCAGCATCAGATCGGGCGCGGGGGTTGGTGGCACACGGGGATTCTGCTTGAACCGGACGAACGGCCGTGCTGCACGGCGTGGCATCGTGATCTGCGGGAGACCTCGAAAGTGCCGGACGTCGAGGAGTTTCGGCGTATCTGTTGCGATCCGTTGTGGTTCAACCAGATCAACTGCCCACTGTATGAGGACACTTGCACGTGGTACGTGCCGGGCAGTCATTTGCGGACATTCGATCTGCCGGGCGAGACGGCGGGCGCGGACGCGGCGATGCCGAATGACGATGCGGATCGCGAAACGGCGGAGCGCGGGTGTCTGCGCTATGCGCAGGGCATGCCGGGCGCGGTGCGACTGCGAATGGATGCCGGCGACCTGGCGTTCTATCACCCCAACGCGTGGCACATCGGTGTGTATCGCCCCGAGGCGAAGCGGCGGACCATTCACGGTCACGCGCCGACCGACGAGATGCTGGACTGGTACCGGCGCTGGTACGCGATGCGCGCGTGATCAGTCGGGCGATCCGGGATCCACACGAATCTGCAGAACGGCGTTGCCCGACCCGCTGCGGAAGCCGGCGAGGTCGAGCGCGACGTAGGTGTATCCCACGGCGGTGAGTCGCTCGACGATCTGCTGACGCAGATCGTCATCGATCATGCGGGGCAACTGGTCGAGGGGCAGCTCGATGCGGGCGACGGATTCGTGATGGCGGACGCGGAAGCCGGTGAAACCCAGATCGCGCAGGGCGGATTCGGCTTGCTCGATCATGGTGAGTCGTTGCGGGGTGACTTCCGTGCCATAGGGAATGCGGCTGGCCAGACAGGCGGCGGCGGGTTTGTCGGCGTTGGGCAGGTTCAGGTGTTCGGCGAGGGCGCGAACATCGGATTTGTTGAAGCGGGCGTCGACGAGGGGGCTGACGACCTGGGCTTCGGATGCGGCGGTGAGGCCGGGGCGGTGGTCACCGAGGTCGTCGAGGTTCGTGCCGTTGGCGATGAAGGAGATGTTGAGCTGGGCGGCGAGTTCCCCCAGGGCGTCGTAGAGATGCGACTTGCAGAAGTAGCAGCGATTGCCGGCGTTGGCCTGATAGTCGGGGTCGTCCTGCTCACCGGGGTTGACCTCGATGAGTTGGAGGTCGAGCGCGTCGGCGAGGCGGCGGGCTTCGGTCAGTTCATTGCGAGGCAGGGAGGCCGAATCGCCGACGACGGCGGGGGCGGCATCGCGGCCGAGGACGCGGCGGGCCATGAGGGCGACGAGGGTGGAATCGACGCCGCCCGAGTAGGCGGTCAGCAGGCGGGCGCGCGGGCGGATGGCGTCGGCGAGGTCGGCTTCGAGGGAGGCGGGGTCGCGGATTGCGGTCGGGGGTGATGTCATATTCGTGCTGATGCAAGTTTAGAGCGGTGATCGGGGCCGGACAACGGACTGACGGGGCGCGTGACACTACAATGGGGTTTTCAACCGGAGGTCCGGCAATGCGCACGTGGATTCTGATATCGGTCTGGATGCTGAGTTCGACGGTGGTGTGGGCGGATGAACCGGCAGCGGAGAAGTCGCGCGATTACGAACGATGGTTTGTGGTGAACATGATGGGTCAGCGGGCGGGTTGGGCGGTGGAGCGCACCACACACCGGGACGACACGATCGTGACCGAATCGAAGGCGAACCTCACTTTCGCCAGGTCGGGGGCCGGGATGACGATCTCCATGGCATCGGTCTTCGAGGAGACGATCGACGGCCGGCCGCTGCGGGTCACGACGACGCAGGGCATGGGCGCGATGGGGGAGACGAAGACGGTGATGACGTTCGAGGGAGACGTGGGTCATCTCACGACGACGATGATGGGCGCGGAGCAGAAACAGGACTTGCATGTAGGAAGCGATTGGCTGACACCGGCAGCAATGAATCGTTTCGTCGTCGAGCAGCGGGCCGCGGGTGAACAGGAGATCGCGTTCCGGACGATCATGCCTGAACTGGGACCGCAGCCGATCGGGCTGTTGCTACTCCATCAAGGCAAGGCGCCGATTGAGGTGTTCGGCCGCACGGTGCCGGCGGCTAAATATCGGATGACGGTCTCGACGATGCCGGACCTGCCCGTGGAGTATTTCGTGGATGCGGAAATGCATTTGCTGCGCAGTCTGAGCATGTTCGGCGGCATGGCGATCGAGTTCTTCGCGGCGGATGAGCAGTTGGCGAAGCTGCCGCTGGACAAGGCGCCGGAAATCATGTTGACGAACGAGGTGATCGTTGAGCCGTCGATCGAGAAGCCACGGCAACTGGAAAAGGCGGTGTATGTGTTGCGTCTTGCGGAAGGGAAGCTGCCGAAGCTGCCGGACGCGGCGGGGCCGGCGCGGATGTCCAGCCAGTCGGTGCGGATGCTAGACGAGCGCACGGCAGAGGTGAGGGTCGCGGTGAACGGTGGATTCAAGGGGCCCGCGGAGGATCCGAAATGGAAGCCGCCGGTGGTGACGCATTCGACGATGGTCGACGGCAAGGATGAAGCGGTGGTCGCTCTGACGGAGAAAGTGACGGCGAAAGTCAAGGGCGGGCCGGGCCAGCGCGCGGAGGCGATGCGACAGTTCGTGCACGCATTCATTGACGAAAAGAATCTGGGCGTGGGTTTTGCCAGTGCGTCGGAAGTGGCGCGGACGGCAACGGGGGATTGTTCGGAACACGCAGTGCTGCTGGCGGCGATGTTGCGGGCGGACGGAATCCCATCGCGGACGGCGAGCGGATTGATCTATGTCAGGCGGGAAGCCGATCAGCCGGGCGTGATGGGCTATCACATGTGGACGCAGGCCTGGCTGAACGGGCGCTGGGTGGATCTGGACGCGGTGCTCGATAGGGAAGACGCCGTTCGACGCGACGCACATCACGGTCGCGATCTCGGACATGGCGGACGGGACGTTTGTGAACGACATGGTGAACATCGCGCCTTTGATCGGGCGATTGTCGATTGAATACCGACCGGAGCCGCAGCCGGAATCGGCGGAGTGACGGCGGCGCCGGCCGGGGCAGTGATGACATGGCTGATTACCTATCTGACATTTTGAATCAGTTGCAGCGCGGCGAGGTCTCGGTGGATGAGGCGGCGGCGCGGTTGCGCGATCGGGCGGCGGAGCCGCTGGGTTTCGCAACGCTGGATCATCATCGCGACCGTCGGTGCGGGATACCGGAGGTGATTTACGCGGCGGGGAAGTTGCCGCAGCAGGTGGTGAAGATCGCGCAGGCGATGGTGGCGCGGACCCGATACGCGCTGATCACACGGGCGGAGCCGGCGCACGCCGACGCGCTGGATGGGGCATTCGATCAGGTGGAGGGTGGAACGCGGCGACGGACGTTGATCGTGGGTGAGCCGCCGGAACTGACCGGGGACGCAGTGCCGATCATCACGGCGGGGACGAGCGACGATCCGGTGGCGGAGGAAGCGGGATTGACATTTCGGGCGCTGGGTCAGCCGTCGAAGCGGATCACGGACGTGGGGGTGGCGGGATTGCATCGGTTGCTTCAGCGAATGGATGATTTGAAATCGGCGCGGGTGATCGTGTGCATCGCGGGGATGGAAGGGGCGCTGCCGAGCGTGGTGGGCGGGCTGGTGGACGTGCCGGTGATCGCGGTGCCGACGAGCGTGGGGTACGGCGCGGCGCTGAACGGGGTGGCGGCGCTGTTGGGGATGCTGACGAGCTGCGCGGCGGGGGTGACGGTGGTGAACATCGACAACGGGTTCGGGGCGGCGTACACGGCGACGCTGATTCAACGACAACAGGAATCGGATGGTGAGGGCTGATGGTTCAGACGCGACCGCCACAGGTGCCCGACGCGCCGCAGCGCCCCGACGATGCGCACAAGGGAACGTTCGGGACGGTGTGCGTGGTGGGGGGCAGCGCGACGATGATCGGCGCGCCGGCGCTGGCGGCGACGGCGGCGCTGCGGGGTGGGTGCGGGTTGTGCCGGATCGTGACGGGGGCGGAGTTGATCGGGCATTGTCTGGCGATCGAGCCGTCGGCGACGGGGGTGGAGCTGGCGGGGGATGCGGATCGCGCGGCGGTGGATGGGTTTATCAACTCGTTGGATGACAAATGTGTGTTGGCGGTTGGACCGGGCATGGGTGTGGGCGCGGATCAGCAGGTGAAGGTTGCGGCGCTGTTGGATCAGGCGAGGCCGATGGTGTTGGATGCGGACGGTCTGAACAATCTGGCGGCGACGTGGGGCGAGGTGGATGGGATCGGGTGCGCGTTGGTGGTGACGCCGCACCCGGGTGAGTATCAGCGATTGGCGACGGCGATGGGGATTGACGGGGATGCGGTTGATGCGGCGGGTCGGCCGGACGCGGCGGCGGCGCTGGCGCGCGAGCTGGAGGCGGTCGTGGTGTTGAAGGGCATGCACACGGTGGTGTCGGACGGGGAGCGACAGTATTTGAACGGGACGGGTAACGCGGCGCTGGCGACGGCGGGGAGCGGGGATGTGTTGACGGGGTTGATCGCATCGCTGATGGCGCAGGGGATGGCGGGGTTCGATGCGGCGGTGCTGGGCGTCTATCTGCACGGGCGGGCGGCGGATGTGTGGGCGCGGGCGCACGGGCGGTCGGGATTGACGGCGCGCGATCTGGCGGGGTTGATTCCGGATGTGATGGAAGCACACCGGTGCGGGAAGTGAACGGCGGGGATGGGATGACGGCACGGTTATGAATTTTCGTTTGAAGAGTCCCGGATTATTTGTGACGAGTACCGACACGGACGTGGGTAAGACGGTGGTGACGTGCGCAATCGCAGCGGCGCTGCGGGCGGGGGGCCGGCGGGTGGGCGTGTGCAAACCGATCGCGACGGGGGGCCGCAAGGAGCGGGAGGGACTGGTGAGCGGGGACGCAGAAGCGCTGGCGCACTTCGCGGATTGTCGGGCGCCGCTGGCGGTGATCAATCCGGTGCGGTACGGGCCGGCGGTGGCGCCGGCGGCGGCGGCGGAACGCGCGAAGCGGCCGGTGGACGATGGTGCGATTGATTCAGCGCTGGAACGGATTGAATCGGAACACGATGTGGTGTTGGTCGAGGGGGTCGGCGGGGGGATGGTGCCGCTGGATGAGAAGCGAACGGTGCTGGACCTGGCGGTGCGGCTGGGGTATCCGGTGGTGGTGGTGACGCGGGGAGATCTGGGCACGCTGAATCACACGGCGCTGACGTGCGGGGCGATCACGGCGGCGGGGCTGAAGCTGGCGGGGTTGGTGATCAATCGATATGACGCGGAGTCGTCGGACGCGTCGGCGGCGACGAATCCGCTTTGGCTGGCGCGCCAGAATCACACGACGGTGCTGGCGACGCTGCCGGAGGCGGCGGGGGTTGCGCCGGAGCGGGGGCGGCTGCCGGAGGAGGTGTTGGAAGCGGCGCGGGTGTTGGACTGGATGCAGGTTTGCGATCGGCCGTGAGGGGTTGGGGGCGTGGGGGGAAGGATGTCCCGCGTGGGGTTTGGATTGAATCGTCGGGTGCGGATACGATGGCGGGTTACCTCATTTAGGAAGCATTCATGCCGGACCGTGTTTATGTCAAAGAAATGGGCCCGAACCAGTTGGTGGAGGGCGTGTATTCGGTGCAGAACAGTCAGCTTGGGCTGACGAAGAACGGCAAGCATTTTCTAAAGTGTTTGCTGGGCGATCGCACGGGGCGGCTGCCGGGTCGGATGTGGAACACGAACGAGGAGATGTTCGCGAAGCTGCCGACGAACGGGTTTGTGTACGTGGAGGGTCAGACGCAGCCGTACCAGGGCGAGATTCAGATCATCATCAGTGCGATTGAGGGGATCAAGCCGGACCCGGCGCGGCTGGCGGATCTGCTGCCGTGCACGTCGTATGACATTGATGAGATGTTCGCGGCGCTGACGGGGATGCTGGAGATGATCAAGAGCCCGTCGCTCGGGGCGCTGGCGAAGGCGTTTCTGGATGACGCAACGTTGATGGAGAAGTTCAAGCAGGCGCCGGCGGCGATGGTGTTGCATCATGCGTATATGGGTGGGCTGCTGGAGCACACGTTGAATCTGATGCGCGTGGCGGACGGGGCGCTTGCGCATTATCCGAAGATCAACCGTGACATCGTGCTGATGGGGATATTCATTCACGATCTGGGCAAGTGCGATGAGCTGACGTGGCTGACGGGGTTTGATTACTCGGACGTGGGTCGGCTGGTGGGGCACGTGGCGATCGCGCTGGGTTGGTTGAATGAGAAGGCGGAGCATTGCGACGGGGTGGGTCAGCCGATACCGGAGGATGCGCTGAATGTGCTAAGGCATATTATTCTGTCGCATCACGGACAGAAGGAATTCGGGGCGCTCGTGTTGCCGTCGACGCCGGAGGCGTTGATGGTGAGTCTGCTGGATAATCTTGATGCGAAGATGCAGATGGCGATCAGCGCGGCGCGGGGGGATGATGCGCCGCCGACGGGGGATGACCAGAAGCTCGGGGGGAACTTCACGGAGAAGGTGTGGGCGCTGGACACGCGGCTGTTTCGGCCGGACCCGTTGCATGAAGAATCGTCGGGGGATGGGTTGTTTAACTGACGGGGGTCAGGCGAGGAATTTCAATTGGATGGTCGCCGCGACAGCGGCGATGAACAGCAGGATGGTGAGTGCGAGGACGGCGATGGTCAGGGGACGATTGCGATAGCGCGGGTCGATCCATTTTGCACGGCCGTTGAGTAACAGCAATGCGACGGCGAGCATGGGCATGAAGCATGCGCCGAAGACGGCGTAGTATTTTTGCACGTCTTTGAAGCTGATGAACAGGCCGATCATGGGGACGATCGCGATGGCGAAGAGGTAGGCGCGGTAGGCGCGGTTGCGTGGATCGACGGGGGCGGCGGCGTCTGATGCGGGGTCGCGCCGGGCGCGGAATTGGTTGATGAAATCGGCGAAGACGTAGGGCACGGATTGCCAGACGCCCAGGAGGCTGGAGAACAGCGCGCCCCATGCGCCGATGAGGAAGACCCAGCGTCCGGTTTTGCCGAGCGAGGTGGTTTGAAGTTGATCGGCGAGATCGACGACGAGATTGGCGCCCTTGCCGGCGGCGGTGACGCGTGAGCCGATGATGACCATGGCGACGCCGAACAGGGCGGTGAAGACGTAACCGACGGCGAGATCGATGCGGCAGGTGTTGAGGTCGGCGGGGGTGGTGCGGCTTTTTTCGCGAATCCAGTAGCCATAGCAGAGGACGGTGAGGGTGCCGCCGACGCCGCCCATGAGGGCGACGGTCCAGCTGAGCGATTTGATGGTGAGGTCAGGGATGCGGGGGACGACGAGGCCGGTGGCGACGGCGGGCCAATCATTGGTGAGCATGGCGGCGGTGACGATGACGGTGATGAACATCACGGCGATGCAGACGGACATGATTTTTTCAAAGAGCTTGAATCCGCCAAGGAGGACGAGGGCGACGCCGACGGCGCTGTGGGCGGCGCCGAAGATTATTTTGGCGAGGTCGGCGTCCTGGTAGGGGCCGAGGGCGCGGCCGTTGAAGACGGGGAACATGGCGTGGGCGGCGACGCCGGTGGCGCTCATGAGGGCGGCGCCGACGAAGACGCTCCAAGTGAGCAGGTAGATCAGGAAGATGAATCGGACGACGGGACCGAGGTGCTGGATCGCGCCGTCGAGCAGCGTTTGTCCGGTGGCGAGCTGGTAGCGGGCGAGGCCTTCGGTGAGGACGAACTTGAGGAACGCGCCCAGGAGGACGACCCAGAGAATGGCGACGCCGAGTTTGGCGCCGGTGAAAGCGCCGGTGGCGAGGTCGCCGGCGCCGACGCCGGTGGCGGCGACGAGAATGCCGGGGGCGATGATGGTCAGGATGTGGCGGCGCGGCTTGGGCATGAGAAATGTGCGGCGGTGAGGATAACCGAAGGGGGAGGGTCGGGGTTAATCGATCCAGTCGCGGGAGTCGGGGACGTCGATCCAGCGGCCGGCTTCGGAGATGGACCGTTGGGAGATGAGTCCGGGGAGGGTCATGTCCATGGCTTCGTGGATGCCGACGGGGGTTGGGCGGCGGTTGCGGATGGCGTCGGCGAAGTCGATCAGTTCGATGAGGTCGCCGCCGCCGTGGCCGGCCTGTTGGGCGAGCTGTTCGTACTTGACCCAGGACTCGGGGATGAACTCGTTGCCGACGTGGTCGAGGTCGAACCATTTGGCGGCGTCGGCGTCGAGGCTGCGGAGCCAGACGAAGTTGGGTTGGCCAGGTTGGCGGGCGGATTCATAGCAGCCGTCGGTGCCCTGGAGTTGGTAGTTGGACATCGAGTGGGGTCGATCGGAAAGCATATCGACGCGGATTTTCGCGAGGCCGCCGGATCGGAACCGGCAGAGCATGACGCATGATTCCTCGTTTTCGTAGAGATCGCCGCGCGGGTCTTTGTAGTGGTGTCCGCTGCCGGCGCAGCAGACCTGGGTGACGCGGTCGCCGGCGAACCATTGAGTAATGGGTCCGAGGCTGTGGGTACCGTAGGTGATGCCGTTGATGCCGGTCTGCCATTTTCGGCGCCAGGTGGTTATTTCGTTGAGGCCTTTGAGTTCGTGGATGTATTCGCCTTCGGCGTAGTAGACGTCGCCGAAGGCGCCGCGCCGGACCATTTCCCTGACGATCTGGTTGGGTCGGCTGTAGGTGTAGTTCTCGGCCATCATGTAGGTGGCGGAGGAATCGTGGGCGGCGCGGGTGAGGTCGCGACATTCCTCGACGCTGACGCCGGCGGGGACTTCGGAGAGGACGTGGATGCCGCGGCTGAGGGCGGCGACGGCTTGGGGGACGTGGAAGGGCATGGGGGTGCCGAGGATGACGGCGTCGACGTCGGCGGTGTCGAGCATCTTGTCGTAATCGGTGAGGGCGACGGCGGCGCCGAGGCGGTCGCGTGATTCCTCGAGCTGGTCGGCGTTGAGATCACAGACGGCGTGGATGTGCAGATCGTCCAACGCATCGCAGGCGAGTTTGAATCCGCCGCCGCGACCGGCGGAGCCGACGATGCCGATCTGGATGGGCCTGGTGGGCATGGCGGGTGGTTGGGCGGTTGAACGGTTAGTCGGCGGAGATATTTCTGGGGCCTTTGCCGGCGGTTTTGACATATTGTCCGTCGCCGGCTTTTTCGTAACGGGTCAGGCCGTGCCTGGCGATGTTTTCGTTGCTGAGTTTTGCTTTGTCGTGGCCGGAGGTGTAACGGGTGGCAACATTGGGGGCGGTGATGATGCGTTTGACGGGTTGGCCGGTTTCGGGGTGTTGGGTGAGGGGGTCGTCGGCCATGCGCTGCTCGACTTCGAAGATCTCGCCTTCGGCATCGTCGTCGGTGATGATCTGGTAGACGTAGGTGGGCATGGGGGTTCGCCTGATTGTAGGGGTCGGCCGCGCCGATGGGCGGGCGATGCCTACAATGGTTACCCACATGATAGCGATTTAGCGAGGTGCACGATGAGTGATTTGAGCGAGCGGTTCGGCGAGCGCGGCGACAAGGAGGCGGTGGAAACGGGGTTGGCGTTCGCGCCGAAATTCGACGGCGACGGGCTGATCCCGGTGATCACGACGGATCACGAGACGCGGGAGGTGTTGATGTTCGCGTTCATGAATCGTGAGGCGCTGGCCAAGACGCTGGAGATCGGGGAGGCGGTGTATTATTCGCGGTCGCGGGGGAAGCTGTGGCACAAGGGTGAGGAGTCGGGACACGTGCAGAAGGTCAAGGAGATTCTGATCGACTGCGATCAGGACGTGGTGCAGTTGCGGGTGGAGGCGGTTGGGGGGGCGTCGTGCCACGTGGGGTATCGGTCGTGTTTTTTTCGCGCGGTGCCGTTTGGGCAGGCGGCGCGAGCGGGCGAGGGGGCGATGCAGACGTCGGCGATCATGGAGAAGGTGTTCGATCCGGATGAAGTCTATGGGAAGAAATAGGCGGCGGACGGGCGGAAAATGGGTGTAAGGGACGTAGTGTCACAATTTTTTGAGATTTTGCGTGACTCGGCGGGTTTGAGGCGGGTATAGTGTTCGCGAAGGCGCCAGGGCGCTGCGCCAGCCTGATGTAGGTTGGCGGGTCAGTAAAACAAGGGAATGGAGGGACGAAGATGATGCGTCCAGGACTTGGGCCGTGCGCTTTGGCGGCGGCGGTGGGATTCTTTTTCACAATTGGCACGGTCGATGCGGCGTCGTTGATTGCGCAGCATTCGGGTAACGGGGGATCGCTGCAGGCGCAGTTGACGGCGGGATTCGACGATCCGACGGGGGGGGACGTCGGTGGCGGGCACTGATTTTGATACGGACGGGCCGAACTTCGGTCAGACGGATGAGGATGTGAGTCCGACGGCGAACGCAACGGCGTTTCTGTCGATGCCGCCGGCGGGGACGAGCGGTCCGAAAGATATTGCCGAGGGGACGCTATCGATTGATTTTGAATATGGGTCGCCGGTGGCGGGATCGACCGTGGCGGACGACGTGCTGACGTTTTCGATCGACTCGACGCTGAGCGCGGTGGACGCGCACAACAGTGCGGAGCAGCGCTCGGACGCGTTTGTGAATGCGACCGGGACGTTCACGGTCTTCATCGATCCGGGATTCGGCGGGGCGACGACGGGCGAACTGGTGGGACATCTGGATCTGCCGGCGCTGCGTGCGTTGGCGACGCATGAGACCAGCCTGCAGATGACGGTATCGGCGAACACGACCGTGATCGGGGGCGTGTCGGCGGGCGGCGCGGGCAGCACGTTGGATCTGTTCGCGGGCAACGGGTACACGATCAAGTATGGGTATTCGGCGCGGGTGCCGTTCGGGATCGATCCGCACTTCACGACGTTGGATTCGGTCGTCTGGCGTTCGGTGGCGTTGGAGATTCCGGCGCCGGGGGCGGCGGGGGTGCTCGTGCCGGGGCTGGCGGTTGCGGCGAGCCGACGGCGGCGGGAAATCGGTCGCTTGCGGGAGGCGGCTCGTGTTACAATCATTGAACTATAATCGCGCTTCAGGGCGCGATTTTTTTTGGAAGGACGCGAACATGAACAGGCGCGAGATCGGTCGGGAACGGGGCCGGGCGGCGGCGACGAAGTTGAGCGCCATGACGCGGCAAGATATGGACGAGGCGTTCGCGTCTGCCAAGCAGCTGCACCCGACGCTGGGCGATGCGGACCTGGAGGCGATGGTGCGGGATTACGATCGGGAGCGGCTGGCGTGCGAGCCGGACTACGCGCAGTTTCCGGAGATGAAGGGATTGCTCGATGAGCACGTGGGCGAGCGCGAGGGATTCGCGGAGGCGGGGGTGGACGCGACGACGACGGCGTATCACTTCTCCTGGGCATGGCTGTTGACGCGTCGGATCACGGCGCATCATCTGGCGCGATATGATTTGCTGCCGCATTCGTGCACGAACGCGTTCGTGCCGGAGAGCAAGGAGGGCGGGATCGTTGAGGCGGACAATCGTGACGATCGGGCGCAGGAGTCTTATCGGGAGGGGATTCCGAAATGGCGTTGCGACCCGCCGGCGGACGCGACGGCGGCGGCGAAGTGGGAATGGCGGCGGGCGGGCGTCTCGAGTGGAGTACTCCTGGATGACGAACCGGCGTGCTGTTTTCCCTGCAATCCGGATGAGTTGATGCCGGAGGAATGTTTGGATGATATTCACGCGATTGTGGATTTCATGACGCGGTATCGTGAGTTCTGGGGTCCCTGCAATACGATTTTTGTGGATCGGAAGTTGAACGCGGTGGCGGTGGAGAAGAGCAATTGCCGGGTGGGGTACCGCTGGCCGGATGCGACGGGCGCGGCGGCGGTGACGGCGTGCAGTTATCTGACGCCGGAGATGAACGCATTTCGGGCGGCGCGGTTTCGCAAGGCGATGGAGACGAAGGGGGAGACGGAGGCGGACTGCCCGGACTGGATAGGGATGAAGGGGTCGGACCGTCGGCATCAGCGGTTGATCGATCTGACGAACGCGGAGGCGGCGCGGGGGGCGACATTGTGGGGGATGTTGAACGTGGTGGCGGACACGGATGTGCCGTTCCCGGATCGGATTTGTCTGGCGGGTCAGACGGCGCTGCCGGAGAAGGAGCCGATGCCCAACTGGACGCTGACGCAACACGCGACGGTGAGCAGCGGGCCGAACCGTCGGACGCTGTATCGATCGATGGAGCGGCTGGATCCGCCGAAGCCGATCGTGGAGACGCCGTTGAAGCTGGTGCTGGGCGAGGGGGTGAAGATGAAGCCGGAATGGCAGGCAGACGTGGACGCGGGTCGATGTGTGTTGGACGAGCGGTCGAAGGGGTGAGGGTTCGTGTCAGATTAGAGGATATGAAAGCCAGGCCCGCGCTGCTGAAGCGCGGGCCTGGCTGTTGTGATGTTGTCAGAGGATGATCGGCGTGGGGATCAGTCTTCGGTGATGATATGGATGAGTTGTTCGCGTGATTCTTCGTGGTTGTCGAGTCCGCCGTACTTGTCGGCGAGCTGCATGCGGATCACGCGCTGGGCCACGGGATTGTCGGTATCGTCGAGGATGTCTTCGAGGAGTTCGACGTATTCTTCGAGGCTTTCGCAGTGGTCCTCGAGGCCGTAGATCGCGGCGGTGGCGGCGGCGTCTTCATCGGCGGCCATCTCGGTGACATCAAGGATGAGGCCGATCATGCCGCGAAACATTCCGATGTGGGCGAATTCCTGTCGCAGCTCCCAGCGCTGGTCGTCGTCTTCAAAGCCGGCTTTGGCGCCGACGAAATAGCCGAAGGCGAGCACGAGGGCGATGACGGTCACGATCATCCAAGGTTTGCGTACGATGCGTTCCATGATTGGGACTCCTGAGAGTTGGGGGATTGTGGACTGCGACGGTTGGGAAGAGTTAGAGACGGAAGTTTTGACGTTGAAAGCAAACGCAAGTGCGGCTTAGGGTGCCTGGTGCGCAGGGCGGTGGAGGGTGAGGTTTTGACGCGGGGCACGTGGAGGAAGACGAGGGCGCGCGGGGATTGGGGCGTGTCCGGCGCGACGACGAGGCCCGGCGCGTCGGGGGGTGTGATGGCATCGGCGGGCTGATCGTCGGCGATGGTCGGCGCTTGATCGGGTGCGGGGGAACTGTCGGGCAGGATGATGAGGGCGGCGATGAGGAAGGCGGCGGCGGCGAGGCCGACGGCCCAGGGCCAGCGGCGGGGAGAGGCGGACAGGCCAAGCTGGTCGGCGAGGTCGTGGGGGTAGTGCGCGTTTTGGTATTCGCGCCGGGCGGCTTCGAGTTGCTTATCGGGGCGCGTCATGAGGGATCACTCCAGAGCTGACGGAGGCGATCGAGGGCCTGGGCGACGGTGGCTTTGACGGTGCCGGGGGCGCAATCCATGAGTTGCGCGGTCTGATCGACGGAGAGCTGTTCGAAGTAGCGGAGGACGAGGGCTTCGCGCTGACGGGGGGCGAGTTGGTCGAGTAACAAGTTGAGTTGCGTGCGCTGTTCGCCGGCGATGGCGCGGGCGTCGGGGGAAGGGGCGGGGTGCGGGGTGTCGTGTTGATCGATCAGTGCGGCGGGTTGGTTGGACTGAGCGCGTCGGAGTTCGCGGCAGACGTTGAGGCCGATGCCGAGGGCCCAGGTTTTGAGTTGGCTGTCGCCTCGGAAGGCGGGGAGGTGTTGGATGAAACGCATGGCGGTCTCCTGCACGGCGTCGGCGGCGGTGTGGGTGTCGCCGAGCATGGCCAGGCAGCATCGGTACCAGGGGTCCTGGAGTTGGCGGATGAGTTCCGCCTGTGCTTTGCGCTGTCCGGCCTGGGCCTTTTTAATGACCCGGGGGTCGTGGGCGTTGGCGAAGGGGATCGGATTCATCGCAGGTGGCTTTGTCCTCGATCCCCAGTCAACGTTCGGTCATGTATGAGTGCGGGAGAAGGGGGATGGGTTTAGTGGGAATTTGAGTTTTCCTGAATCGAGGTGAATCGGCGGGCTATCAGTCCGACATCCATTGGATTTCGGGGTCGCGTTCGTAGCCGCCCCAGAGCTCAAACCAGTAGGCGAGGAACTGGAAGGGGGCGAAGCGGGCGTAGTGTTTTTCGGCGGCGGCGGTGACGCGGGTGAGGGAGCCGTCGACTTTGTGGGTATCGCGGAAGAGGCGGATGGTTTCGGAATCGACGGCGAGCTGATCGTATCGGCCGAGGTGTTGAAGGATGTTGGCGGCGGCGTAGGGGCCGACGCCGTGGATTTTGCGGAGTGCGGCGAGCAGATCGTCGGAGGTGGCGGCGGGGTTATCGAAGGCGGACAGGTCGATGCGCCGATCGCGGACATCGCGGGCGAAGCGGATGATGCGTTCGGCGCGATAACCGACCTTGCAGCGCACGGCGAGACGTTTGGGGGAAAGGGCGGCGAGTTCGGCGGCGGTGGGGAAGTCGCCATCGGCGCCGACGCGATCGCAGAGCAGTTGGTTCATGCGGATGGAGCCGGACCATGCGATGTTGCAGACGGTGATGGTTTTGACGATGTCTTCAAAGAGCGTGGGCGAACGGAAGAGTCGACCGAAACGGTGGCGGCGGGCGCCGGGGTGCAGTTGGTACCAGCGGTCGAATTGCTCTTCGACGCGGAGCATGCGACGGACCTGGTGTTTGAGATGGTCGTGGTGGACGGGGGCGACGGTGGATGCGCAGCGGATTTGGAGGCGGCGATGATCGGGGGCGGCGCGGATGCGGGTGTGGACGACGCGGCCGCGGCGATCGCGGAGGGGGCGGTGGAGGGTTCTTGCGTGGGGGTCCCAGCGGTTGGGGGCGAGGGCGTAGTAGCCGTATCGGCTGACGGCGCCGGTGAGGTCGAAATCGCGGGGGACGGGGATGGTGAGGACGGTGGGCATGGGCGGAATCAGTATAGGGTCGGCGGGTGGAATGTTGTGTGGCTTATGGCACGCGAGGCGGATGTGGACAATAATGTGGGCGTGGTCCGGGATGAGATTGCGGGGCGGTTGTTAGACCCTTGGAGTACGGCGATGCTGGTCGAAATGGAACTGTCGCGGATTCTGATTACCGAGACGCAGGATCAACAGTTGATCGAGCTGCGTGAGGTGGGCGGCGAGCGGCGGTTCCCGATCGTGATCGGCTTGTATGAGGCGGCGGCGATCGAGCGTCGGCTGAAGGGGGTTCCGATCCGTCGGCCGCAGACGCACGAGCTTTTGGCGCAGACGATCGACGATCTGGGGGGAGCGCTGGAGCAGATCGTGATCAACGATCTGCGGGAGGGGACGTTTTTCGCGCAGTTGATTGTGCGTCAGAACGGGTCGGTGGTGGCGATCGATTCTCGTCCGAGCGACGCGATCGCGCTGGGGGTGGCGGGTCAGGTTCCGATTTATGTGGCGGACCACGTGCTGGATGAGGCGGGAACGTCGTAAGCGGGTGTCGCGTTCGATCCAAACACTACAAACGGCACTGGAATTGGGGGTTTTTGTCGTGGTTCGTGGATGCGGCTGGGTTTCAGGTCGATGCCATATGCGGACCCATTGCCAGGAGTGCAAGACCATGAAAAGCACGCCCACGGTAAAGATCGGTGAATTACTGGTTCGACAGGGCGACCTGACGCCGGAGCAGGTGCGTGAGATTCTGGACCAGCAGTCGCGGACGGGGCGGCCGTTCGGGGATCTGGCGGAGCGGATGTTCGGGGTGAGCCCCAAGGCGGTGGAGCAGGCGTGGATTGAGCAGTACGTGCAGTTCGGCAACGAGGTGGATCTGGAAGTGCAGCCGGTGGACATTCACGTGCTTCAGTTGGTGAATCGCCGGCAGGCGTGGCAGTTTCGGGTGCTGCCGCTGTATACGGAGCAGAATGAGATCATCGCCGCGACGTGCCGTGAGGCGCTTTCCCGGGCGTTGAACTTCGCGTGGAAGAATCTGGAGATGCCGATGCACTTCATGATCGCACGGCGGAACCAGTTGGAGATGTTTTTGATGCGGCACTATCCGTTCCCCGGGGCAAACGAGCTGCCGCTGGCGGGTTGATGGGGATTCCCGGGGAAGGGCTCGAGCGAAGACGGGGGTCAGTCGGTTTCGGTATCGCGGTCGGTGCTGCTGCTGTTTTCGTTGTCACCTTCATCCACATCCTGTCCGAATTCGATGTCGCATGCTTTCATCGCGCCCGGGCCGAAGGTGATGGCGTCCTTATCGCGTTTTGAATGAAGGAGCATATCGTCGGCGGCGTGGATGAGCTGTTCGATGGTTTGTCCGTCCCAGGGATAGCTGGCGAGGCCGGCGGAGATGGTGAGGGTATCGGGTGCCTGGTCGGCGAGTTTGGGGAACTGTCGTTCACAGATGGCGCGTCGAAAGCGTTCGGCGGCGTTGCGGACGCTGCGGGGGTGTCGGGAGTCGGATCGGCGGGGTGGTTCGGTATCCCAGAAGATGACGCCGAACTCATCGCCTCCGATGCGGGCGACGACGTCGTGCTTGCGGACGACAGAGCGCATGAGTTTCGCGGCTTCGATGAGAATCTCGTCTCCGGCGGGGTGTCCGTATTGATCGTTGTAGGATTTGAAGTGATCGATATCGAAGATCATGAGGGTGACGCGGAAGCGTTGCTCTTTGGCGCGTTGGAGGATGGATTTGAGGAAGCGGTCGAAGTAGCGGCGATTCCAGACGCCGGTGAGGGCGTCTTTGAGGGCGAGGTCCTGGAGGTGGTTGATCTGATGTTCGAGGGCGAGCCAGCGTCCGAGCCAGAGGGCGTTTTCGTTGAGGGTGGGTAGGTCGAGGGATTGGCTTTGGAGGTAGCCGTGGGTGGTCTGGGCGTATTGGACGGGGACGTGGGTGGCGGAGCCGTTGGGTTGGGTGGTGAAGGTGACATCGTCACATTGGGCGCGGCGGCGGATTATGTCCAAGGCGCGGGCGCGGAGTTGGGAGCGATCGCGGAGGAGTTGGTCGACGAGGTCGGTGTCGTGGCCGTCGGCGGGGGGGGTTGGCGCGGGGGGAGCGGACGTGGGGGATTGGGCGACGGCGCGATCGATGGCGCCGAGCAGTGCGGCAGCGTCGACGGGGAGTATCCAGTAGTCATCGAAACCGAGTCGGGCGGCGCGTTGGGCGTCGGGTTCCTGGTGGGGTTCGACGATGAGGTGGAGGGCGGCTTCGGGGGCGAGGGCGCGGAGGGCGTGGAGGGTGGGCTGAGGGTTGGTCTGGATGGGTTGGAGGGGGCCGATCACGGCGGCGACGGGGCTGCGCGAGAGTTCGCCGAGGGCGTCGAGGTAGTGATCGACGAGGGCGACGGGGGTGGCGGTGGCGCGCTGGAGGGCGGCGGCGAGCGCGCGATCGGCGACGACGACGAGGCGTGGCGGTTTGACGCTGGCGGACAGACTCACTTGGTTTGGTCCGTGGGGGCTTGGTCGGAATCAGCTAAGAGCATGGCGAGTTCTTCGTCGGTCAGCAGCGGCTCGGCGAGGTCGGGCGGTTGTTCGACGGGCGCAGGGGTGGCGGGCGGCGGCTGCATGGGTTGATACGCCGGCGGGGGATCGGATGTTCGCGCGGATGTGGGTTGGTCGAGCGCGGGATCGGCGGTCGGCGCGGGGTCAGGGTCGGAGGCGAACTTCTGCAAGCGCGGCTGCTGGGTCGCGATGTAGCGCCAGATGGCGGTGCGGGGGTGGTATTTCTGCGCGGCGCGGCAGAGGTGGGCGGCGTCGCGGATCATGTCGGGCTCAACGATGATGAGCGCGTCGAATTGCTGACGGGCGAGGCGGACCATGGCGGCGGGGGCGTCGGCGACCTCATCGGCGCGGACGGCGCGGGTGCGCAGGGCGTCGAGCAGGTCCATGGGGGCGCCAGCTGCGCGGGGCAGAAGCAGCAGGCAGCGCGCGGGGCTTGGGTTGGGTGAAGTCCCGGTGTTCATGGCGTCTCTTGATGTATTGTACTCCGGCGGCCCGGGTGAGGCTGATCGATTTGATGGGGTGGGGGGAGGTCATGAGGCGGCTGGAGGGGTGCGATCGTCAGGACCGTAAAAGTCGGCGCTATGTGGGAGGGGGGTTGGGCGATACAAACCGCGACCTGCGATGTTGATGCCGCACGATTTATTCAATGAGAATCTGCCGACCGCGGTGTGCTGGTTGCTGGCGGGGGGCAGCGCGTTGCTGATTGGTTTGTCGAAGGCGGGGTTCGGGGGCGGGATCGGGGTGATCGCGGTGCCGATGATGATTTTCGCGATGCGGCATGAGTATCTGGCGATCGGAGTGCTGTTGCCGCTGTTGATGGTGGGTGATTTTTTCAGCGTGGGGCATCACTGGAAGCGATGGGATGCGCGGAACGTGAAGCTGCTGTTGCCGGGGCTGACGGTCGGGGTGGTGTTGGGGGCATTTGCGCTGTTGTGGTTTCACGAACAGGGCGGGGGTCAGGCGGCGCTGGATGAGAGTTCGACTTACTTGAAGATGGCGATCGGGGTGATCTGCACGGCGTGGGTGTTCGCGGAGATTTTGCGGGCGAAGTTGGCGCCGAACTGGGCGCTGCGGCCGACGTGGAAGACGGGGACGGGGACGGGATTCTTCGCGGGGTTCACGTCGACGCTGGCGCACACGGCGGGGCCGATCATCACGATGTATCTGCTGGGTCAGAAGCTGGACAAGCGAACGTTCGTGGGGACGGGGGCGCTTTATTATCTGATTGGCAATTCGATCAAGCTGCCGCCTTATATCCTGCTGACGGTGTTGGCGGGGATGCCACTGCTGGACGGTGAGGCGATCCGGGCGGGGTTGTGGTTCGTGTTGTTCGTGCCGATCGGCACGACGCTGGGGGCGTGGATGCATCATCGGATTAATGAAAGGTTGTTCCGGAACATCATCATGGTGTTTGTGTTGATCAGCGGGCTCGAATTGATGGGGTTGGGCAAGGTGGTGCGAGGGTGGGACTGGCCGTGGCGGTCGGACGGGAACGAGACGCAGCAGGTGGAGCCGAGCGCGGCGGAGTGATGGCGGTGCGATGAACTTGGAAGCGCTATAGCGCGGGAGCGACATGATGGGACAGACGATGCGCGTGTTGGGTGATGATCCGGCGGTGCGTTTCGCGGCGACGGAGTTGAAACGCTATCTGGGCAAGGCGACGGGGAAGACGGTGACGCGGGCGCGACGGGGGGAGGCGAGGGCGACGTTCACACTGGGGGTGTGTGAGGACGTGGGTGTACGGCGGCCGCGCGGGGTGGGGCGCGACGATGACTGGGTGCGGGTGAAGGCGATGGGGGCGGGGTATGTGTTGAGCGGGTCGAACGGGCGGAGCGTGTTGTTCGCGGTGTATCGGTATCTGGAGGCGTGCGGGTTTCGGTGGTTGCGGCCGGGGCGGGACGGGGAAGTGATCGCGAAGCTGCGGAGCGGGGTGGTGAAGGGGATTGATATCGACGATCGGCCGGACCATGCGTATCGGTCGGTGTGCATTGAGGGGTCGTGTTCGGTCGAGCACGTGATCGCGATGATCGACTGGCAGGCAAAGAAGGGGATGAACAGTTACTTCATTCAGTTCGATCAGGGGACGGAGTTTTTCCGGCGGTGGTATGACCACGCGGACAATCCGACGATGGAAGCAGAGGCGTACGACAGTGCGGCGATGGTGGCGCGGGTGATCGATGCGATCAAGCAACGGGGGATGCGGTTCGAGCGGATGGGTCATGGATGGACGTGCGGGCCGATCGGGCTGCCGGGCGAGGGTTGGGATCGCAGCGGGAAGGTGAAGGTTCGTCCGAGCCAGCGGAAGAAGCTGGCGATGGTGAACGGGACGCGTGGGCTGTGGAAGGGGGTACCGCTGGACACGAACCTGTGTTATTCGAATCCGACGGTGCGGGCGGCGATGGCGAAGAGCATTCTGGCGTACGCGCGGGATCATGGCGAGGTGGACGCGATTCACGTCTGGCTGGCGGATGGGAGCAATAACAATTGTGAGTGCGCGAATTGCAGCAAGGCGCGGCTGGCGGACTGGTATGTGGATTTGCTGAACGAGGTGGACGAGAGGCTGACGGGGGCGGGGCTGAACACGCGGATCGTGTTTCTGATTTATGTGGATCTGTTCTGGCCCCCGTTGAAGCGGCGGTTGAAGCGACCGGAGCGGTTCCTGTTGATGTTCGCGCCGATCACGCGGTCGTATTTGAGTTCGTTCAAGCAGGCGGCGGGGGAACGGGTGAAGATGAAGCGACATCGCGTGAATCAGTTGGAATTTCCGACGACGGCGGCGGAGAACATCGCGTACCTGCGGGCGTGGCGGAAGCAGTTCAAGGGCGATGGGTTTGATTTTGACTATCACGCGATCTGGGCGTGTTATTTTGATTTGGCGCAGGTGACGTTGTCGCGGACGCTGTATGACGACATCCGAGGGTTGAACGACATTGGTTTGCAGGGGTTGATCAGCTGTCAGGTGCAGCGGCAATGGTTTCCGCACGGGCTGTTGATGAACGTGACGGCGGAGGCTCTGTGGGACAAGCGGCAGTCGTTTAAGCGGCTTGTGGATCGGACGTTTGACGATGCGTACGGGCGCCGGGGGGCGGAGGTGGCGGCGTTCTTTGTGGAGATGTCGCGGCTGGGTCGGCCTTATTTCGAGCCGGTGCACATGCCGGAGCGGGGTGCGGGGCGCATTCGGGCGGGGCTTCGGAACCTGAAACGGATGCGCGAGTTGATCGAGACGATGGCGGCGACAACGAAGCGGGAGACGGCGCGGCAGAGCGGCGCGGTGCGACAATCGTGGAGGTTATTGGGGACCTATCTGCAGATCATGCGGCGCCTGGTTCCGGCGTTTGAATCGTATCTGCGGGTTGATGGTGAGACGCGGGAGCGATTCGAGGCGGTGATTGATTACGTGCATCGCCAGGAGCGATCGCTGCACGCGGTGTTTGACGTGGACATGTTCGTGAAGGTTTCGCGATGGCGGGTTCACGAGGCGGGGGAGGCGGCGGGGGCGACTGGGTGACGGGGTCAGCGACCTTCGAGGAGGCGGTGGCCGAAGAACTCGCTGAGCTCGGTGATGCGATCTATTTTCTTGATGACGGCGGCGATGTCGTATTCGAGTCGGACGAACTCGACACGGTCATCGTAGAGGATGCCATAGGCGGCGCGGGGGTCGCGGTCACGGGGTTGTCCGACGGAGCCGACGTTGATGACGGCTTTTTCGCGCTCGCGGAATTTGTAGGTGTAGTTGAGTTCATCGGGGGCGTAGAAGTCGGGTTCGTCGGTGAACACGCCCTGGGTGTGGGTGTGGCCGACGAGGCAGAGGTGATCGAAGCGCTGAAAGATCTGTTGCATTTTGGATGGCGCGGTGACGACGTCATCGGCGAAGATGTATTCGTTGATGGGCCGGCGGGGTGAGCCGTGGACGCAAAGGATGCCGTGGAAGTCTTGTCTGATTTTGAGTCCGCCGAGGAACTGCCAGCGTTGGTTGCGTGCGTCGGGGTCGGTCTCCAGTTCGAGGTGCCGGCGGGTCCAGAATGAGGCGGTTTCGGCGGCGGTCTGGAAGT
>NYZD01000126.1 GCA_002685935.1 Planctomycetaceae bacterium | reverse complement strand
GGGATGGGCCCGGGCGCAGCTCAACTGGGAAATCCCAGCTCAGAGCCCTGCTCGTGGAGGTCTGCTGGTTGGGTCGCCGCTACAACCCCGCGATCGCATTAAAATGGGCCCGTTGGCATCAGAATGCACCCCTCCGCAGGTCGATACAAAATACGCCGACAGCCCCCTCAAGTCAAGAAAAATCGCGGAAACCTCCCAGTTATGGGACTGCTCGCCCCCACGGCCGGCCTGCCCATCCCCATCCCGCCACCTCGGTGGCCAGTCAATTCCAAACCCTAATCTGACGTTGGATATAGCCGCCAACACCCATCAGATTTCGAGCAGTTCGTCATCCCGCACCACCCCGCCCCCGCCGTCACGCTCGCGCGCCGCGGCCCCGACCCCTCGCCGCGAGGCCCGGGATTCCATTGACGCTGCCACGCGCCCCCGTGACAATGAACCTGATCGCGACACGGGCAGCACCGGCCGCGGCCCGCTCAGCCATTCTAATCCGCCGCGCCGCCGCTGACGCACTTCTCCTTGCTCCGCTTCAGATCACACCACGGGAGGCGCCACAATGTTCCGCTCATTCAGCATCCTGCAAATCACTTGTCTGCTCATCGTCGCCGCGCCGCTCGCCCAGGCCGAACCCGACGACGCGTCAAGGATCGCCGAACTCCAGCGCGAACGCGACGCCATGACGAAAAAGGCGATTCAACTCACCGCCCTCGTCAAACAGCTTCAGAGCCGACTCGAAAAACTCGAAGCCGCGCAGCAGGGAAAAGGCGACGCCCCGCCCGATCGCGGCGAGCCCAAACACAAGGAAGAACAATTCACCATCGTGAAAACCATCAAGAACGCCGCCCCGGATGTCACCGACCTCCGGTCCGAGTTGGCCGCCCGAAAGTCCGAACGCGCCAACGCGCAGAAGCGACTCAAAGCCGCCCGAGACCGACAAACCAAAGCCGAACAGAAGGATCGCTGGGACTCTGAGAAGAGAAAGTACGTCTACTCTTCATCGAAAACGGAACGCGCCGACGCCGCGACCGCCGTCCTTGATCTCGAACGAGAGGCGCGCAAGGCCGAAAGCAAAGTCGGCGCCGTCGAACGTGAGATCAAAAAGCAACAAAGTGCCCGCGAAATTACCGGCGTCACCGCCACCGGAGATCCCGTCGAGATCCGCGCAACCGGCAGACTCATCGATGCCGCGGCCGTCATGAAACCCAACCAGACCTACAAAATAACCGGTAAGGCCAAGACGTCCGCCGGAATCGTCAAGATCATGTTCCGGGCCGCCGCACCCGTCGACCCCAAGCAATTTGAAAACATCGCCAAACGCAAAAACCCCGCCGCCAACCTGCGTAACGCCGTCCTCGAAACCACCTAGAAAACCTCCACCGGACAAACCTGGAAATTCCAGGCCGACAGCGTCGTCATCAGAGACCAGCGCGTCCAAGGCCGGTACCAGGTCATCAACAACAACACCATCATCGCCGAGTGGGAACCCAGCACCCTCCTCGTCTTCGCCTACGACGACAAAGTCGCAAAAGCCACCGTCTACTCCTACAACTCCAAACAAGCCGCCCAAAAAATCAGGAAATAACCCCAACTCGCCCCCGCCCCGCCCGCGGTCCAACGCCCCGCCCATCCACGCGCCCAACCTACAGCACGTTGATCGTGCTCCCCCGCCGATACCGCGCCATCACCTTCCGAGCCTGACGACGAATCCCCGCCTCCCCGTCCTGGCACAGCCGCTCCATCGCCGCCACCACCTCCGACTCCCGCTCGCGCGGCGACCCGTCCGCCAGCACATGCAACACCGTCCGCCGCACCGTCGCCGACTCATCCGTCGCCATCGCAAGAACCTGACCTCACACCCGCCGCTCGTTCCGCTTGATGTGACACGGACAAAGCGACCGCAGCGCCGCCGCCCGACGCTTCGGTTCCGACGCCGCCGTCTCCTCCAGCAGCCGATCGATCTCGTCCGTGCGCGTGCGTCTCATGATGATGCTCGATCCAATTCAGTATTGCGCCCCGCGCCCCCGTGTCAACATCCCCCGACGCTCGCCGCGCACGCTCTCATTTGTCCCCCGCCACCCCCACCTCTACATTAATCGCTCAACCCCGCGCTCTGGAGCCGTCCCCATCAAACGCATCCTCGATCAATGGTTCTCCATCGCCATCGCCGCCCTCTTCGTTCTGGCCTGGCTGTTCCCCGCCACCCCCGACTTCCTCAACCCACACGACATCACCAAATACGCCGCCGTCGTCATCGTCTTCCTCGCCACCGGACTCAGCCTCAAATCCGAAGAGACCCTCCACGGCCTCACCGCCTGGCCCATTCATCTCTTCATCCAGACCTTCAGCTTCATCCTCCTGCCCCTGCTCACATGGCTCGCCGTTCGCTACTTCGGTTCCGGTCTCCCCCAGGGACTTCAGATCGGCTTCTACCTCCTCGCCGCCGTCCCCACCACCATCTCTTCCTGCGTCGTCTTCACCCACCTCGCCGGCGGACGCTACGCCGTCTCCCTCTTCAACGCCGTCCTCGGCAACTTCGCCGGCATCATCATCACCCCCCTCCTGCTCATCGCCATGATGGGCGCCGCCGACACCCACGTCGACATCGACGCCCTCGCCGTCTTCCGCAAACTCGCACTCATCGTCCTGCTCCCCTTCGCCGTCGGCCAACTCCTCCACCACCTCGTCGGCCCCCGCGTCGCCGCCCTCCGCACCACCTACTCCGTCGTCAATCGCGTCTGCATCCTCACCATCGTCTACGTCGCCTTCGGCGGCGTCTTCGAGCGCGACTGGACCGCCGCCAATATTCAACACGTCATCTGGCCCCTCGTCCTGCTCATCCCCGCCCACTTCATCGCCCTCGCCCTCAGTGACCTCGGCGCACGCCTCTGCCGTTTCGCTCATCCCGACCGCATCGCCGTCCTCTTCACCGCACCCCAAAAAACCCTCGCCCTCGGCCTGCCCATGATCTCCACCATCCTCGCCGACAAACCCAAACTCCTCGGCGTCGCCGTCCTGCCCCTCATCATCTACCACATGACCCAACTCTTCGTCGCCGGCTTCCTCGTCGAACCCATCAAACGCCGCAGCACCTGATCACGCTCCAAGCCATCGCGGCGCCATTCAGGCCCGTTCAATCCGTACATCAACGACATCCCCCGCCCGTATGGTGCGCGGCCCCTCCAACTCCGCCGTCCCCGCCCCCTTCAGCGTAATCGCCCGCAACCCCATCTCCCCACCCATCACATGCAGCTCCACCTCAATCCCCCCGGCGCTCGGCCGCTGCGTCACCGTCCCCCACGCATCCCCCGTCGCGAAAAACCATCGCTTCTTCTTCTTGCCCGCCGCATCAAAACCGATCACCCCATCCGCCGCCGAATATTCAAACCCGCTCATCGCGATCACCAGCCCCCACGCCGACATCGCCCGCGCGTAATGATGCCCGCACTCAAATTCATTAAACGGATTCCGCCGCCATCCGTCGTGCCGCGCCCGCGCCGCCCGCACCAGTCGCATCGCATCACCCCGCCGTCCCGCATAAACCAGCTGCGTCGCCACCACGTACTCAAGCCCCGTCCACACCTCCGTCCCATACGGATAAGGCACACGCGGCCGGCCACCCCGCGGCCAGGTGCACATCAACAACCCCGCCTCATCCTGCAGCGCATACGTCCGACGGAAATTGAAATACCCCCACAGATCCTTTCGAAAGTTGTAGCGCACGATCGCCCGCAACGCCGACTCGATCCGCTTCGCATCCAGCAGATCGCCCAACCCACTGACGTGCGCCAAAAACTGACCGAACAACATATTCACTTCACACCCCGGCCCGATCTGCCAGTCCGGCTCACCCGTCTCATCCGGCCCGCGATCCAACCACAATCCCTCTGCCATCCCGCTCAACGCTTCCGCCGGCGGATCCTGCGCCTGATAATACTCCCCGTTAAACAGATGCTCGTCTGTCCACGCACTGCCCCGCGCAAACAGATCTTCACACGTCGCCGCGAAATCATCCTCACCCAGATGCCGCGCCATCAACGCCGCCGCCCGCAGCGCCGCTAAGTAAACCACGTTCATCTGCGGGTTCGCCCCGAAATACTCCACGTCCATCGTGTTGTGCTGACAACCCTCCATCACCCCGTCGCGATCCGCATCCCATCCCCCCTCGATCCACGCAAACTCCACCGCCTTCCGCACACGTGGCCAGATCGCCTTAAGCCCCGCGTCATCCCCGCTCAATCGCCACTCCCGGTACGCCTTCACCACACAACCCATCTGACCGTCAGCCGCCGCCCGCCCCGCGCCCCAACCCGTCCACTTGCGATCCAATGGCAGCGGCGCGCGAAAACTCATGCACCCCGTCTCCGCGTCCGTCGCATAATTGAACTCCACGTCCCGCATCGTCCGCGCCAGCTCTCCGTACAGATGCGCCGTCGTCTGCTCGTAGTTCCACACGTGCGTGCACGATCCGTAACAGCACCCCGCGGTGTCACGACAGCCCTCCCACGCCATCAGATGTCCGTCCGCGATCCGAAACGTCGTCTGCGTCCGCAACGTCGACACATTGAACAGCGCCGCCTCCTTCACCACCCGCGGCAGATCCGAATCACAAAACGCCCGCACGAACGCCACCGTCCGCTTCTCCAGATCGTCCAGCCGTCCCGCCGTCTGCGCCGCCGCGTCCCACGCATCGCTGTATTGACCCGTGTAGTAATTCCCCACCCAATCCACGCCCCGACCCGACCCTTCATCACAACCGCCGTCGTCGCACCCGCAATCCGCGCCCTCCGCCGGCGTCCACGTCTGACGATTCGCAAAATGCCACGTCACCAAAAACGGGTACGCACGACTCTCCCCCGCCCCGATCATCTGACGCATCGCCAGCGATCCCACCGGCCCGTCCACCCCCTCCGGACTTCGAGCTTCGTCCAGCATCCCGTTCCCCCCGAAGTCATCCCAGAAATCCAATAGCGACATCCGATCGTCCGCCGCCCACGACGTGCGATGGCTCACCAGCGCCCCCGCCGTGTCCGCCGCCGTCATCGCCACCGTCCCAAATCGCACATCATGGTCATCCACCTCCGCCGCCTCCATCGCCAGCCCCTCCAGCCCGTCCGCGATCCGATGACGGTTCACGCCCCCTTTCACCGCCACGCCCCCGCCCTGCTCGCCCTCCCGCCAAACCCCGCCCAAAAAGTTCCGCATGCTCCCGCACACCGACGCCGTCACCGGCTTCGACGTCCGATTCGTTAAGACATACCGCAACACCATCACCGGTATCCCCGACGCGTCCGCATCCGTCGGAACCATCGGGTTGAACGCCTCCAGCCGCGCCTCGATCGGCATGTCCGGATCCCACAGCCGCACCTGCGCCAGCGGATACGCCGCATCGAACGCCCCATACCGAAACCGCGGCAGCGAATGATTCGCAAACGGATGCCCGCTACCCCCATGATCGAACGGCGGCCGCACCGCCGACTCCAGGCACCGCGTCGTCGCCTCAATCCCCTTTCCGCTCACGTGCACCGCAAAGAATGTCGACTCCGGCACAAAACCCTTCGCCGGCGCGTTCCCCACCTCAAAATCCAACAACTGACCGTAGCCCCCCAGCGAGATCGTCCCCGTCCCGATCCCCCCCATCGGCATCGCGATCGCCCCCAACTGTTTGCCCGAGTAACCCTTCAACACCGGCCAGTCCGAATTCAATCGCGCCGCTTTCATCGCAACTCCAATCGCTTAAGGTCAACACCGTTTCGCCCAACCCGCCGATTGTAACCAACCACGCGCCCTGCATCCGCAACGGTCGCAATCTCCGCCCACCCCATTATCATGGCCCATCCATGCCCAATGATGTCCTCAAAATACTGGCTTCCAATCGCGACGACGCCATCGACCGCGCCATCCAATGGCTCGCCATCCCCTCGGTCAGCACCGACCCCGCCTACGCCGGCGATTGCGCCGCCGCCGCCCGGTGGGCCGCCGACCGCCTCACCGAAACCGGCCTCGCCGCCGACCTGATCCAAACCGACACCCACCCCATCGTCCTCGCCCGCTCGCCCCACGTCCCCGACGCACCCACCGTCCTGTTCTACGGCCACTACGACGTCCAGCCCCCCGACCCCATCGACCTCTGGACCACCCCCGCATTTCAACCCACCATCCGCGAAGACAAAATCTTCGCCCGCGGCGCCGTCGACGACAAAGGGCAGGTCTCCTGCTTCCTCGAATCGCTCCGCGCCTGGCACGACGCCCGCGGCGCGCTGCCTCTCAACGTCATCGCCCTCATCGAAGGCGAAGAAGAGTGCGGCTCCGGCCAACTCGAACGCTTCATCAACCAGAACCCCGACCAACTCAAAGCCGACGTCGCCCTCATCTCCGACACCACCATGTGGGACGAAAACACCCCCGCCATCACCTACGCACTCCGGGGCATGCTTTATCTCGAAATCAAACTGCACGGACCCGACCACGACCTGCACTCCGGCGTCCACGGCGGAGCCGTCGCCAACCCCGCCAACGAACTGACCAAAGTCCTCGGCCAACTCTTCGATCGAAACCATCACGTCACCATCGATGGCTTCTACGATGACGTCCTGCCCCTGGCCGACTCCGAACGCGACCAATGGACTCGACTGAACTTCGATGAAGCCCAATGGATCGCCCACACCGGCATGGACACCCCCCACGGCGAGGCCGGCTTCTCCACCCTCGAACGACGATGGGCGCGACCCAGCCTCGACATCAACGGCCTCTTCGGCGGATACCAGGGCGACGGCGCCAAGACCATCATCCCCGCATCCGCCGGCTGCAAACTCAGCTTCCGGCTCGCCGCCAACCAGGACCCACACCAAATCCACAAAGCCACCCTCAACTTCTTCGACGAGCGAACGCCCCCCGGCTGCCGCTGGGAGATCACCGAATTCGGCTCCGCCTATCCCGCCGCCGTCCCCACCGATTCCCCCTGGCTCGCCGCCGCCGTCCAAGCGGTCGCCGACGCCTGCGGCCGACCCCCCGTCCTCGTCCGCGAGGGCGCCACCATCCCCATCGTCGGCACCCTCAAATCCGCCCTCAACCTCGAGTCACTCATGGTCGGCTTCGGCCTCCCCGACGACCGCCCCCACGCACCCAACGAAAAATTCAACCTCCACTGCTTCGACCTCGGCTGCCAATCCCACGTCGCCCTCATCCAATCCCTCGCCGAAGTCAATCGTTAACCAACCGCGCGCAATACATCCCGAGCACCGCGCGTTAATGCGGCGCTTCCGCATGCACATCATGAATCTGACTACCCCCGCCCCCGCCTCATCACAAACGCCCCCATCCCACCCAACATCACCATCAACGTCCCCGGCACCGGGATCGCCAGCCCCACCGGCGTGTTCAACCATTCATTGTTCACAATGTTCGCCGACGCCGAGTTCACGCTGAACCCCGCCGGCAAATCGAACACCGGCCCCGTCGTCGGCAAACTCATCGTCGATCCAAACTGCGAGCTGCCCCTCGTGAACCCCTCGCCGAACGTCAGATCCGTGCTGCTCGAGACACCCAGGAACAGCTCCAACGTCGCCGCGCTCGTCGCGAATGCCGTGAACGGCCCAATCACAATCGGATCACCCAGCGTGTATCCGACCATGTCGTGGAACGAATCGTCCGACGTGAAAAACCCGTCGTTCGGGTTCTCCTCGGCGCGTATCACCCGGAACCCGTCAAACTCGTGGATCGATCCACCCGAATTCAACTTCACCCGAATATCCACCCGCGCCGCGCTGTCCACCCAATTGTTCGACGTGATCGCGTTCGCCACCGTGTCAAGATAGCCGCTCACATTCACCGTCAGCGTGACCCCCGGTATCACATTGCTTGGTCCCGAGAACGTCAGGTCATCAATCGTCACCAGCCCATACGCGCTGCCCGTCGCCTCCACCGGATTAAACGGCGGGCCGCTCACCGATGGATACGTGCCCCCCGACGTCGCCTCGGAGATCACCGCGATCGATCCGTAATTCGCAGCCACGCCGCTGTAGTGCGTCGCATAACCCTCAGCTGTCCCCGGATCGCCCGCCACCTGCCATATCTCCTCGACCACCGGCACCGTGCCGAACAAGTCGATCCGTCGTTCAAACTGCGATGGTTCCAGCAGATTGTGCACGCTCGCACGAACTTCGTAGCCAATCTCCCCCGCACCCGCCGATGACGGCAACAAGCACACCACCACCACGATAACCGCCGCAACACGCTTGATGACGTTGGCCCTTCCCATCCGGCCTCCCATTGCATCACCCACATATCCCGCGTGACCGTCAGCCCACAATCGCCGTCGGCCACGACGCCGTAGAGTTTAACCCAACCGACTCCACATGCCAAAGCTTTTTCTTGTGGCTCACGCCAATTCAAAACAACTACCGTCACTACGGTATGTTATATTGAATTGCAGTCAAACCTGCCCGGATAATTGCCGCCGGATACAGCATCAACGGTCAATCAATTCTGGGTTTTCACCCCGCCCCCGCTTCCTCATAGTCCCGCTCACGCTCCAACTGAAACTCCCGCCGAATCCGATTCGCCTCCCGCGCCACGTCATGCGTCTCGATCTGTCGCTCCCGCTCCATCGCCAGCAAGCGCAGACAAACCACCACCACCAGTGCCCCAAGCGCCACCAACACCAGCCAAACATCACCAATCACCTGCCAGATCATGCGGTAAGAAATATCGGCCGTCTCGCCCCCCCTGCTGCACACCAAACCCGGACGTCTCCCCCTCACCGCCCCCTTAACATCCGATACACCCACCCCGGTTTCAAATCATCAATCAGCAACGACTCACCACACACCACCCCCGCCGCCGCGTATCCGCTGCGCACCGCCCCCTCCATCGTGGCCGGCCAACCCGTGTCACACCAATCCCCCGCCAGATAAAGATTCCCAACTCCCTCCGCCCTCGAATTCTGCGCCGCCCCCGCCAACTCCGCAGGCACCTCCGGAGGTGCCGCGGGTCCCGGGGGACCCGGGGGCGGGCGAAGCGCATCCACACCCGGCGACGGGCTGAACGTCGCCCGCTTCTCTTTGATCACCCGCGACCGCACCAGCCGCACCGCCTCCCCCGCCGCCGGCACGTACGCCGCCAACTCCCGCATCGCCATCGCTGTGATCACCTCCGCCGGTTCGCCCACCCAATCATCCGCCGCGCTGATCACGCCGTGCAGATACTGCTGCCCCGTCGCCGCATCCACCCCCTTGTTAAACGCCCACTGCAGCGGCGAGTCCACAAAAACCAGGTGCGCCCGGTCCGTCACCTCCCCCTCAAACCAAAGATGAATCCCCAGTATCGGACTCACCTCGAACTCATCCAACCGCGCCAGCCGCGCATCCGCCGCCCGCAACTCATCCGACACCACCCGATCCAACCGATCGAACGGCAACGCACTGACATACGCATCACCACGGACCACCGATCCATCCCCCACCCGCACGCCGCTCACATCTGTCCCGTCAAACTCGATCCCGTCAATGGAACATCCCAGCATCACCCGCCCGCCCCGCGATTCGATCGCCCCCCCCGCCGCGTCGTACAGCCGCACCAGCGGAACCGACGACACCCCCATCCCCCACGCCCGCCGATGCGCCAGGAACCCATCCTGAAAAACCTGCATCGCATACTTCGCGCTGCTCCGATCCGGCGTCTGATTCAGCGCGCTGATCAGGATCACCGCCCAGAACCGCTCCACCGCCCGCGCCGGCTGACCATGCTCCCGCAGCCAATCTCCAAACGACCGACCCGCCGCCGCCTCCCGCCCCGACTCCCCCGCCCGCATGATCGCCCACATCGCCCTGCCGATCGCCTGCTTCTCCGCCCGGCTCAACGTGCCAAACCCCCTCAGCGATCGCATCAGATGCAGCGGCGCCGGCAGACCATCCGCCTTCATCACGTCATGCGTCCCCGCCTTATCAAAAAAGTGCAGCCGATCGTGCCACTCGATCAGGTCCGCCACGCCCAACCGCTCATACAAATCGATCAGATTCGTGCAGCAGCCCAGCAGCACGTGCTGACAATTATCAACCGTTTGCTCCGCATCGCGCTGCTCAAAGCTCGTCGCACGCCCCCCCAGTCTCCGCCGTGTCTCGATCAGCGTCACCGTCACCCCCGCCTCCGCCAACCGCAGCGCCGCCGCGATCCCCGCCAACCCCCCGCCCATCACCACCGCCGTCCCCGCCCGCGCATCACCCCCACTCATGACGACCACCGCGAGCGCCACGTCGCCCCCAGCGCGATCATCACCTTGTGCGCCCCGTTCAGCCGCACCCGCTTCCCGCTCAGCACCACCCCCGGGTCACGCCGAATCTTCTCCAGCAGTCCCCGGTAGATCCGCGTCATCGCCCACAGGCACGGCCGGCCATCCCGCCCCACCCGCGCATCCAGCGGCTCGGACTTCTCGTAATACTCCGCCGCCCGTTCGGCCACCCGACCCAATCCCTCCACCGAATCCTCAACCATCCCCAGCGTGAACTGCGACGGCCGCAGCTCGAACAACTCAAAGTCCTCCGACGGCAGATACACCCGCCCCCGATCCGCATCCTCCTTCACGTCACGCAATATGTTCGTCAGTTGAAACGCGATCCCCCGCCACTCCGAAAGCTGCCGCGTCTCTTCCCCGCCCTCGTACCCCCAGATCTCAATACAGCAAAGCCCCACCACCGATGCCACCTTGTAACAATATTGATACAGCTCCTCGAACGTGCGATACCGATGCACCCGCTGATCCAATAGCTGCCCGTCGATCGCCTCATGCAGATACCGCTCGGGAATCTGATACGTCGCGCACGTCCACCGCACGGCCGGCCAAATCCCCTCCGCCTCCGCCGCCCGCTCATTCGCCGGATCGATCATCTCCAACGTCCGCGCCCGAAACGCCTCGATCCGCTGCGTCTTCTCCGCTTCGTCGCCCGGCTCGTCGGCGATGTCATCCGCCTCGCGCATCCACGCATAGATCGCGAACATCGCCGACCGCTTCGGCTCCGGCACGATCCGCATCCCGTGATAGAAATTCCGCGCCCGCCGGCTTGTGATCTGTTCACACAATGCCGTCGACGCCGCCAGGCTCGCACTCACCGTCGTCGCGATCGTCATGAAGCGTCGTCCGCCTGACCGTTCCGCCCGCCCCGATGCCACACCCGGCCCGCCACCGCCCGCATCATCAGCCACACCTTCGCCCCCCGCGACAAAGACACCCGGCGGTCCAGCGTGCTGTAATCCGAACGCTCGATCATCCGCAGAATCGTCTCGCCGCCCAGCGTGAACAACTGAATCGGCGTCCGCACCTCACCCCGCAGCCGCGGCCACAACCCCCGCCCGGTCGCAAACAGCGGCCGCGTGCGCTCAACCATCGCCCGCACCACCGCGCGATACGCCCCATGCTGCGCCGCGCTCAACCCCGCCTCCCCCCGCACGTGCCCCACCAGATCGTCATGCGTCAATCCCTGCTCACCCAGCGCCTCCGCCGGCACGTAGATCCGATCCCGTTCCACAATATCCCGCCGCACGTCCTGCCAGAAGTTCGCCAGTTGTAGCGCCGTGCACGTCGCATCCGACAGCCGCTGCCGCGCCTCATCACGATAGTCGCACAGATACAGCACCAGACGCCCCACCGGGTCCGCGCTGCGCGTGCAGTAATCCAGTACCTGATCCCACGTCTCGTACCGCGTCAGCCGCTGATCCTGCTCGAACGCCGCGATCAGATCCTCAAACGGCCCCGCCGGAATCTCATGCCGATCGATCGTCTGACTCAGCGCCACGAACACCGGATGCCGCGGCCGACCCGCGTAACAATCCGCCAGCTCCCGCCGCCACCATCCCAATAGCTCCAACGACCGTGCCCGATCCCCCGTCTCATCCCCCAGATCGTCCGCCCACCGGCAGAACGCATACACATGCGCGAAATCATCCCGCAGCCGCCGCGGTACGAATCGGCTCAACACCGAGAAATTCTCGTAATGCGACCGCGCCAGCCGCTGCGTATACGCATCTGCCTGCTCGTACGTCGTGGCCCGGCAATGCTCCGGCCCGTACGTCTCAAGTTGTGCCAGTACGACTGAAACCATGTTTGGCAATCAACAATTATACTAAACACCCCGACAATCGCCTTGAATTGCCCCCCAACCCCGCCGCCGCCGCCGCTCACCGCATGATTCACCGTGAACCCCTATAATTGTGAACGATTCGCCAAGACCGGACCCCTCGCCGATGCATGCCACCGCACCGTCGGACATCCAGATCGACACCGATCGACTCGCCGCCCCCGCGCCCCACGTCGAGGCCTACCTCGCGGCTTACCTCAACAGCCGCCCCATGCCCGACGACCTCCGCAATGCGATGAAGTATTCCCTGCTCGGCCCCGGCAAACGCATGCGCCCCATCATCGTCATCCGATCCTGTGAAGCCGTCGGCGGTGCCATCGAACAGGCCATGCCCGCCGCCGCCGCCATCGAGATGATCCACTGTTTCTCGCTCATCCATGACGACCTGCCCGCCATGGACGACGACGACCTCCGCCGCGGCCGACCCACCCTCCACAAATACACCTCCGAAGCCATGGCCATCCTCGCCGGCGACGGACTCACCGCCCTCGCGTTCGAACTGATCGTCGACCGCACCCCCGACACCGCCCTCGCCGGACGCGTCATCCTCGAACTCGCCCGCGGCACCAACGACATGGTCGCCGGCCAGGTTTACGACACGCTCGGCGGATTCGATCCCGACCTCACCGACCAACAGCGCCTCCGCATGATCCACCGCCACAAAACCGGCGCCCTCATGCTCGCCGCCTGTCGCATGGGCGGTCTCTGCGGCCGCGCCGATGACGCCCAACTCCAGGCACTCACCGACTACGCCGAAGCCGTCGGCCTCATGTTCCAGATCGTCGACGATTTATTGGACGTCACCCAGACCACTGAGCAGCTCGGCAAGACCGCCGGCAAAGACGTCGCCCAGGACAAACTCACCTACCCCGCCGTCCTCGGCCTCGACGCCTCGCGCTCCGAGGTCGAGCGCCTCCGCGTCGAAGCCCACGCCGCCCTCGACCACCTCGGCGACCCCGCCACCCCCCTGCGCGAACTTTGCGAGTTCCTCGCCGTAAGAACAAGGTAAAACAGTCGCCCCCGCACCCCCGCATGTCGATGCGAAGCGGTTCAGGTCACCCAACATCCGGGATTGCCCAGACTTGTGACCGGTCTATGATTATTGATAATGTCTGGATTCACCTTCCGCGCCGCAGCTTCGCGTGCCCCGGAGCCCCCGTTCATGGATGATGGACCCAATTACCCCCTGCTCGAGGCCATTCAAAAGCCCGCCGACCTGCGCAAGCTCGACCTCGATCAGCTTGAGGACCTCTGCGAAGAGATCCGACGCGCGATCTGCGATCAGGTCGCCAAGTCCGGCGGCCACCTCGCCCCGAACCTCGGCGTCGTCGAACTCTCCGTCGCCCTCCATTACGTCTTCGATTTCCGCTCCGACCGGCTCCTGTTCGACGTCGGCCACCAGTGCTATCCCCACAAGCTGCTCACCGGCCGACTCGACACGCTCCCTCAACTGCGCAAGTCCGGCGGCCTGGCCGGCTTCCCCGAACCCCTCGAAAGCGGATACGACCTGTTCAGCGTCGGACACGCCGGCACCTCCATCCCCACCGCACTGGGCATGGCCCGCGGCGATCAGATCAACGGCGAGACCGAACGCCACGCCGTTGCCCTCGTCGGCGATTCCTCCATCGTCAACGGCGTCGCCCTCGAAGGTCTCAACAACGCCGCCACCCTCAAGCGACAGTTCCTCGTCGTCCTCAACGACAACGGCATGTCCATCGGTAAACCCCAGGGCGGCCTGGCGGCCTACTTCGATCGCGTCCGCCTCCACCCGCTGTACAGCGGACTCAAGCAGCGCGCCCACAAGGCCATCGAGCGCCTGCCCGGCGGCGAGACCATCACCTCCGCCCTCGAAGAGGTCTACCACCGCCTCGGCGAGATGACCAAAGCCGCCCTCGCCCACGATCACATGTTCGAACACTTCGGCATGCTCTGCGTCGGACCCATCGACGGCCACGACCTGCCGACCCTCATCGAGATGCTCAACGAAGTCAAAGACGTCGACCGCCCCGTCCTGTTGCACTGCAAAACCGTCAAGGGCAAAGGCTACGACTTCTCCACCGACGACCCCACCACATTCCATTCGCCCAAGCCCTTCAGCGTCGACGGCGGCAATGTCAATATCGCCAGCTCCGGCCGTTCCTTCACCAGCGCCTACGCCGACGCCATGATCGATCTGATGCAGCGCGACGACAAAGTCACCTGCGTCACCGCCGGCATGCCCGACGGCACCGGCCTGTCCAAAGTCATCCCGCAGTTCCCCGAGCGCGCCTTCGACGTCGGCATCGCCGAATCCTGCGGCGTCGACATGTGCGCCGGCATGGCCAAGACTGGCCTCAAGCCCTTCGCCACCATCTACTCCACCTTCATGCAGCGCGCCTTCGACCAGGTCTTCCAGGAAGTCTCACTCCAGTCACTGCCCGTCAGATTCTGCATGGACCGCGCCGGCCTCGTCGGCGGCGACGGCGCCGTCCATCAAGGGTTCCTGGATATCACCTTCCTGCGCGGCTTCCCGAATATGACGCTGCTTGCCCCCATTGATGAGCCCACCCTCCGCGCCGCCCTGAAGTTCATGGCCGATCACGACGCCGGCCCCATCGCCATGCGCTACCCGCGCGACAACGTCGCCGAACCCGCGATCGATGCCGACGCCCCGCCCTACGCGCTCGGCAAGGCCCACCGCATCGCGGACGGCTCCGACCTGGCCATCCTCGCCTACGGCACCATGGTCACCGAAGCCCTCGCCGCCCGCACCGAACTGCAGACCCAGGGCTACGCCGTCGCCGTCTACGATGCGCGCTTCGCCAAGCCCATCGACATCGATCTGATCAATGAGCTGATCGAATCCCACACGCCGATCCTCACCCTCGAAGACCACGCCCTGACCGGCGGCTTTGGCTCG
>NYZD01000125.1 GCA_002685935.1 Planctomycetaceae bacterium | reverse complement strand
GCGAAGTGGACGTCGATGGGTTCCTGACGTCGCTGGCGGAATCTGATGTTGAGGTGATCGAGCAGGAGACGATCGACGAGGGGCCTGAGACCGACCTGGACAAGATGGTCGAGGGCAGCCCGATCGTGAACCTGGTGAACGTGGCGCTGCTGACGGCGATTCGTGACGGGGCGAGTGATATTCACATTGAGCCGGAGCGGAGCGGTTCGCGGATTCGATACCGGGTGGATGGTTCGCTGCGTGATTTGATGAAGCCACCGGCTGGGATGCACGCGGCGGTCGTTTCGCGCGTGAAGGTGATCGGCAAGATGAACATTGCCGAGAAGCGTCTGCCGCAGGAAGGGCGGGTGCGGATTGTGGCGGAGGGGCGGGACATTGATCTGCGTGTGTCGTCGATGCCGACGCTGTTGGGCGAGAAGCTGGTGTTGCGGATTCTCGATAAGGAAAACCTGAGCGTGAAGATGGAGGATCTTGGGTTTCGGAAGGAGATTCTGGCGACGTTTCGGCAGATGTTGACCCAGCCACACGGGATGGTTCTGGTGACGGGCCCGACGGGCAGCGGCAAGACGACAACGCTCTATTCGGCGCTCGATCTGCTGCGCAGTCCGGAGCGGAACATCGTGACGGTCGAGGATCCGGTGGAGTATCAGCTCGACCTGATCAATCAGGTGGCGGTCCAGGATGCGATCGGGATGAGCTTCGCGCGGGCGCTGCGGAGCATTCTGAGGCAGGATCCGGACGTGATCATGATCGGCGAGATTCGTGATGAGGAGACGGCGCGGGTGGGGGTGCAGGCGGCGCTGACCGGTCACCTGGTTTTGGCGACGCTGCATACGAACGACGCGCCGAGCACGATCGCGCGGCTGCTGGACATGAATGTCGAGCCTTATCTGTTGTCGGGCGTGATCAACGGGGTGGTGGCGCAGCGCCTGGCGCGGAAGATCTGCCCGAGTTGCGACACGAAATATTTTCCGGAAGACAACGTGCTGGAGGAGGCGGGTATTTTGGAGATGACGGGACGGGCGTTCCACAAGGGCGTGGGGTGCGCGCAGTGCCATAACAGCGGGTTCAAGGGTCGGATCGGCGTGTACGAAGTGATGGAGGCGTCGAGCGCGGTGCGGAAACTGATTCACCGGTCGGCGGCGACGCATGAGATTCGTGAGGCATGGCAGAAGGTGGGGGGCAGCACGTTGCGTGAGGAAGGCGTGCGCTTGGCGGTTGACGGCAAGAGTAATCTCGAAGAGGTGCTGCGTGTGACGCAGAACGAACAGGTGACGCCTGACGTGGTGACGACGACGGATACGGCGGTGGCGCCGGCGGCGTGAGGAACGACTGATGAAACTGGCATATCAAGCATTCGACGGCGCGGGCCACGTGGTAGAGGACGTGATTGAGGCGGAGGGCGTGCGTGACGCCACGGAGAAGCTGCGCCAATCGGGGTTGTACATCACGCAGATCCGGGAGCGGCGGGGCAAAGGATCCCGGTCGGGCGGTTTGCAGCTTCGTCGGATGAGGTTGGGGGCGAAGCAGCGGCTGCGTTGTTTGGTGATGTTCTCGAAGCAGTTGCACATGTTGCTGGCGACGGGGACGCCGCTGGTACAGGCGTTGACGGCCCTGGAGAATCAAAGCGCGGACGCGGACTGGTCCGGGGTGCTGGCGGACATTCGAGAGAAGGTGGAATCGGGCGCGTCGCTGGCGGAGGCGCTGCAGTCGCATCCGCAGTATTTCGATGAGATTTTCACCAGCGTGGTTGAAGCGGGGGAGGCGTCGGGCAATCTCTCGGAGATGTGCGAACGGATGGCGTTATTGTCGGAGCGTCAATTGCAGCTTCGCCGGTCGGTGGGTGGGGCGATGGTGTACCCGGCGCTGCTGGCGGGGATTGGTGTGGCGACGGTGCTGGTGATGCTGGTGGCGGTGTTGCCGAAGTTTGAAGACATGTTCGAATCCCTGGGCGCGCCGCTTCCGCCGACGACGGCGGCGCTGATGTTCCTGAGTCACGTGATTCGCAGTTATTGGTGGGTGGTGACGCCGGTGACGCTTGGGATCATTGGTGGTGTGGTGTGGTGGCTGCGGACCCCGGGGGGCAAGCGTGTATTGAATGATGTGATATTGCGTGCGCCGAAGATCGGTCCGATCACGCGTGAATTGCTGACGGCGCGGCTGGTTCGGCTGCTGGGGACGCTGTTGGACAGCTACGTGCCGGTGCTGGACGCGTTGGCGTTGACGCGCAAGAGCACGGGCAACCAGCGATACGCGACGCTCCTGGGGAACGCGGAGAGCGCGGTGAGCCGCGGCGAGACGATGAGCACGGCGTTCGAGCATTCGAATCTGGTGAATCCGACGGTGGTCGAGGCGTTGCGCAACGGCGAGCAGACGGGCAAGATCGGATCGACGCTGAGTCAGGTGGCGGATTTTCTGGATGAGGAGAATGAAGTGGTGGTCAAATCGCTGACCAGCGTATTGGAGCCGTTGGTTTTGGTGTTTATCGGCATCGTGGTGGGATTTGTGGCGGTGAGCATGTATTTGCCGCTGTTCGATCTGTCGGCGATGCAGCATTGAGGTCACGATGAGATTGTTACCGGTTACCAAGCACACGCCGATTGGTCTTGATGTGACGCCGCGCCGCATTCATGCGATGCAGTTGCAGCGGCGCTCGGGGGGTTGGCAGGTTGGTGCGGTGATGTCGACGCCGCGTGAGCAGAGCACGCTGACGCCGGAAGCGGAGGAATTGGATCGTGTGCGTGGGGCGCTGCCCCGGCATGGATTTATGGGGCATCGGATTGTCGCGGCGGTGCCGACGGGGTTGGTGATGTCGGCGGTGTTGGAGCTGCCGCCGCGCGAATCGGGGGCTCCGATTGAAGTGATCGCGACGGGTGAGTTATCGCGTATTCATCAGCGTGATCCGCTTGAAGTGGAGGCGGGCTGCTGGGATTTGCCGAAGCCTGCCCGGGCGGGCGTGCCGGTGATGGCGGTGGGCTGTTCGCATCACGACGCGAATGAGTTTCTGGATACGGTTGAATCGACGGGTCTGAGCGTGATGGCGTTGGACACGCGGATGCTGGCGACGGCGCGGGCGGTGGGTGTGATGTTGAGCGATCCGGGGCGCATCAGTGCGGTGTGTGATCTGGGTTGGAGCAGCACGCGGCTGTTTGTGATGCACCAGGGCGTGGTGGTGTACGAGCGCCGGCTCACCGAATACGGCATCAAGGGGATTCACGAAGCGATCACCGGTCGATCGGGGGTGGACGATGAAGTGGCGGAAATGCTGGTGGGTCAGGTGGGCATGGGGGCGGCGAGCACGGACGAGCTTGGGGCGCTGGCGGAACAGACGAACGTGTCGTCGATGCTGAGTTCGATGGGGGATAAGCTGATCCCGGAGATCAGCGCCTCGTTCAGTTATGCGGAACATCGTTATCCGGACGCGACGGCGCGAGAGCTGATCATGGTCGGGGACGGCGCGACCGTGCCGGGCCTGAACGAACAGATCACCGAAGGCATTGGCTGCGAAACACGGATCTTTCGACCCACGTCGTGGGCGGGCAACGGCGGCGGGCTCAATGCGCTGGCGGAGAGCCCGACGATGGCGGCGGCGATGGGTCTGGCGATGTTTGGGGTGAATTGACATGGGTGTATCGATCAATCTGATTCCGTCGGGTCGACAGGACGCGATGCATCGTCGTCGTCGCCTGAAGTGGTGGGCGGGGGCGCTGGCGGTTCATGTCGGGGTGATGGGTCTGATCTGGGCGTCGGGCTGGGTGGTGAGCGGGCGCTCGGGTGCGGGTGAGATGTCGGCTCGCCTGGATCGGATGGCGGTCGAAGCGATCCGAATGCAATCGGAACTGCAGGCGTCCGAGCCGCGGCTGATTCAACTGCATCATGAGGTGATGGCATCGCGGGCGGTGTCGCAGCAACCGGACTGGTCGATTCTTCTGGCGGCGCTGGGGCGGGCGCGGGGTGACGAGATTGTGTTGCAGGGGTGCCGTCTGACATTGGATCGCCCGGCGGATTCTGGGCGACCGGGCGGATCGTTGCGGTCATTGGACGCCGGGAAGCAGGCCGAAGGGTCTTCGGCCCAACCGTCGGGCCGTTACGAACTGGAAGTACAGGGCATGAGTGATAATCAGGCGGCGGTGTCGACGTTCATTTTGGAGCTGGAGCAGACGGGTCTGTTTGACAGCGTGGGATTGGTGCGGACCGAGCGCACGACGCATCTGACGCGGCCGGCGGTGGCGTTCACCGTTGAGTGCGCGTTGGCGGGTTGAGTGAGGATGATGCAGTGAATCAGTGGCTGGACAATTTCAAACGCACGTGGTGGGTGGACCTGATGGGCCTGACGTGTGTGGTACTGCTGGCGGTGGGCACGTGGGTGGCCGCGGTTGAGCCGATGCTGGAATCGCGTGCCCGTCGTGAGGCGTCGCAGGCGAAGTACGCGACTCAACGTCGTGAGGCGACGGTATTGAAGTCGCGGCTGGCGCGGGTACAGCGAGGCGTGGTCGAAGCGGAGCAGGCACTGAAAGACAATCGGATTCGTCTTCAGCCGGCGGATCAGGTGAACCAGCATCTGGCAGAGGTGACGGTGTTGGCGGGTTCGGTGGGGTTGCAGGTGGACGGGATCGTGCCGGAGATGCGGGATCGCGGCGGTCCGGTGCACGCCTGGATCAAGATCAAGCTGGACGGAGTGGGTGGGTATCGTGAATGTGCGGCGTTCATGCACGCGCTGGGGGCGACGTTTCCTGACACGGGCATCGAGGCGTTCAATCTGACAGCAGACCCGCGTGATGCGGCGCATCCGGTGGCATTCGGGTTTGACTTGATCTGGCATACGGCGCCGCCGGGTTCCCGGGGATCGGATGCGGTGCTGACCGCGCGATGAGCGGGATGAAGGATTGGAGTGAATGTGGCTAAGGCGAACCGCACAAAACACGTGATCTACGGCGCGATCGTGGCGTTGGCGGTGGGTGCGTTAGCGGTGGATCAGTTGGTGCTTGGCGGCGGGCGTGATGATGGCGCACCGGCGCCTGCGCCGGCGGGGGCGATGCCGGCGGGTCCGACGCAAGCGGGCCGGGTCACGCCGCCTGTCGCGACGGGTGGCGCGGTGAATCGCGTGTTGATCACGGACCGGTTGCAGGCCTATGCCGATACCCATGGCATGGATCTGGCTGAGGTGCCTGATGTGTTCGCGGCGCCGGCGGATTGGGCGGTCGATCCATCGATGGGTGGGCCGAAGGCCGGCGTGGCGGAGGCAAGGACGGGGCGGCCGCCGCTTCCCGGCGCGTTGACGGGCGTGATGATCAGTGCGCGGAATCAGATGGCGCTGATCGACGGGCTGGTGGTCCCGATGGGGTACAAGATCGATGATTATCGGCTGGTGGCGGTGACGGAGAAGTCGGCGACGCTGGCGTATGGCGAGTACGAGGTGGTGCTGGAGATGGACCGACCGGGCATATCCGGACCCAGCGTCGGAGCGGGGTCGATGCGCGTGCGAGCGCCGGATGGTTGAGATATCCGGCGGCGATCGAACGGTATCGGAAACGTCCGGTCGAGGTTAAGTCAAGTGTTTTGCGCACCGATGATGGGAATCATGGCGAGAGGTTTCTTGCCGCTTTTGGTTAACTCATGGAGGCACGGAAAATGATGTCCAGTCGTAAGCGGAAGAAGGGATTCAGTCTGATCGAACTGGTGATTGTGGTTGTGATTATCGGCATCATTGCGGTGATCGCGATTCCACGGATGACACGAGGCGCATCGAACTCGGGCGCGTCGGCTTTGCGGGGCGACCTGGCAGTGCTGCGTAACGCGATTGAGCTGTATCGCGCGGAGCATGAAGGCGCGTTCCCGACGCTGGCGAGTTTCGTGAGTCAGATGACGAGCTTCAGCAACTTCGCGGGCAGCAGTTTCAGCAGCGTCGCGGATCAGGCGGGCGGGATCATCTACGGTCCGTATCTGAAGGCGGTGCCGCCGCTGCCGGTGGGCGCCAAGAAAGGCGCGACGGGCGTGGACAGCACGGACACGGCGGGCACGGGGTGGATTTACACGGAGGCCTCGGGCGACATCAAGGCGAACACGACCACTGAGACCGACCCGGACGGCACGGCGTACAACACGTACTGACGGTCGGGGTGGGCAAGATTGTCGCGGGCTGACGTGACGGCCAGGTGGACGTTGTGAGCTGGGCTGCATCACGAAGTGTGACGCGACAGGACATCGAACGTGCCAAGAGGGACGGGCCGAGCGGCGCCGAAGACAACGGCACTGCGCGGCCCGTTCTGATTTTCGAGGGACCATGGTCAATCGTGCGGATGACACACGAGGCCTAGCTCGACTTCGGTGTGCATCGAAGGGCGGCGGGGTTGCGGGGCGGGGTGGGCGGAGTGGCGGGTTCAATCTGCTGGAGCTGATCATGGTGATGGCCATCATCAGCACGATCTCGATCCTCGCGATACCGCGTTACATCGATGCGACGATGCGTTATCGGGCGGATCTAACGGCCCAGCGGATCGCGGCTGATCTGGCGTATGCGCGTTCGGTGGCGCAGCGAACGAATCAGAACGTGGCGGTGCAGTTCAGCGTGGCGGCGGACGGTTACGAGATGCCGGCGGTGGCGCACATGGATGATTCGCAGAAGCGGTACGGGGTTGATTTGACGGTGACGCCGTACGGCGCGGACGTGACGAGCGCGGCGTTCGGGTCGGGACCGGTGAGTGACACGGTGACGTTTGATGTGTTTGGTGATCACGATGCGGGCGGGGTGGTGGTGATCCTGGTGGGGAAACACAAGCGATCGATCCTGTTGGACGCAAGTACCGGGAGCATCACGATCCAATGATTGGCCGAGCGGGGCATGTTGATTTGGTTGGCGGCGCCGGGCGGCGCGGGTTCTCGCTGGCGGAGCTGGTGGTGAGCATGGCGGTGATGTCGATTCTGTTCGCGGCGATCACGTCGTCGGTGTTGCTGGCGTCGAAGGCGTTGCCGGGACCGGACGATCCGCTGACGGAGACACTGGCGGCGGGTGAGACGGCGGCTCAGTTGCTGGAGCAAGTGCAGGATGCGGTGTACATCACGGAGCGGACTGCGCGGGCGATCACGTTTCTGGTCGCGGACCGGAACGGCGATGGTGAATATGAGGTGATTCGATACGCCTGGAGCGGGGTGGTGGGGGATCCGCTGACGCGTCAGGTCAACGGTGGGTCGGCGGTGACGGTGGTGGCGGACGTGAATCAGTTTGGGCTGGGGTATATGGCTCGATCGATGACCGAGCAATATCCCGGTCCGCCGGTTGAATCGGCCGAGATGCGGCTGGCGTATTACAAGCCGCCGGGTGGAGCGAACGACGGCAAGGGCGTCGATGTGAAGGACGTCGAGTGGCCGGGACAGTTCTTCAAACCGGCGTTCGCGCCCGAGGTATTGAGTTGGGCCGTCACGCGCGTGGCTTTCAGGGCGAGCGACGGCGGCGGCGCCGACGAGTGGATGGGCGTGCGGCTGTATGCAGCGGACGGCGGCGGCTTGCCCGCCGGGGCGATCATCGACGAAACGCCATTCTCCGAGGCCCTGCTTGGTGGCGCCCATGCGTGGCACGATGTGAGTCTCCTCAATGCCTCCGGGCTGTCCCCCACGGGCGACGGATGGTGTGTGGTCTTCGCCAACATCAGTGGCGGGGGGAACGCGGCGAAACTTCGATATGACAATAATCCTGCCCCGGGCGGCGAGGGGCGGCTTACGACCATCGATGCGGGGACTTCGTATAGCTACGATTCGGACAAGGTCCTGATGTACGAGGTATTCGGTACGACGGTTGTGCCCGCCGCGTCGCCGCAGGAGGTGACGCGTGATTATGTGACGGGGATTGACGTGACGCTGGACGTGATCGGCGATGCGGCGACGGTGCAGAGCAGTGTCAATTTGCCGAACGCGCCGGAGGTGCTGTCGGCGATGTGGGAAAGCCATTTCAACACCGACCCGGAGTGGCTGGATATCAATGCTGACGGCGGCGGTGACTGGAACATCCGTGGCAACGGCACGATCGATCCGAACAATCTGGTCGGTGGCGTGTGGCAGTGTGACGGGGAGTTGGACACGGCGCCGGACAACGGTTTCACGGAGATCACGACGGTGGATCTGCGGTATCAGGCGACGGGCGCGGGCCAGGCGGGCGGGTACTTCTGGATGAATGCGGATTACTCGGGCGGGAAGTTCATTCCGATCGTGGCCACGCTCAAGCTGCTGGCGGACATGACTCAGCAGTTGCAGATCACGGCGGGCGGGGCGACGATTGTGAAGATCACGGGACTGCCGCAGGGGTTCGTTCAAGTGCGTCTGCTGATCGATCCGGATCTGGATACAGTCAACGTGCAGGTGCAGGGGGTGGATCAGGGGACTTACTCGTACACGCGCATCATCCCGGGGGGCGATCCACCGCGCGCGACGCTGTATCGCTGGAGCGGCAGCGCGGTGGCGTACGATTACGTACGTATTCGCGTGGGCGGGGCTTCGGGGGTGGTGGCGCCATGATGATGCAGCGTACGGGTCTGCGAAGGCGGCATGATCGGCCAGGCGGCGGCCGGGCTTACAGTCTGGTGGAAGTGATCGTGGCGATGATGGTGTTGTCGGTGTTGTTCGTGGCGGTGATGAACACGGTGGGGGCGGCGCGGGGGGCGCGGCTGCAGAACGTGGATCGGGCGCGGGGGGAACTGCTGGCGGCTGATCTGATGTCGGAGATTCTTCAGACGGATTTCGCGGAGCCGGGGTCGCCGACGTCGTTTGGCGTGGACTTTTCGGAGTCTGTAGGCGATCGGTCGTTGTTTGATGATGTGGATGATTATCACAACTGGACGTCGGCCGCGCCGCAGATGCGGGACGGGACGCCGATTCCGGATGCGGCGGATTTCGAGCGGAGCGTGGCGGTCGCGATCGTGTTGCCCGCGAGCACGACGGAGCCGGCCGGCATGAAACAGATCGATGTGACGGTATTGCATCGAGGCAAGCAGGTCGCGGCGTTGTCGGCTTTGCGGACGCAGGCGTGGCAGCAACCGGGGGCGGCGGGCGGCGTGGATGACGCGGACCTGGACGTGGCGGGCCCGGGGGGGGTGTCGCCATGAGGCACGGCGAGCGATCTCGGCGGCGGGGCAGTGCGCTGGTGCTGGTGCTCGGCGCGTCGACTTTGGTGACGGTGATCGGCATTGCGGGGCTGATGATGAATCGCGTGGTCAGCCGCACGACGCAGGCGGGGCAGGAGGTGAGCCACGCGCGGGTGTCGGCGCATTCGGCACTTGATCTGGCGGTGTGGAACCTGGTGAACAATCCGACGTGGCGGCTGGATGAGGCGAATGACGCGTGGTCGGTGGATATGAACATCGCCGGTGCGGTGATCAACAGGAAGTATGTGGATGAGGTGGACGGGGATCTGGCTAACAACAACGTTGATCCGGTGCGGGTGTACGGCAAGGCGACGGTGGGTGACTCGGTGCGGATCTACAGCATGGTGATGAGCCCGTCGACGGTGGGGACGGTGGATCGGGGCATCGCATCGGGCGCGGATGACGCGGAGCAGCACAGCGTGACGGACGTGGTCTACCACGACAGTACGGATCTGGAATTGGTGGTGTCACCGAGTTCCGATGTCGCGGCGGTGCGGTTCACGGACGTGCAGATTCCGCAGGGCGCGATCATCACACATGCGTACGTGCAGTTCACGGCGGATGAAGTGTGGACGGGGCCGACGAGTTTGTGGATCAAGGGCGGGGCGGCGGACGACTCGGCTCCGATCACGCCGACGCTTAACAATATCGGCAGTCGTTTGGCGACGGTGGCGTGGGAGGGGTGGACGCCGGCGGCGTGGTCGGTGATTGGTGAAGCGGGTCCGGATCAGCGGACGCCGGATCTCAGTTCGATCATCACGGAGATTGTGGAACGCCCTGGGTGGACGAGCGGCAACGCGATGTTGCTGGCGTTTCTGGGTTCGGGCACGCGGACGGCGGTGGCGTACGACTGGGACCCGTCCGCGGCGGCGCAGTTTCACGTGGAATGGACGCAGGACATGCTGTTGTATCCGGTTCGGGGGACGTGGCGGCGTGAGCCGAGCGACTGAGATCGGCCCGGGCGACCTGCCAGGGCTGTCGATGCATTAGATCAAGGTGATTGGGGCGTTGAGGGTGGCGGGAATAGGGATGCGGTGGGCGGTCACACCTTCGCTACACACGTGTTATCCCATTGAACTCGGTGTTGACGTGCCGTCGCGGGTCTTGTCGGCCGGCCGGGAGGTATCGACCCCTTGATGCAACTGCTTATCGCTTTGATCGCGTCGATGCTGGGATTCGCCAATGGGTCCAATGACAACGTGAAGGGGGTGGCGACGCTGATCGGCAGTCGAACATTGTCGGTGCGGACGGCGATGGTTTTCGGGACGGCGTGCACGTTTGTGGGGTCGATTTGTGCGATTCTGTTGGCGGGGCATCTGCTGAAGAAATTCGCGGGTAAGGACATTGTGGATCCGACGATCGCCGGCACGGGCGGATTCGCGCTGACGATCAGTTTGGCGGCGGCGGGCACGGTGTTGCTTGCGACGTTCATCGGTATGCCGATCTCCACGACGCACGCGATCGTGGGGGCGCTAGTCGGCGTGGGGCTGGCGACGCAGTGGATCAACTGGGCGGAGTTGTGGGACGGGCTGTTGATGCCGCTGCTGATGTCGCCGCCGATGGCGATTGTTCTGGCGTTCGGGGCGTACCTGCTGTTTCGGCATTTGCGGCGGCGGCTGGGGGTGAACCATCAGACTTGTGTTTGCGTGGAGCGGGAGTTCGTGCCGGTCAGCGTGAGTGCGGACGGGAGTGTGATGCATCAATCAACGGGTGTGCGTCTGGCGGAGGCGAGTGTTGAAGAGTGCCAGCAGCGGTATGAAGGGCGCGTGGCGGGGATTGATGCGCAGCGCGTGTTGAACGTGTCGCATGTGATTACGGCGGGGGCATTGAGTTTTGCGCGGGGGTTAAACGACACGCCAAAGATCGCGGCGTTGATGTTCGCGATGGGGGTGATGGGTCGCGTGCCGTCGCTGTTGGTGACGGGGGTGGCGATCGCGGCGGGGGGGATGCTGGCGTATCGGCGGGTGGCACAGACGATGAGTTTTCGGATCACGGAGATGAATGACGGGCAGGCGTTCACGGCGAACTTCATCACGGCGGGGCTGGTGATCATCGCGAGCAAGATGGGGCTGCCGGTGAGCACGACACATGTGTCGTGCGGGAGTCTGTTCGGGATCGGCATCGCGAATCGCCGGGCGCACTGGAAGGTGATCGGTCAGGTGCTGGCGGCGTGGGTGACGACGCTGCCGGTGGCGGCGTTGCTGGCAGTGGTGATTTGGCGTTGCGTGCTGCTGATCTGGCGATAAGGGAGCCGGCTGGGCGACGCGTGTGCGCCGCCCAGCCGGGCGTCTATCTGGTTGGTCGTAGTGGGGGATTACACTTCACGTAGGTGATAGCTTTTGATGAAGGTTGGCTGGAAGTCGGGGTAGGCGGCCATGTCGTGCTCGCCGAGGTCGAGGCCCTCGATCTGTTCGGCGTCGGAGACGCGGAGTCCCATGGTGGCTTTGATTGCGAAGCCGACGATGGCGACGAAGGCAACGGTGAATCCACCGATGGCGAGGACGCCGACGGCCTGGTGGCCGAATTGGGCAAGACTTGCCTTAGCGCCGAAGATGCCGACGGCCATTGTGCCCCAGATGCCGCAGACGAGGTGGACACTGATGGCGCCGACGGGGTCGTCGATGCGGATCCTGTCGATGATCAAGACCGAGAAATAGACGATTGTGCCGGCGACGCCGCCGATGACGACGGCTTCCCAGACGGCCATTTGGTCGGCGCCGGCGGTGATGCCGACGAGACCGGCGAGGATGCCGTTGAGGGCCATGGTGAGGTCAGGTTTGCCTCCGGCGAACCATGAGATGATGGCGGTCGTCAGGCCGCCGCCGGCGGCGGCCATGGCGGTGGTGACGATGACGAGTGAGACGGCATTGGGGCTGGCGTCGAGGACCGACCCGCCGTTGAAGCCGAACCAACCGAACCACAGGAGGAAGACGCCGATGGCGGCGAGGGTGAGGTTGTGTCCGGGGATGGCGTTGGAAGAGCCGCCGTTGTTGTATTTGCCGAGTCGGGGGCCGAGGAGCAGGACCATGATCAATGCGCCCCAGCCGCCGACGGAGTGGACGAGCGTGGAGCCGGCAAAGTCATGGAAGCCCATTCCGTCAAGCCATCCGCCGCCCCACTTCCATGACCCGGTGATGGGATATGAGATTGCGACGAAGATGGCGGTGAAGATCAGGAAACTGGAGAGCTTGATCCGCCCGGCGACGGCGCCGGAGACGATGGTGGCGGCGGTGGCGGCGAACATGGCCTGGAAGAAGAAGTCAGTGTACCAAGTGTAGCCGGCGTAATCGGGCCCCATGAACTTCAGGTCTTCGGTATCCTTGGTGATACCCCATCCGCCGTAGCCGAAGACGCCGCCGAGGTCGAAATCGCCGGGATACATGAGGGCGAAGCCGCACAGGCCGTAGGTGAGCAGGCCGATGCAGATGATCATGGTGTTCTTGAACAGGATGTTGACGGTATTCTTGGATCGGGTGAGTCCGCTTTCGAGCATGGCGAAGCCGAGGTGCATGGTGAACACGAGCATGCCGGCGATCATGATCCAGAGATTGTTGACGATGAACGTCGCATCGACGGGCGACGGGGGCGTATCGTCCTGTGCCATTGCCACGGCGGGCGCGAACAGTGCGACGAAAAGCGCGAGGGGCAGCCATCGGCGGATGGGGCCGCGTCTGCTTTGGTGAACCAGTTGGACGTGATCCGTGCTCATGGGGGTCTCCTGAGGGTTGCTCGCGCGGGACACCTGGCGATTCATTGATCCCGCCGCGCCGGTGCGCAGCGCGGCAGGTTGCCCAAGCGGGATACTACAAGGGCCGTGCCAACGGGGGGGTTATGCGCTTAAGATGTTGTCAGTAAGTGGCTTGTCGTTATGCGAGGTGGGCGGGATGCGTGATGGCCGGCCCGGCATTGACTGCGGGCGCGTCAGAATCTGAGGGGTGTGCCCAAAAAGAGCGCGAGGTGGGTGGTTAGAGGTGTTTGGTGAAGAAGGCGACGGATTTGTTGGCGCCCCAGGCGTGTCCGCCGTCGAACAGGTCGAGTTCGAGGCGATCGCGGACACCGGCGGCGGCGTAGATTTTTTCAACTTCCTTGAAGCAGCTCGTGGCGGATTCGATGAGGAAGCAGTTGTCGGCGGAGCCGATCTCGACAAGCAGGGGGCGGGGGGCGATCAGGCCGTGCAGATCGGGCAGATCGGCGAGCGCGTAGAGGTTGGGGGTGATCTGGGAGCCGCACGTGTTGGTATCGCGCATGGCGAAATCTGCGAATCGGTCGGAGTAGCAGATGATGTCGGCGGCCTTGATGCGTTGGTCGATGAGTGACATCCATGTGGTCATGGTGCCGCCGAAGCTCAGGCCCATGACGCCGATGCGTTTGGGGTCGACGAAGCGTTGTTTGGTGACGTAGTCCAGGGCGCACATGCCATCGTGGACGTCCATGCCGAGGATTGTCATGCCCATCATGCTGGCGCGGAGGTAGTTGACGTTGCAGATATCGCGGGCGCGGATGACGTCGTGTTTCATGCGTTCGTTGCGGTCGTCGCGTTCACCGAAGCCGCGCCAGTCGATGGAGACGGTGACGAAGCCTGCTTTGGCCATTTGCAGGCCGTAGGTGTAATTGTGGATGTTGAAGTTCGCCTGTCGGTCGGCATCCCCGGCGACGACGCCCATGGGGCCATCCTTGCCGTAGGGGCCGTGTCCGTGGCAGGCGAGGATGACGGGGAGTTTGCCTTTGGCATCGGCGGGTCGGAAGACGAGGATGGGGGCGGACAGGCCGTCTTCAACGTCGATGACGATGCGTTGTTTGATCAGGCCGTCGGCTTCCCATTCGGCGATGATCTCGGG